>NZ_QAJQ01000014.1:0-86115 GCF_003852395.1 Pedobacter sp. KBW01
CTTTTTGGGGGCAGTGCAAATTAGGGAGGCTTTTTAATGTTGTAAGTTTAAAAAGAAAAACCCAGACCAACCGATAATACACGGTTTGTAACCTTCGATACCCGAGTATCAGAATAATCGAGGTTACTCAAACCTAAACCGTAACCAGCATGGATATTAAAACCATTACTTAATTGATAACCTGCTAAGAAATTAACGCCAAACTCTCCACGCTTCATGGTTCCATCTTTACCAAATTTAATATCTTCATTTGTCGAAGTGGTAAGAGATGAGGTTCCTGCCGTTAAAATACCTGTTGTTTTTGTTTTACCGCTTATGGCTGTTGCATAATATGGACCAGCGCCAATAAAAATTTTACCATTGCCCGTTTCGAAATTAACAATAGCATTTACAGGCAATTCCAAATATAGCATACTTAGTTTTGCAGTTCCTCTGAAGGCAATTAAATTATTAGGCTCACCATTGTGCTCATAATAATCGCCTTTACCTCCTTTACCAATCAAAGATAAGCCTGGTTGGATCGAAAACCTTTCTGAGATTTGAAAGTCGACTGTACCGCCTACATAAAAAGAGGTATTTATTTTCCAGTTATCATCTTCATTTTCGGTACCTGAAGTACCAAAAGTTGGAAACGTAACTCCTGCCTTAACGCCTATTTTAGTTGAATTGTTTGTTTGAGCTAAAGCTACTGTACTTAATGCAGCAACCGTTAATAATGATAATATTATTTTTTTCATCTGATTTTTTTGAGCGCTATATACTTGCCCGATTTACATCAAGCCTTTTATTTCATTCTTAATTAAACTAGAAAGAAAACCCCAGACCAACTGTAAATACTTTATTTTTGATTGACGCATCAAAATCTTGGGCTTCTTCGTCGTTAGCCATATTGCTTAAGCCCAGGCCATAGCCGGCATGAACATTTAAACCATTATTTAACTGAAAACCTGCAAGGAAATTTAATCCGAAATCGGTACGTTTAAAGCCCGAATCTTCGAATTCGATTTTCTCTTTTTCTGATCCCATTTTAGCATTAGCGCTTAAAGCATAAGCAAAATAAGGGCCTGCGCCAACAAATAACTTACCCGAATTGGCAACTTTGAAATTTACAAGGGCATTAACGGGTACCTCAAGATATTTGAAGTTTATAGTGGCATTCACATCGGTAAGAAAGTCGTCGTTATCAAAACCAAAACTGCTGCTGTTAATTTTTGTTCCTTTATCGATAAAAGTTAATCCGGGTTGAATAGAAACCAGATCAGATAATTGGAACTCTACGGTTCCTCCTACGTAATAAGAGGTTTTTGTGCCATAACTAAATGATGCACTACCTGCCGAGAAAGTCATATTTGGAAAAGCCAAGCCTGCTTTTAAACCAAATTTAACCGGAGTACTTTGAGCTAAAGCTGCAGTACTTAATGCTGCAACTGTTAATAAAGATAATACGAGTTTTTTCATCAGTTTTTTGAGAAAGTTTATTAGAATTGTTTTTATTTTCCGTGTACCTGCCTGATTGACAAATAAAACGCTACAATGATAAATAAACTAATTTGATAGTTAAAATATTTGAAACAATAAATTTCTGTAAACAAAAAAGCCTCCAATTGCTTGGGGGCTTTTAAATGCGTTAAAGGTTCTTACTATAAACCGAATGCAAAAGCAGCGCGGATACCTACAAATGACAGTGTAGTGCTGTTTTTTGACCATCCTTCGTAACGTACACCTAAATCAATACTTGATTTATCTGCAACAGAAAACGAAGCACCAATAGTTGGTGCGTAAGAGAATGCAGTACCTGAGTTTTTTTCTGTAAAAATAGCAGCACCTAGCTCGCCCGCTCCGTAAAAGTTACCGCCAAAATAATATTTAGCGCCTGCTTTTAAAGGAACAACGCCTGAATTTGTTGCGCCTAGATCTTTAAGGAATTTTTCCGGAGCCATTGAAATGTACCCGCCTGAAACAGTTAAATTTAATGACTTAGCTACATTAAACTCACCCATTACAGAACCACCGTAACCTAAGCTGATGCCGTTAGTATTATCGCCCACAGGCAATAAGAAATCTGGTCCTACGCTAATTTTGTTTACTGCTCCTTCTGTTTGAGCTGAAGCTGCAAAGCCTAAGCCTGCAACCATTACTAAAGAAAGTAATAACTTTTTCATGTGTTTTTTAGATTATGTGTTCGTTAATTATTTTGCATTTATGGACAATAATTACGCCAAAAACGTTACAAACAATTTCAAAAAAGCGAAAAACAGAACACAAACAACTGATTAACAAAACATTGAGATAAATCAATTTTTACTCTAAAAAGTTGTAATTAGGTTAACTAATTAAAAAATACTGTATATTTTTAGGGAAAATGGGCCTGGTTATACCAGCTTAAAGACCAAAAACATAAGCGAATCTGAGCCCTGCAAAGCCTTTGGTATTAACCGTATTCGTCCCAATCAGATTGCTATCGCGCTTACCTGTCCAGCCTTCGTACCTGATGCCCAAATCGAGTTTATTTTCTCCTGATAATTTAAATTGGGTGCCTATACCCGGCGACCAGGCCAATAATGTTTTTAGTCCGTTACTTAGCGGCAAAGCAGCGCCCAGCTGACCTTCAGCATAGAAGCCTTCACTTAACCAATACTTTAAACCTGCTTTTACAGGTGCGTAGCTTAAATCCTGAACCTGAAGAACCTGGTTACTACGACCGAAAAAGTTGATATAACCTGCATTTAAACTCAAGGCCAAATTAGTTGCAGCAGGCAAATCAGCCTTTACAGATGCCCCCAGCCCAACTGCTGATACGCCTGCGAAGTTGCCGGAAGGTAATCCGATTTCGCCGCCAATGCCAATATTAGCGATATTTTGAGCCTTTAACAATGCAGGGATTAAGCCCAGAGCTATAATTAAAGTTAGTTTGATTTTGGTTACAAGCATGAAATTAAGCGGTAAGTTTTCTAAAAATATCTTCTAACGAAAGGCCTCCGTATGTTTTCTTTATTCCTTCCAGCGAATCGTTGGCAACAATTTTTCCTTTATTTATAATGATGATATCATCGCAAATGGCTTCTACCTCCTGCATAATGTGTGTAGAAATAACCACGGTTTTAGCAGCCCCAAGCGATTTAATGAGCAATCTGATATCTACCAATTGATTTGGATCTAGGCCAGAAGTAGGTTCATCAAGAATTAAAACTTCCGGATTGTGAATAATGGCCTGTGCTAGGCCCACACGTTGGCGGTACCCTTTTGATAGCATACCGATTTTTTTATGCTGTTCGGGTGTTAGTCCTACCATTTTAACCACCTCATCTACTCTTGTGACCAGGTTTGTTAAGCCATAGGTTTGCCCAACAAAATTCAAAAACTCCTTAACATACATATCGGCATAGAGTGGCGTGTTTTCAGGAAGGTAACCTACATGTTTTTTTGCAGCGATAGCCTCTGTTAAAATGTTCTTGCCTGATATTTCTGCTGTTCCTGAGGTTGGCTCCAGATAACCTGTAAGCATGCGCATGGTAGTAGATTTACCCGCACCATTTGGTCCCAGAAAACCAAGGATACGGCCCGGGCTAGCTTCAAAACTAATCGAATCGACTGCTTTTTGTTTATCGTAATGCCTGGAAAGGTTTTTAACTGAAATACTCATTTTTTATTTTTTGCCACAGATAAACACAGATTTTTCATCTTACTTATTAGTCAATCAATGCTCTTTTTATCTGTTATTAGTATGTATGTAATGAACTTAACTTTTTATTGTACCTCAATTTATCCAATTGTTCTGCGGCTTGTCCGATGTTATCTGATGATAAAATATCAGCACCATTGTTATTGAGGTGATAATAAACCATTTTAGCCGGGTTTGCAAGCGAACTTTTATCGATATTGCCCATAGTGCCTAAAATCGTTGTGATACCTTTGTTGTGCAGGTATTGGTACAACGCTTTATCGGGCGCTGCAACTCCAACAAAAGCCACAATCCGGTTGTTGGGAATCCCCATACTATTTAACCGCTTCAATTCTGCTTTCTTCTGTACGGAAGCAGAAATCATTAGTTCGGGAGCCAAACGATGCACTTCCTGAGCCTGGTTGGCGGTGTAGGTAATGATAATCGAATTGCTTTCTACTTTATATTGCCTTACTTTTTCGATTACTTTGGCGTAAGATACCCCTTTTTTTAAATCGATCGTTAACAATACTTTCCCCTTGCTCCAGGTTAATACACTATCTAATGTTGGGATTTTAAATTTTGTTTCTTTCCCCGAATCATCTTTTAGGTTAAATGCCTTCAGTTCCTCGTAAGTGTAATTGCCAATCGGCCCCTTACCTGTAGAAGTCCTGTCGAGGTTATCATCGTGCATAATTACCATCACAGAATCTTTACTGTAAGCAATATCAAACTCAATAACCATGGGGTTATAAGTAGTGGCATTGGCAAAAGTTTCGATGCAATTTTCAGGGTAGCCTGGCATTGGACCACCACGATGAGCACTGATTAATGGAAAACGGCGTTCGGGCGACCAGTTTAAGAATTGATATAAATCGTTTGTTGTATTAAACTTAATGTACTGATGCTTTTTTTCTTCAGGTTTGCATGAAGCAAAAAGCGCAACAATAACCACAAATAGCAAATGATGAAATTTCATGGTTCAAAAGTAGGAAAAAATGGAAGATGGAAGAGGTAAAATGGAATTGTTGTTAAGTGCTTAGCTGGTTAATCGGTTAACTGTATGCTATTTCTCATTTACCAATTTTACAGTTTAAACAGTTAACCAGTTCATGCAAATCCATTCTTAATGGCAAAAACGGCCAGGCCAACACGGGTTTTGAGTTCCAGTTTTTCACATAGCTGATCGCGGTAACTTTCAACAGTGCGGGGACTGCAAAACATTTTATCGGCTATTTCTTTGTAATTAAGCTCAGTAACGGTGTATTTTAAAAATTCTTTTTCCCGCTCTGAAATTTTGATTTCCACCTCTTTCGTTTTATTGAGACTGGAGAAGATAATTTTTGATGCCCAATCCGGATAAAAAAATCCATTGATATTTAATTTGGTCAGCGCATTTTCGAGTTCAACCGGGTGCGCATTTTTGAGCAAATAACCTTTTGCACCATTGCTTACCATTTTTATTACACTTTTTTCTTCTCCCTGCATGCTCAGGGCCATTACTTTTACTTCAGGATGGTTTGCCGTTACCCAGGTTACGGTTTCAAAGCCATCCATAACGGGCATACTGATATCCAGTAGTAAAATATCGGGGATTTTGTTGCTGTTTTCGAAGTTTTTAATCAGCTCCATTCCGTTTTCGCAAACATAAATAACCTCAAAATCTTTGAAATTATCGATAATGCCCTGAAGTGCTTTGGCAATCAGGATATGATCATCAACAATAACTATTGTCTTTTTCATGCCGGGCCATTTAAAATAATATTAAGTGCGGTGCCTAAGTTTGGTTTACTTGTTAAATTGAATTCTCCACCGATAATTTCGGCTCTTTTTTTCATGTTTTTTAATCCGATACCGTCAGAAGTAAGGTTATCCAAATCAAATCCCATTCCGTCATCCTGTATTTTTAGCATTAAAAAAGTGTCTGCAGCTGATTTTAACTGAATGCTAATGTTGCTGCATTGTGCATGTTTTAAACTGTTTTGAAGAAACTCTTGTGTTATCCTTAACAATACGTTCTTTTTCACAAACTCCAGATCTATGCGCTCAAAATCATGCTCAAAAGATACCTTACATTTTTTTAAAGCATTTATATGGTCTACTTCTTCCTGTATTAAAGTTACAATTTCATTTTCACTTATGTTATCATTTGTCAGGTTTTTCGATAAACTTCTCAAATCTTGCAGCGATGAGTTAATAATCTGATAAATCTGTTCTATCCGGTTACTGGCTTGCGGCACTTTATTTTCGTGTACAAGCTGCTGGGTGTACAAACTTACCAGGGTTAATTTTTGTCCGATATTATCGTGCAGCTCGCGACCAATCTGCTGCATGGTGGCCTGTTGAATTTCTAACTGGGTACTTAAAAGCTCTTTCTGGTGTATTTCGTTGGCAATTTTTATTTCGTTCAAATATTCTCTCTTCCGCTCTTTGTATTTTTTGATATAAACCATGATGGCTACCACAAACAATACAAAAAACAGGTTAAAAAGGATAATCGTAATTAAGAGCTCTGTTTTCCCCATATAAATGAAATTGAGAATAAGATATACATTACAATGCCCGAGATCAGGAAATAACCAAAGTAAATGTCCCAGATTTGATGATATTTTACCAATAAATAGTAGAATGTCCAAAACGGCAAAGTCCCTATGTAAAACAATGTTACCCCTAAATTAACATAGAACATCCTGTTCCGTATAAAATTAACGATATCAGACGAAGTGATCTGCTTATAATATTCCATAACCACCAAGACCATCAAAATAAGGGATCCGAAAGTATAATTAAACGAAAAGATTATTTTACTTCCCTTAAAGTAAAATTCGCTGGGAATAAATGAAATTAAATACAGTAAGGAAAGTATCCCAAATAGTTTTTTGTTGTTAAATGATTTTATTGCATAAAGCAAGTAAAAAAATATAAACTGAAGCGGAATAACGAGGTAGTTATAATATTTAGTTTTTGAGAAACCAATATACGCCCCCCCCCATTTCCCAATGGCTTCACAGATAAAGACAATAACAAGGTAATAGATAAAAAACCGCCAATATTGTTTTTTTAACCCCCTCAAATATAATAAGGCAATAATTGCAGTTCCTCCTTCGAGCCAAAGAAAGCTATCGCTTAAAAACTTCTGGAAGCTGTTCATCTTTTTAAAACATTAATATATCTCAATAGCCGCTTCGGCTGGCGGAATAAGTTGACCATGATTTTGGGCCATTACTTCGCGCGATTGACCATCACTGCTATCAGAACTCATGGCCATTAAAGTAACGGGCTGCTCTTTGCTCCGTTCTTTAATTGGGAAAGTACTTCTATCTAAAGGATTAAAATCATAATCGAGATAAGAACCATTGCTGGCTTTCTTTTTTAACGTGGGGATCATAATCAGGGTATGCCTTTGGGCATAATCTTTTCCAATTTCCTTTTCGTTTTCAAAACCACTCCATTCGTTCGCTTTTGGATAGGCAGCATAATAAAAACGGATACCAAGTGCACCATCTGCAATGCGCGGATCTACTTTTTTAGCGTAAAATTCAATATCGCCAATAAATTTCTTTAAGGTTTTTAAGCCAAACGAAACCGAATGGGCATCTTTTATTTCCATTATCCTGTTAATGGCTTCCAGGTGGTTATTCCGGTAATTATCTACCATTTGCTGAATGATTGCCGGATCCATGGTATTGGGCTTTCCGCGCCTTTCACCTCTGTTTAAGAGATCAATTAACTTTTGTAAAAGATAGTATGCCAGCGCCCCACATAAAAACACTATAGCATAGATAGGTAAATGTTGCATTTCCATAATTTTTAAGTTTTAATTAAAGTTAAGCTTTATTCCCAAATGTGATAAAACTTTCGTTTAAAGCAGATGGGGTTTTCCCCATATTTTGCTGTTGTTTTTACGGCGTTTTATTTTGTTGCTTTTACGATTGATTTGTAGTGGTTTAGCTAAGGTTTTTCTGTCGCAACTGTTCCAACTTTGGCTTAGTGTTTTAAACAAAAAACACAAACAGGAAGAAGCCGAAAATCCTGAACAGAGTAGGCAAAATTTAAAAACCTTAAACCATGTCAAAAACCTTGAAAAAAGAAGAAAAAGTAGAGTACACCGGAAGATACCTTGTACTGCTACCAGAAGGATCGAACACTTCAGATTCGATTAACCAGATCAACAGTATCAGTGGTCTGAATTTAAAAAGCTCATTAGAGTTTGAAAACGAGTTTTTTACCGATAAGGATCTGGCTAAAACAGACGGTATTGTTTTAGATAAGCTCGGCATTGCTATTGTAAACGAAAAACCAAAAGCAGAAAATTCAATCAGCAGTTTCGGCGACAACGAAATGATTGTTGAAAAAGAAAGGGTTGTTTATGCCATCGGTATGCTGGAAGAAAGCACCCAAAATTATGTAGAAGGCTATAGAGATGCCGTAAACCAATTAACTAACGTATTGGTTGGAGCCGAAACTGAAGATTACCAGTACCAGGAACAACAAGCTGAAGTAGAATCGGTTGGTGCTACCTGGGGCTTAAAAGCTACCAATGTTGTACCTACCAGCTTTTTAAGATACAATCCTTACAATGGCGCTGGTATTAAAGTAGCCATATTAGATACCGGTTTCGATTTTACCCACCCTGATTTTGCTGGTCGTCCCATCGTTCACCAAAGTTTTATCAGTGGAGAAAGCACCCAGGATGGTCATGGCCATGGTACCCACTGTACTGGTACAGCCTGTGGTCCGCTAAGTTCTCCTGCAGCATCTGAAAGATATGGTATTGCTTATGCAGCCAGTATTTATATTGGAAAAGTGTTAAGCAATGGCGGTTCTGGTGGCGACGGGGGCATTCTTGCCGGTATAAATTGGGCTATTGCAAACCGTTGCGATGTGGTGAGCATGTCGTTAAGGGGTTTTGTAACCGGTGCAGGTTATTCTGCCGTGTTCGAAACTGCCGCTGCCCGTGCACTGGCGCAAGGCACTTTAATTATTGCCGCAGCAGGAAATGATTCGGCCAGACCAGGTGTTGTAAAACAGGTAATGCACCCTGCAAACTGCCCTTCAATTATGGCTGTAGGCGCGGTAGATGTAAACATGAACGTTGCGGCTTTCTCTAACGGCGGCCTTTACCCAACATATGGTGCGGTAGATATTGCTGCTCCAGGGGTTAACGTATATTCATCAACCAAATTACCTACCAAATACGCCAGTTGGAACGGTACCAGTATGGCTACCCCACATGTTGCAGGTATTGCTGCGCTATGGGCACAGGCATCGGGCCTTAGGGGAATTAATTTATGGAGAAAATTAACATCAACTGCAAAAGCTTTACCTTTACCTGGCAGGGATGTAGGTGCCGGATTGGTACAGGCACCAACCAAAACCAGATTAATTAAATTCCCGATTGATAAGCTTCCGATTTTGGTTAACCCAAGATTCCCTATCGATCCAATTGGCCCAATAGAAAAAATAATACGATGAAAACAAAATGGTTAATATCTGTACAGGATGGTGCCATGGATGCTGTTGTTAGCGCATTGAAGAAAACAGGCATACAAGAGGTAGAAATCCTAAATTCAATTGGTGTAGTCCTTATTGTTCCGGGTAATCATAAAATTGCAGATATTAAGAAAATTGATGGTGTGCTTGGTGTTGAAGAGGAAAGGGATATCAGCATCTAAGCAAAAAATACAGTCTCTCAATTAGACCGGTACCGTTAAAATTATTTAGCGGCACCGGTTTTTTTATGCGATAAAGTAAAAAACATAAATAGCTTTACCATGTTGGCCACCTAAACCTGATTGCAGCGGGCACGAGTGTAACGAAGTAAAGCAGGAGCCCAGAAACCGACTAGCACGACTATTGCTTTGCTGATTATTTTGAACCATACAAGGGATATAACGTATGTAAGCTGACTGATCAAGATACTTTCGTTTGCATTTGAAACCTTAAAACACCTAAATTAAGAGGAGAAATTGTAAAATCTGCCCTTCCTTCACCATTGATCAAAAACCTTAAGCCTTATACCTTTAAACCCTCCACCTTTTTATTATATTTGCCACCATTATGGCTCAAAAGAATAACGACGAACAATTTAAAAATGTAATCTCACACGCTAAAGAATACGGTTTCGTATTTCAGAGCAGCGAAATATACGACGGTTTAAGTGCCGTTTACGACTATGGCCAATTGGGTGCCGAGTTGAAAAACAACATTAAAACTTACTGGTGGAAAGCCATGGTGCAAATGCACGAAAACATTGTAGGTATAGATTCTGCAATTTTTATGCACCCTAAAGTATGGAAAGCCAGCGGACACGTAGATGGTTTTAACGACCCGATGATTGACAACAAGGATTCGAAAAAACGCTACCGTGCTGATCAGTTATTAGAAAATAAAATTGATGAATTATATGCTGAATTAGCCAACTTCAGCGAAGATAACCGGGCTAAATTTAAAGCGTTTCAACAAGAAATACTGGGTTTAAGCGATGAAGGCCAGGCTGCCTGGGTTCCGGGTTTTACAGATGAAGAAACGATTTTAGATCATACCAAATATCCTTTTGTTGAAGAAGCAAGCTGGAGATTTGTTAAAAAAGGTTTAGCACTGGAAGTAGAAATGAACCTGGCGCTTAAATCAGAAAACCTGGCTCAGCTAAAAGATTTAATCGTAAATTATAAAGTAATCTGCCCAATTTCTAAAACCTCTAACTGGACAGATGTACGTCAGTTTAACCTGATGTTTAGCACCCAGTTTGGTGCCATGGCTGAAGGAAGTGATGAAGTGTATCTTCGTCCGGAAACGGCACAAGGTATTTTTGTAAACTTCTTGAATGTACAAAAATCGGGCAGGATGAAAATTCCTTTCGGTATTGCGCAAATTGGTAAGGCTTTCAGAAACGAGGTAATCGCCCGTCAGTTTATTATGCGTATGCGTGAGTTCGAGCAAATGGAAATGCAGTTTTTCGTTCGTCCGGGTGAAGACAAAAAATGGTTCGAATACTGGAAAGAAGCACGTTTAAAATGGCACAGGGCTTTGGGTACTGCGCCAGAGAAATACCGCTACCACGACCACGTTAAACTGGCCCACTACGCTAACGCCGCAACCGATATCGAGTTCGAATTCCCGTTTGGATTTAAAGAGGTTGAAGGTATCCATAGCCGCACCGATTTCGATTTAACGCAACACCAAGAATATTCGGGTAAGAAAATGCAATATTTCGATAACGATTTAAATGAAGAAGGTAAACCTTATGGAAATTACGTTCCTTATGTAATCGAAACTTCAATTGGTTTAGATCGCATGTTCCTGCTAACCATGATCAATGCTTTTGAAGAGCAGGATTTAAGCACTGAAGATAAACAGGATAGCCGTACTTTATTGCGCCTACACCCTGCTTTGGCTCCATATAAAGTGGCTATTTTTCCGCTAACGAAAAAAGATGGTCTGCCAGAAAAAGCACGCGAAATTATGGATGCACTGAAATTCGATTTCAACTGTATTTATGAAGAAAAAGATGCAATCGGTAAACGCTACCGCCGTCAGGATGCAGTAGGTACACCTTTCTGTATCACGGTAGATCACCAGAGTTTAGAAGACAATACCGTAACCATCCGTCACCGCGACAGTATGGAACAAGAACGTATTGCCATTGCCGATTTAGGTGATATTATTGGTAAAGCCACCAGCTGGAAAACTTTGTTAGCTTAGTTTTTTCCATCTTAGACAGCTAAGCACACCATAAATAATATTAAGTCGCAGGCTAAAGCCTGCGACTTTTTTATGCAAGAGAAAATGAATTTAAGCGAACACTACAATAAACTTTACAGAGATGCTGTTACAAAAATTGCTGTAGGTAAATACGAAATAGATCCGTTAATTGATGATGAAACTGACAAGCGCCTGGGCATTACCCTGGTGATCAGACCTGATTTGGCAACAAATACCCAAATTCAGGAGTTTTTGGCTGAGGTAAAAGCCATTGAGCCCGATCAGTATTTTTACCACAACAGTGATATCCACATTACCTTAATGTCCATCATTTCATGCTATGTTGGTTTCGACTTAAATGATATTGATGTACAGGATTATGTTAGCCTGGTCCATGAGGTTCTAGCCCGGCATAAAGGTTTCAAAATTCAGTTCAAAGGGCTTACTGCTTCGCCATCGTGCATTTTAATACAGGGCTTTTTAACAGAAACGCTGAACCAGATTCGTGACGATTTAAGAGTTGCATTCAAAAATTCTGATTTACAGCAAAGCATCGATAAGCGATACGCTATCCAAACGGCACATGCCACCATTGTCCGCTTTCGAAAACCATTGCAAAATCCGGTTGCACTGGTAAACCTCCTGGAAAAATACCGTGATTTTGATTTTGGAACCTTCGAAGTAAAGCAAATCGAACTGGTATACAACGACTGGTACCAGCGCGAAAGGTTTGTTAAAAAACTGCATGTGTTTCCCATATAACGTTGCTAAATTCTATATCTTTGCTACTTAATTAATTAACCTTTCAAATTAACCTTCGTGAAATTAGCTTTCAAATTCGCATTACTGGCAGTATTTTGCCTTTTCGTTACTTCATCCTGTAAAAAAGAAATCGATTATCACCCTGAATGGGATTTATCAACCATGAGCGGCAAAATCGATGGCAATTTATTGCAATGCACATTTGCCTCTGCACAATTTTACACCTTGGATAAAAAAACTACCATTCAAATTATAGGTAACAAAGATTTAAAAGGCTTTGGCTTAACCATCGATGATTTTAAAGGTATAGGCACCTATAAAGTAGTTGATAATAATATTGCAACTTACATGGAAGGTCCTGCAGGTTTGCAAGATGCTTATTATGGTACTTCGGCCGGAATCATTAAAGTAACCAGCTACTTAGCTGATAAATACATTAAGGGCACTTTTGAATTTAAAGGAGAAAACATAGCCGCTTTAGCAAGCAAAACCATTACCGAAGGTCAGTTTAGCATTAGTCTGGTGCCAGTTAAACTACCCGAAACCAATAACAGTACCAATAATTTAAGTGCTAAAATAGATGGAACCAAAATTGGCTTTACCGGCGAGGCATCATCTATAACTTCTCCTCTTGGTAAATTACTCACGATTACAACCATCAATGGCGATAAACGCTTGATACTTTCTGTTATTGGGTATAAAGGCCTGGGCACTTACGATTTGGCAAACGATGGAACCGGCGTTTACATGAAAGATCAAGGTCCTACCGGCTCATTTGCTGCTGTAAGTGGCACTTTAGTTATTACAAGTGAAGCGGGTAACAAATTAAAAGGAACATTTGCATTTAAAGCACCTAACGAGGATGGTACGATCAACACATCAGTAGATGTTACTGAGGGCACTTTCGATTTACCATTTACTAAATTGTAATTGCAAAACTCTTAGCCGTTGATTAAAGATCAGCGGCTTTCGTATTTTAAAAACATGCAAGATGAGCTAATCAAAAATTATCAATCGTTTGAACGCTTAACGAGGCCACATTTGGTCTTATAAGCAGCTTCAATTCATTCAATTTAAGGATGCATTGTTTAATTTAGACAGATAATCTAGCCGAATGCATCGCTTCAAGAAACCAATACTTACTTTTTTATTAATCGCGCTGGGCACAGTAATGCTACATGCTCAGCTCAAACCTAAATTCAGGGTAATTGCGTTTTATACTGCAAAAAGCGATCTGGCACACATCAGCTTTGTACATGAAGCCAATAAGTGGTTTCCGAAAATGGCCGACAAATACCATTTCAGTTACGATTCTACAGCCAACTGGGATAATTTAAATGCAGCTTTTCTGGCTAAATACCAGGTAGTTTTGTTTCTGGATACCCGCCCCGAAAAACCAGAACAACGCGAAGCTTTCCAAAAATATATGGAAAAAGGTGGCGGCTGGATGGGCTTTCATTTTTCGGCCTTTGCATTGGCCAAATCTGCTTTCGATCAAAACTGGAGTTGGTACCACAACACCTTTTTAGGCTCGGGAGGTTATGGCAGCAATACCTGGCGACCAACTTCGGCTGTACTCCATGTAGAAAACAGGAAACACCCGGTTACCAAAAATCTGCCACAAACTTTTAAATCGCAGCCCAACGAATGGTACAGGTGGCAGAACGACCTGCGTAAAAATCCCGACATACAAATCCTGCTAGCTATCGATTCTACCAGTTTCCCGCTGGGCACAGGCCCTAAAGCACACGAAATTTGGCACAACGGTTATTATCCGGTAGTGTGGAGTAACAAAAACTACAAAATGGTTTATGTAAACATGGGGCACAACGATATGGATTATGAACATAAATACGATAACACTAGCAAAGCCCTTTCGCTTACTTTTGCAAACGATAACCAGAACCAAATGATTTTAAACAGCCTGATTTGGCTGGGTACCGGTAAAAAAATAAAATAATCAGGAGGTCATAAAAGTTTTAAGAATAAAGCAAATTTCCGATTTGCTGGCCGCAATATTATATTTGTTTATACCAATTGCAAGGAGATGAAAATTCCACAGAAGTTTTTTGCCCGCCAACACGAAATTGCTGCCGATTTCTTAAAAGAATTAGATAAGCATCTTGATGATGTGGTATCAGGCCGCATTACAGAAATGTTCGAGGTGAGGGATTTTGCCGAGCTGATTCATGTCCACCCCACCCATTTGAGTAATACCATTAAATCGGCCACTGGCCATTCGCCCTGTTACTTTTTCGAAGAGCGTTTAATGGATATTTCAAAATCGATGCTACAAAACATCAGCATGCCCATTGCCGAAATTGCGCGGATATTAACCTACGATCCTTCTAATTTCACTAAGTTTTTCAAGCATTTTTCTGGTCAAACGCCTAAACAATACCGCGAAGCTTACTTCAGTTCGCTGGCAAATAAGGAAATTGTCACCATATAAAACTTAAACTCTCACCATTTTAACTTAAGCAGTCACCATTTTTTCAGCACTTTTCGATCTAATTTTGTTTAACAAATTAAAAGAAAATGGAAAAACAAAATAAAATTGCCTTGGTAACCGGTGGCAGCCGCGGACTGGGAAAAAATGCGGCCTTAAAAATTGCAGAAAAAGGGATAGGTGTGATCCTTACCTATCAATCTAAAAAAGAAGAAGCCGAAAATACCGTGGCAGAAATTAAGCAGCTTGGTGTACAAGCCGCAGCATTACAGCTAAATGTAGCTGATGCCAAAGGCTTTGATGCTTTTGTTGCAGAGGTTAAAGCAACGTTAAAAAACACCTTTAATACTGAAAAATTTGATTTTTTAATCAATAATGCAGGTATTGGCATCCATGCCTCCTTTGCCGAAACCACCGAGGAGCAGTTCGATACACTGGTAGATATCCAGTTTAAAGGACCATTCTTTTTAACCCAAAAAACACTTCCGGTTTTAAATAATGGCGGTGCCATCATTAACATATCAAGCGGACTTGCCCGGTTCTCAACTCCCGGTTATGCCGCCTACGCCTCAATGAAAGGTGCAATGGAAACTTTAACCAAATACCAGGCTAAAGAATTAGGGGCCAAAGGGATCAGATCGAACATTGTTGCGCCAGGCGCAATCGAAACCGATTTTGGTGGTGGCGTAGTACGCGATAACGAGCAGTTGAACGCCGGCATTGCAGCCAATACAGCATTAGGCCGTGTAGGTTTGCCCGATGATATTGGTGGCATTATAGCCTTCTTATGCACCGAAGATGCGCGGTGGATTAATGCCCAACGCATTGAAGCATCGGGCGGTATGTTTTTATAAGCCCCGATATTTTTAACCGCAAAGTATATGGAGCCTAAGCAAACAGCTTTTACCATGTGATTCCCTTTGCGGTTAAATTTGTTTTAAATTTCTCCTCCCGGAAAATAAAAGGTTTCAATTGGCGTTATCCACATACAAAGACAAACATACCTGGATGCACCGCCTTTTTTTAGCCCTGTTATTATCTATTTTATGCTACAACAAAGTTTCGGCCCAAGAATGGTCAGATGCCGAAATCAGAAAGGCCAATACTGCTGTAAACGCCAGCTACCTCACTAACGAAGAAAAAAACGTAATTCTGTTAATGAACCTCATCCGCCTGGATGGCCCACGGTTTTACAACACATTTTTAGAAGATTACATCGATAAATACAATGCCAATGTACGGCAATACCGCAATTACAATCAGCTAAAAATAACGCGTACAAACTCTTACTATACTTCCTTATACAAACATTTGCAGGGCATAAAAAACCTGCCCATGTTTTACCCCGATGAAAAACTAACGGCACTAAGTCGCGGCCACGCTGCTGATTTAAACCGCAACAACCTCGATACCCACGAAAGCAGCAACGGCGATAAATTTTCTAAACGCCTGTCCAGATATTTCCCCAACAAGGCTATGAGCGAGAATATCGATTTTGGTTACAGCAAAAGCCTCGATATTGTTTGCCACCTACTTTTAGATTGTGGCGTACCTTCGTTAGGCCATCGCTTCAATATATTAGATCAGAAATATAAACTCAACACAGTTGGCGTTAGCATACAGCCCCATCCATCCTTTAATTATTGTACGGTTATTGATTTTGTCGCCCAACCTACTTTTTACAGCAACAACCAATAAAATTTAATATTTTTATAAGGTCCAGGTCTTAAAAAAGCCAGGGAATTTACTTTAGGCAAAATCCTACAGTTTAAAAATTAATTTACCTTTGCAGCCGTAACAATAAAAACAACAATGCGCGTAGCCATATTAGCCCTCATCGATTTTTTCCATCCCCCTTTTAAAAAATATATTTCGCTGCATAATTTCAGGTATTTGGCTACAGGGGGCGGAACTTTGTTACTGGGCATATTAAGCTATTATTTTGCCTATTTTTTCATTTTCAAAACTGAGGAAGTAAATTTTGGCTTGTTGGTAGTACAAAGAGAAACAGCTTCTCTTTTTGTCGATTATTCTATCGCTATCCCAACCAGCTTCTTGCTCAACAAGTATATCATCTTTACGCACAGCCAGTTAAAAGGCAGGGTTCAGTTGTTCCGGTTTTTAAATTTGCAGTTTATTAACATACTGGCCAACTACGTGCTTTTAAAGTTTTTACTCGAGTTGTTAAGAGATTATCCAACGCTGGCAGTGCTTTCACGTATATTGGTATCGGTTTTAATGGCCCTTTTCAGCTACCTGTACCAGCATTATTTTACCTTTAGCGTAAAGAAAATAGGGAGCAAAAAAGAAAAGAAACACTGATTTTATCCGAAAAGCAAATACGTAGCTTTTCGGATAGCACAGTCCCGTCCCCGTTACAAGGCAGCGCCTCATACTTCGGCTTACGGGGATTTCACTAAGTCGGGTTTAATTGGCTGCCAATCTGCTGCTATTTTTGTTTTAGGGCTAACTGTTAAAAACATAAGCTTACTCAACCAAAGCTTTATTACCCTAACCTGTTAATTTATGCGCCTGCTTTCTTGCTTAGGTAGAAACTACATCCTAACTTTGCTATCGACCAACTTATTTTTCTTAACCCAATGAGCCATTTTAACGATTTTAATAATGCGCAGGTTGCAAAATTGCCCAACCATTTAAAGCAATTTATTGTAGCGCAGAACTACGAAAAATACACCCCTATCGATCAGGCTGTTTGGCGTTACGTAATGCGCCAGAATTACAGTTACCTTAAAAACGTGGCTTACTACCCCTATATAAAGGGCCTTCAACGGGCTGGTTTAAGCATTGAGCATATCCCCGATTTGCAAACCATGAACGATAACCTGGGCAAAATTGGCTGGGGAGCAGTTACAGTAGATGGCTTTATTCCTCCAGCCGCTTTTATGGAATATCAGGCTTACCGGGTGCTGGTTATCGCTGCCGATATCCGCCAGATTAACCACATTGAATATACCCCCGCACCCGATATTATACACGAAAGTGCCGGACATGCACCAATTATAGCCGATACAGATTATAACAATTACCTTAGCTATTTTGGTTCAATCGGTGCAAAAGCCATGTTTTCGGCCAAAGATTTTGAACTTTACGAGGCCATTAGGAAGCTTTCTATTTTAAAAGAAGCGGTAGATGTAGATGCAACTGAAATTGCCCAGGCCGAAAAAAACCTGCGTTACATCAGCGAGAATATGGGTGAGCCTTCAGAAATGGCACTTCTGGGCCGCCTGCACTGGTGGACGGTTGAATACGGCCTGATTGGCACTTTAGAAAACCCTAAAATTTATGGTGCCGGCTTACTTTCATCAATTGGCGAAAGTGCTACCTGCATGCATAACGATGTAGAAAAACTGTGGTACAATATCGATACGGTTAATTATCAGTACGATATTACCAAACCCCAGCCTCAACTTTTTGTTACCGAAACTTTTCAAAACCTGATCGATGTTTTAGAACAATTTGCCAATACCATGGCTTTTAGGCGTGGTGGATCTGAAAGTATCATGAAAGCCATTGCCTGCAAAAATGTGGCTACTGCCGTTTATAGTTCAGGCTTACAGGTGAGCGGCATTTTTACCGATATGGGTATAAACCCTGATGATGAAGTTACCTTCATTAAAACAACCGGCCCATCGGCCCTGGCTTTTAATGGTGAACAGCTTAAAGGTCATGGCAAAGATTACCATGTTGATGGTTTTTCATCGCCAGTGGGCAAGCTTAAAAATACCAGCCAGCTATTAGAAGATTTTAGTGCTGCAGACCTGGAAAGTGCCGGAATAAGCATTGACAACCAAACCGAACTACTTTTTGATAGTGGAATTAAAGTTGTTGGCCGCGTTAAAGAAATTTTAAAAGAAAACAATAAAGTTATTTTAATTGCCTTTAGCGATTGTACAGTTACCGAAAGTAATGGTAATGTTTTATTCAGGCCTGAATGGGGCACTTACGATATGGCAGTTGGTGCCGAAATCATCTCTGTATTTAATGGTGCAGCCGATAAAGATGCCTACGAAGCCATTACCCTGATCAGTGATGAAAAAACACATCAAATTACCTATGATGCTAAAACACTGAAACTGCACGAACTTTATAAAACCGTTCGCGGGATACGGGAGAGTGGTGAAAATTCAGATCGGCTTGCCCAGGTTTTTGACGATTTAAAGCTAAACCACAGGCAAGATTGGCTATGCGCTTTAGAGGTGCTCGAAATTGTTTACCACAAAAAGATCTATCATCAGCTAGAGAAAGAAATACAGGTTTATTTGGAAATTAAAGCCAGTAAGGAGCCTGATCATACTAAATTAATTAACGATGGTTTGCACGTCATTAAAAATCCGGTTAGCCAGCTGATTATTGAAGACTAGACAGATTTTGAATTTTAATCCTGAATTTTCGCCGCTACGTCATTCCCGCGAAAGCGGGAATCTTAATGCCTACTATGTGATAGGTTAAGATTCCCAATCAAGTTGGGAATGACGATTTTCTAAAGTGTTTCACCATCAAACCTAAAACACCAATCACTTAGATCAACAAGAATGCTAAATCAGGTTTTTTAATACCTTTGGATTTTCATTACAACAATTAATATTTCCTCATGAACATTATAATTACAGGTGCAAGTAGTGGTATCGGTTTCGAAGCTGCTTTAGAATTTAGCTTACAGAAAGAAAATAAAATTGTTGCCATTGCCCGTTCGGCAGATAAGTTGCGTAAACTTTTAGAAATTGCAAGAGGTATTAACCCCGACTGTACCCTTTTGCCTGTTGAGTTTGATATTGTAAATGATGATTATACAGCATTGGTTCCTTTTTTAAAAGAACGTTTAGGCCATATAGACATCCTTGTTAACAACGCGGGCGCTTTGGTTAATAAACCATTTTTAGAAACTACTGAGATTGATTTGGGCGAAATGCTGCAAAGTAATGTAATTTCTCATTTCAGAATGATCCAAAATGTGCTCCCATTAATGCAAAGCGGAAGCCATATTGTAAACATTGGCAGTATGGGCGGTTTCCAGGGCAGCGTTAAATTTCCTGGACTTTCGGCCTACTCAGCCAGTAAAGCAGCATTGCATACCTTAACCGAATGCTTAGCCTTCGAACTGGCTGAAACAGGTATAAAAATTAATTGCCTGGCTTTGGGCTCAGCGCAAACCGAAATGCTCGAAGCGGCATTTCCGGGTTACCAAAGTCCGATTATGGCTTTCGAAATGGGCAAATATGTATGCGATTTTGCTAAAACAGGACATAAATTCTTTAACGGAAAAATTTTACCGGTTGCAGTAACCACTCCATAAGTTGTTATTTTTTTAGTAATTTACATTAAAAACTAAAAAACTATGGAAACAAATTCTCCTTTTAAAACAGCCGATAGTGGAAAAAGTGCGGCAATTGTAAGTTATTTTTGGTTTGTTGGCTGGCTCATCGCCTATTTTGCCATGTATAAAGATAACCAGACCGAATTAAGCAGATATCATTTAAAGCAAACGTTGCTGTTTCATTTGGTATCTACCGTATTGAGCTGGGGTTTAAGTTTATTTCTGATCCCCATGCTGTTTACCACAGGTTTCGAAGTTGGTTACTATGTTCTCCGCATAATACAAATCGGACTTTTTGTATTGTGGCTTATTGGTTTAATCGGAGCTGCACAAGGCGAGAAAAAAGCCATCCCATTAATTGGCGATAGAGCTCAAACCATGTTCCCTAGTATTTAATCGAACCAAATATATGAATTGGAGTCTGGGTAAATTATCCAGACTTTTTTTGTTTATACTCATTTTCAACATCTTAATTGGCTTTAGATATTTTTTATATCTTTGGCTCCAACATATGAAGAAAATAATAGTCCCGATTTTGTTTTTCATTTTGTCTGCTACCGCAGGAAAAGCCCAAACAATTATACCTGCTCAATATCAGGAGTTGGTTAAAAAGCTGGTTGCCAGCCTTCCTAATGAGGGTAAAACAACAAATAAAGCCCCAGAGAAACAAACCGAAAGTTTAATCGATTTTGCCAAGAGTATGCTCGGTATTCCTTACCGATATGCCACAAGTAACCCAAAAGTTGGTTTCGATTGTTCGGGATTTGTGAGTTATGTGTTCAGTAATTTTGGTTTTAAAGTACCCCGTTCATCAAGGGAATTTAGCTATACCGGAACAGAAACTACGCTCGAAAATGCCAAAGTTGGCGATGTGATGATATTTACAGGCAGTAACTCGCGGATTAGGAGAATTGGCCATGTAGGCATTATTTATTCGATTGATGAAAACGGTATTAAGTTTATCCATGCATCCTCTGGCAAGGCCCACGGCGTAACCATTACCGATTTTAATGGACACTACAAAAACCGTTTCATGAAAGTGGTGAGTATACTTTAAATAATTTAATGAGTGAATTTTGGAATGAGTGAATGAAACAGGGCTTTAAAACATCGTTCGGTTATTCAGTCCTTCCAACATTAAAACATTCCAACCTTCAATCCTTCCAACATTTAATCTCTCTTCAAAGAATTACTTTTGGTATTTCCACATCCGGCTTTTACCCTCTCCTATCCATTCAACTGCTGTTTCTAGTCTTTTTAGGCGGGTCGCTTCTGTTTTGGCCTCTTCGAGCCACACAACATAATCTTTTTTGTTTGATGGACTAAAATTCTGAAAAACTGCCAATGCTTTAGGGTCTTCTTTTAAAGCATCGATAAAATATTCAGGTACAATTAATTCCTTTTTTTCAGCCGATTTTGGCTTTGAAGGCAATTTAACATTATCTTCATTTAACTGAATGGCTTGTTGAATATAGGCAATCAGGATCTCATCTGGCGGCAAATCATCAAAAGAAGTTATTCTGCCCAAACCACCCATGGCTTCCCCTCTATCTTTAAAAATACCATACTCATCTTCCATTATAGACGCTTTCCAAAAACCGAAAACGCAATGATGCTTAAACGCCGCCATCTGGCATACAATACCTTTATAATCGAAACTGGGCATGCCCCATTTTATTTTTTCTTCAATGCGGGCATCGGCCTTGTGCACCAGATTGCGTAAATGATCCAAAATCGGAATCGCAAATTCGGCCGATTTAATAATGTACTGGTCTACCTGAACAATTGTATGCATAACTTTAAGTCTTAACTAAATTTAAAGCAAAACAATCTTTAAAGCAAGTTCTACTTCTCCATTATTTAAAAACTTTTTGGCCAGCTCGTGTAATTCCCTTTCCCGGTTTGTAGCATCGCCAATAGTGGCATCGAGCACTTCTTTTACTTCCGGATTGGTGCTAATCAGATCAATCTCTACATCGTCCGGTAAAACCTCTACATTGCCCAACATGCCCAAATCGTTACCGGTTAGTACTTTCGAGTAACGTACGGCCTGCGGCAAATTATCTACACCAATACCCAATTTAGCCAGGGGCTTAGCTACTTTAAACAGGTTATCGTTAGTTACCCTGCAATACCAATCGCCACCCAGGCGGGCTACCAGATCAATTTTGTGCTGATCTATTTTGCCTTCTACGTCTAAAATGGCTTCGTTAATGTGAATGCGTTTTATTTCAGCCAGAATGAGGTTCCCTGCACCATGACTATCCCCCAGTGGAATAACTTCATTTACCACGCATTCGAACTGAACTGGTGCTTCGGCCACGCGAGGTGGTTGTACCAAATCAGATTTTAGCATGGTAAAGCCGGCCTTTTCAAATTCGTTTACTCCTTTTGCATATTCGGTACTGGCTAAACTCATCTGCTGCACCATATCATAGTTAACGATATTGATTACGCACTCCTTCACTTCCAGTACATTTTCTAAAGTATGCTTGGTTGTATTATCACGCACACGCCTGGAAGGTGAGAAAACACAAATCGGTGGGTTGGTGCTAAACATATTGAAGAAACTGAAAGGACTTAAATTAATGTTCCCTTCGGCATCGATAGTAGAGGCAAAACAAATTGGCCGCGGTGCAATGGCATACTGCAGGTAATTTTGCAGTTGTATGGGGGTTAAATCTTGTGTGTTAAGTGATAGCACTGGAGGTAATTTATATAGAGAAGAAAAAATTTAAACGGAGATTACAACTCGCAAGAATCGTCATTTCGAGTGGATTGCAACGCAACCGAGAACCACAAAGTGCTCAGCGAAGCTAAATCTATAATAGATCTCTCCATTACGCTGCGCTTCAGTCGAGATGACGATTCCTTATAATTAGATTCTGAACTGAATTCTAGGTTCCCCTCGATACAACCTCAGTTATTAAGGGGATATAACACTAAAAAGTTGTCTTACTTCTTAAGCGCCAAAATCGAAAAATCCGTATCAGCTTTCGTAATGTTATTCGTTAAAGCGCCTAATCCAGTAATTTCCATTTCTACCACATCGCCGGGCTGTAACCACTGTACTTTATAGTTCGGATCGTTAAGTAAACCAGTACCGTTTAATTCTAAGAAACAGCCTGTACCTACTGTACCCGAGCCAATTACATCACCAGGAAGAATGTCTACGCCATAGGCACAACGTTCTATAATTTCGGCAAAAGTCCAGTCCATATCTGCAGCATTCCCTCTCGAAACTTCAATACCATTTACCCTACAAGTCATTTTTAAATCGTAAGTATTACCTACATGACCTTCTTTTGCAGGTACTTTATATTGTAATAACTCATCTGGTGTTACCAGCCAGGGGCCAATAACCGTCGAAAAATCTTTCCCTTTGGCCGGGCCTAAGTTTAAGAGCATTTCTTCCATCTGTAAAGTACGGGCACTCATATCGTTCATTACCATATAACCGGCAATGTAACTATCTGCCTCTGCTGCAGTTATATTCCTTCCTTTTTTACCAATTACAACGGCAATTTCAAGTTCAAAATCGAGTTTTTCAAAATGATCGGGCATACACTCAATTTCGCCTGTACCTTGGATGGCATTATGGTTGGTAAAATAGAAGATCGGATATTCATCAAACTGCGGAATCATATCAACCTTTCTGTTCCGGCGTGCGGCAGCAACGTGCTGTCTGAAAGCGTATCCATCACGGCAACTTGCAGGATGCGGAACTGGTGCTAAAAGCTCATAAAAAATTTCTTCCTTGGCCTGTAAACTACCTTCTTTTATCTGGTCATCTACCCTTTTGGCCCTTTCCATTAACACTTCACCACCTTGCAAAAATTCGTTCATATTATCCGGCAGCAGCTTATCACAGCTGTTCAGATTATAAATATGTCCGTTTACAAACACGCCAAGATGCTCTCTGTCTTCGGTTTTATAGGATACTAATTTCATATATCATTTGGTTAAATACCTGGCAAAGCTAAGCAATTAGGCTACTCAAAATAAAATTTAAACGCTATTATTTTAACACAGTATATTTTTGAAGGTTTGGTTTGATTAGCGGAAAATCTTTTGCTTGCAGTTGTTTATAGAATTTTTTATTGGATAAAAGTTCACCAATTAACAGGCCTCCGGCTACACCGGCAGGTACTCCTGCTGCAATTAGTACAACAGATTCTAGCAGTTTTTCGCTCTGAACTGCGATCACAAAAAAGGTTAAGCCACCAGCCAGTGCAAGCGGACCAACAATCCCTCTGCGGTGAATGTAAAGCGCACTAATACTATCGGCACTTAACTTTACAGTATCTCTCCGGTTTTTAATTACAGTTAGTCCATCATCGTAGGCAGCATAAAACAATCCACGGGTTACCTTCCCTTTACGATCTACTATTTTAATTTTATACTTCGCTTTTGGCGTTGGTTGTTGTACTTGTTGTGCAAAACCGCCGTAGCCGAAGGCCAAACAGCATAGGATCGTAAAAATAAGTTTCATGTGCGGGATAATTTGTTGAGCAATTAAAGATAATTAAAATTTCAAATTTTAAATAAAATACTTACCTTGGCTGCATTAAAACCATGATCTTAAAAGCATTACATATTACCTTAGTAAACGACGCAATTGCGGCCCGTCGCTATAAGATGCTATCCAAGCTGATCATGGCTCAATATTCTCTATAATTTCTTTTCACTTTCTCTTTTTTAATTGAAACGCATTGGCGTTTGAATTGTTTATTTCTTAGGATTTTTTTCTAACCATAACATCATATATTATGCCTGTTTATCATAAATTGGGGCAGATTCCAGCTAAACGACACACGGTTTTTCGTAAACCCGACGGGAATCTCTATGCCGAAGAATTGGTATCAACCGAAGGTTTTTCGAGCGTATACTCGCTGGTTTATCACTGCTACCCGCCAACCATTGTAAAACACCTGGGCGAACCTTACAGTGTTGAGCCAAAAATAGCCCGTGCAAAGCACCTGAAACACACCAGCCTAATCGGTTTTAACATTAAACCTGAAGACGATTTTCTAAAAAGCAGAAAGTCGGTACTAGTTAATAACGATCTACATATCGTTCTGGCTGCACCTAAAAAATCGATGACTGACTATTTCTATAAAAATAGCCAGGCCGACGAAATGATCTTTATCCATGAGGGAACCGGAAAGCTGAAAACCGGTTTTGGCGAAATCAAATTTGGGTACGGCGATTATCTGATTATTCCCCGTGGAACCATTTATCAGCTCGAATTTGATACCGAGCAAAATCGCCACTTCATTGTAGAAAGTTTTAGCCCGTTAAGGTCGCCAAAAAGGTATTTAAACCAATATGGCCAGTTAATGGAACATGCCCCCTATTGCGAGCGCGATTTACGCCTCCCCGAAAACCTGCAAACGTACGATGAATATGGCGACTTTCAGGTCCTGATTAAAAAACAGGGATTAATTTATCCTTACACTTATGGCACTCATCCTTTCGATTACGTAGGCTGGGATGGCTACCATTACCCCTACGCTTTCTCGATACACAATTTTGAACCAATTACCGGTCGTTTACACCAACCTCCTCCCGTTCACCAAACTTTTGAAGGACACAATTTTGTGGTCTGCTCTTTTGTACCACGTAAATATGATTACCATCCCGATGCTATACCAGCACCTTATAACCACAGCAATGTAGATAGCGATGAGGTATTGTATTATGTAGATGGCGATTTTATGAGCCGTAAAAGTGTGGTAAAAGGACAAATTACCTTGCACCCGGGCGGAATCCCACACGGGCCGCACCCCGGCACAGTAGAAAAATCGATTGGGCAGGAAAAAACTGATGAACTGGCCGTAATGATTGATCCTTTTCTTCCTTTAATGATTACCGAAGATGCGCTGGCCATTGAAGACGAAAATTACCACAAAAGCTGGCAGGAAGGGTAGCTGAGTTGGGAGTCATGAGTCCTAAGTCTTAAATCCAGAGTCTAAAATGGGAGAAAGCTAAAATAGATGAATATAAAATAGTTGAATGATATTAGAACATTAGAACTTTAAAACGATTACAACAACAAAAAATATAATGGAAACACAAACATTTGCAGAAAAGATAGCCAAGGCACAAGATTTCCTACCAATAAATGGAACTGATTACATCGAATTTTATGTGGGCAATGCCAAACAAGCTGCTCATTATTATAAAACAGCATTTGGTTTTCAGAGCCTGGCTTATGCCGGCCCCGAAACTGGTGTGCGCGACAGGGCATCATATGTACTGCAGCAAGGAAAAATAAGGTTGATCTTAACCACTGCTTTAAAATCCGATCACCCGATATCTGAGCATGTAAAAAAGCATGGCGATGGCGTAAAAGTACTGGCCCTTTGGGTTGATGATGCCTACAGTGCTTACGAAGAAACTACCAAGCGCGGAGCTAAATCGTATATGGAGCCTAAAACCTTAACCGATGAATATGGCGAAGTTAAAATGAGTGGCATTTATACTTACGGCGAAACGGTACACATGTTTATTGAGCGTAAAAATTATACCGGCACATTTATGCCTGGCTACCGTGTGTGGGAAAGCGACTACCAACCTGCCGATGCTGGTCTTTTATACATCGACCATTGCGTGGGCAACGTGGGTTGGAACCGCATGAACGAAGCCGTACAATGGTATGAAGATGTAATGGGCTTTGTAAATATTTTATCATTTGATGATAAGCAAATCAATACCGAATACTCGGCCCTGATGAGCAAGGTAATGAGCAACGGCAATGGTTTTTCTAAATTCCCGATCAATGAACCAGCCGAAGGCAAAAAGAAATCGCAGATTGAAGAATACCTGGAATATTACGAAGGTGAAGGCGTTCAGCATATTGCGGTTGCCACAAAAGATATCGTTAAAACGGTTAAAGAACTTAAAGCACGTGGTGTGGAGTTTTTGAGTGCACCACCAGAAGCTTATTACGACATGATGCCGCAGCGCGTAGGGAAAATTGATGAAGAAATAGCCCTTTTGGAAAGCCTGGGTATTTTGGTTGATTGCGATGAGGAAGGTTATTTATTACAGATTTTTACCAAACCAGTAGAAGACAGGCCAACGCTTTTCTTCGAAATTATACAACGTAAAGGTGCACAAAGCTTCGGTGCGGGTAACTTTAAAGCCCTTTTCGAATCGTTAGAGCGCGAACAAGAATTGAGGGGTAATTTGTAATCACGTTAGTAATTTACATAAAGAGACTGTTTCTTAAACATCGATTTTCAATCCTGAGGGTAATTTATTGGATAAAATCAATATTAGTGACAGCCCCTTCGGAGTCGTCATTGCGAGAAGGCTTTTTCAGCCGACGAAGCAATCTTACAACGATCGCTACTTAGCGAGCGCATTAAGATTGCCTGCCTGCCTGCCTGCCTGCCTGCTGCAGACAGGCTTCGTTCCTCGCAATGACGATTGTTTTATATATCTTTCAATGACTGCTCGAAATGACGACATCTTTAAATCAAAAAATTAAGGATTAGGCAATCTGCATTCTGCAAAGTAGCTAAATTTGGTACTTACCGTCTGGCCATTTTTGATGGCGGCATTCCACTTCGGACAATCTTTCATCGCATCCTTTGCAACTTCATCCAATCCAGCTCCTAACCCTCTTAATACCTTTACGTTCTTTACATTGCCATCATAATCTATTTTAAAGCTAAAATAAATTCTTCCTTCTACTTTATTTTTCAGGGCTTCGGCTGGGTACTTAATGGTTTTATAGAAATACTCCTGAAGCGCCTGATATCCGCCAGGAAAATTAGGTGGCGTATCTACTTCTTCAATCCCATAAGTATTAATATCGGGTGCAGTTAAAGTCCGGGGAGGACTTGATGTCATTATTGTCACATTAGGTAGTTTAACATAATCAGCAGGTATAATTGCATTCTCATCAACTTCTGTATTTGAACCATTTCCTATTATAAATTTAACACCAAGGCTATATTTTCCATTCATGGTTTTAGGCAGCTCGGTATATGTTGAAATCAGAGTTTTAACATTTTCACTCAGCCCTTCTAAATTCAAAGCGGTTTCTACGTGTTGTATCTGGCCATGCTCTACCTTGAGTAGAAAAATACTGGTGCCCTGTACATTCTGTAAGATTGCTTTACCTGGATACTTTACATTGGCGGCCATATATTTATAAAACCCCTTTAACTGAAGGGCTGGCACTTTAGTTGTAGAATCTGTCGCATTTTGGGCAAAAGTTGGCAAGATTGTAAACAGCAATAAGAATAACGTACTTAATGCAATGAGTTTGCGGTAATTCATGTTTATATATTTAAGGCGTAAATATATCATTTGATTTAGTACCTGTTTAATTTTTTAAATAAATTCTTGATGCACCAACTAAGGAGTTGAGATTCCCACTTTCGTGGGAATGACGATCTACTAATTAACCCCTTATACAAGTCCAATCAATAGCTTGTAACATCAATAATGCAATCAACACGAGGCGGGGTTTCTTCACTAAAACTTCATAATTGAAGTGCACCTTTGAAATAACAAAACACGAAGCGATTTCTATTTTGTTAAATTCTAAAAACTCATAATTAGTTTTTTAGTTTTCCGGTTACCCTTATCTGATACCTCATGTATTGCAAAATACATGAGGTTTTTTTTTATTTTAAGACCCTGATTTTATGGCTACAAAATCTGCAATAGATTTATTTTAAAAAAAGCGATAACTTACGGTTACTTATTCTGTTTTAAAACAAATAATCTCAAATTATGCTCGCTAAAGAATTAGGAATATTCATGATCCTCTGTTATGGAGCGCTAAAAATACCATTTCAGGAAATAAAGAGTCAACATGATCCAGTAACGAAAGATAAAATAGCTGCTCAAAAACCTAAATCCTCAAAACCAATGTCAAACGATGTTACCAACAAGCAAAACCCCGTTTACCTGGAAGCGCTTAAATATACAAATGATAGCAATTCAGCAACATTTGCCCAAATCACGTTCAAAAATAGAACTAAAGAAATCATAACGTACATTTCCTTTTTGCTGGATGGTAATGTAGCTAAAGGATGCAATAAAGCTTACGAAATAAAGCGGAAGATTAAGCTTAAACCCTATCAATCCATTACTATTTCCCAACGTTTAGCTAAGGATGACTGTGAAGTGCACGAGGTCAAAAATCTACGTATCAAATATACAATGATTATTGACTTCACTCTTGACTAAAGCTATTCGGTACTTTCCTTAAGCATCTGGTACAGGTCGGTTGCACCCCCATCAAACTTGGCTCCGTTTACATAAAATGACGGGGTTCCGTTTACACCGCTGCGTACACCACTGTCGAAATCATTTTCTACTTTCTCTCTCAACGCATCAGAAACACTGTCTTGCTGAAACTGTTCGAGATCTAAACCGATTGTTTCGGCCAGTTCATCAAATAAATCGCTATTTAACCGGTACTGGTTTTCGAAAAGGGCATCGTGCATTTCCCAGAACTTGCCCTGTAAACCAGCCGATTCGGCTGCTAAGGCTGCAGGGAGGGCATACTGATGTGCGTTAGCCAGCGGAAAATGACGGAAGATAAATCTGATCTGGTGACCAAAAGCCTCTTCAATTTCTTTAAGAATGGGATATGCATTTCCACAATAAGGGCATTGATAATCGCCAAACTCTACAATGGTAACTGCTGCGGTATCATCGCCCTGAATATGATCGTTGCTGTTAACTTCGGGTTTTAATGTGCTCATAATTATTGCTGATCAAGTTTTTCCAATGCCTCCAATATCCCATCAGCGCCAGGGTTAACCGCAATGGGCGATAAATAGCTCCAGACAATTTTACCTTCCTTATCAATTACAAAAAGCGCCCTTTCACTTGTTCCGGTTTTTTCGTCGTAAACCCCATAAGCTTTAGAAACAGCACCTTTGGGTTCAAAATCGGCCAGTAAAGAAAAATGCAACTTCCGGTTTTCTTCAAAGGCCAGGTGGCACCACGTGCTATCAACCGATATACCGAAAATCTGCGCATCGTGTTTAATAAAGTATTTGAGCATTTCGTTGTAAAGCGCCATTTGATCGCTGCAAACCGGGCTCCAATCGGCCGGATAAAAGGCCAGGATTACATTTTTGCCTTTAAAATCTTTGAGTTTTATTTTTTGATCGGGCGTAGCATGCAATTCAAAATCAGGGGCTATGATGCCTTTTTCTAACATATTATGGAGTTTAAATTTAAATCAAGTATGATATTAACACAGCTACCTTCCTGTTGTTTGCCTCAAATTGGTTGGATACTACCCCAACTTTTGTCGTTTAATGAGGTAAGCCTGTAATACCGGATAAAACCCTTCGTTCATATCTGCATCAATCAAATCAATTTTATACTGGGCACATTTTAAAGCAATTTGCTGACGATAACCGGCCACCGCAGCGGTGTAATTTTCTTTAACCTGATTGGTATGTACCTTAATGGTTTCGCCGGTTTCCATATCAATAAACTGGTAAGGACGGTTTTCGAACTCAAAATTTACTTCTTTGGTTTTATCGACCACATTGAAAACCACCACTTCGTGCTTGTTAAACTTAAGGTGTTGCAATGCATCGAAAAACTCATCGGTTTTTTCGGCACTGGTTTCGGTATTAAACAAATCGCTGAAAATAACTACCAGCGAACGTTTGTGAATCAAATCAGCAACCTGATGTAAGGACTCGCTCAAATTGGTTCTGGCATTTACTTTAGGTTGCTGCAACAGCTCTTCTAGCTGGGCAAATAAAAATTTCTGATGTACTGTAGTCGATTTTGCGGGCGAATTTAGCAATATCTCGTCGGTAAAAAGACTCAAACCAAAAGCATCGCGCTGCTTTTTTAGCAGGTACATTAACGAGGCTGTAGCCTGTATAGCAAAAACCAGTTTGTTGTTTTTAGGCTCAGGAAAGTACATCGACGAAGAAGCATCGATTACGAACTGGCAACGCAGATTGGTTTCTTCTTCGAAACGTTTGCTGTAAAGTTTATCCGTTTTAGCATAGAGCTTCCAATCGATATTTTTCACATTATCGCCGTTATTATACTGGCGGTGCTCGGCAAACTCGACCGAAAAACCATGAAAGGGACTTTTATGCAGACCAGTAATAAAGCCTTCTACTACTTGCCGGGCAAGTAATTCTAAATTACCATAGCTTGTTTCGTTTTCATAGTTTACTGCCTGCATAGCGTAAAGCTAATAAAAGATTTATAAAAAATGGCTGCATCATCAATATAGGATTGTCATCCTGAGCCTGTCGAAAGACCTCAAGATATCTCCCAAAGTACCCATCGATATTTCTTATGATGTATGGGACTATACCTTTTGAAGTCAGGCTCCAAACTTATTTACTACCCCTACCAAACCTCACAGTTTTTTAAAACCTGTGAGGTTTACCTGAGAAAAAAACACCCCGCAAGTTTTGAACCTGCGGGGTTGTATTGAAAAACAATTTCAGTTTATTTCTTAGCGATGCGGTATAAATGCCCGTTATCGGTTACCGAATAAAGTGCACCATCTTTTTCTACCATATCCCTAAAACGTTCGCCTTTACCTTCCAGTAATCGCTCTTCGCCAACAATTTTATCGTTTTTAATTACCAGACGGATGATATGCGAGCCACCCAGCCCCCCCACAAATAAGTTGCCTTTCCATTCGGCTATGCTGCTGCTGTTGTAAAAAGCAATACAACCCGGCGAAATACTCGGATTCCAGTAGTACACCGGTTGTTCCATGCCTTCTTTCTGCTGAATACCATCGCCAACCTGCTTACCGCTGTATTCTGTTCCGTAGGTAAGAACTGGCCAGCCATAGTTTTTACCTGGTTTAATGATATTGACTTCATCGCCACCTTTGGGACCAAATTCTGCTTCCCATAAATCGCCGGTTTGCGGATTAATCGCCAAGCCATCAGGATTGCGCAAACCAAGTGCATAAATTTCGGGGCGGGCATCAGCCTTTCCGGCAAAGGGACCATTGGCTACTGCTTTACCATCAGTAGTAAGGTGTAAAATTTTACCCAACGAAGAATTCAAATACTGTGCCTGCATACGGATATCGTTTCCCGACCGCTCACCTGTACTTACAAATAAATTACCGTTTTTATCAAAAACAATACGCGATCCGTATTGCAGTTTACCTGTATAAGCTGGTGTAGCCCGGTAAATAATGGTTTGGTTTTCTATCTCAGTTTCACTCGCAGCCAATTTCCCCTTAGCAATAGCCAGTAAAACGCCCTTATCCTGCGGCTCTGAATAAGCCCAGTAAACCATCCTGTTTTTGGCGAAGTTCGGGTCTAAAGTTACATCCAATAAACCTCCCTGACCTGATGGATCTACTTTTGGCAAGCCCGTAATCTTCTTACTTAATTTTCCATCGGCATTTAAAATAATCATGGTACCCTGTTTTTGCGTAATCAAAAACCTGCCATCCGGAAGTACCGATATGGCCCAGGGATTTTCTAACTTTTCGTTAATAACCGAAACATCCAGGGCTGTTTTAGTTTTTACGCCAGCAATTCTGGTCTGCCCTGCAAAAGCTGGTTTATAATCAGCCGAAGGTGCATTGGTTTCGACCGGATTTTGTGCCGAAACACAGGCCATATTTACACAGTTTAGTGCTAACCCGGCTAATAAAACGCCTAAAGTTTTGTTATTTATTAAATTAATAGACATGATTGTTAGTTTTTTATTAAAGAAACAAAAATAAGTCTGCATAAAAAAACCCAAATCCATTAAATAGATTTGGGTTTTAAATATGTTACAAGCCCCGAAGGCTTAGTTATTTCTATCTCGGCTTAAACTAAGCTAGTTGCTTGTTTAATTTTTCTGCTAATACTGATTTTGGAACAGCACCAACTTGTTTGTCTACTACTTCACCACCTTTAAAGTATAATAAAGCAGGAATATTGCGGATACCAAACTGCATTGAAATTTGAGGGTTGTTATCAACGTTTACTTTTCCAACTACCGCTTTACCATCATATTCTTTAGCGATCTCTTCTACTACTGGACCAACCATGCGACAAGGGCCACACCATTCTGCCCAAAAATCTACTAATACGGGTTTATCTGATTTTAATACAAGCTCCTCGAAGTTTGCATCTGTGATTTCTAATGCCATAATTAATTTTTTTTATGTTCAAATATATGTATTCAATTGTAATGCCACCAATTCTGTAATGCCAATTTGACATTATTTTGGTAAAAGCGCAAAGCGGGCTTCGCAGAGCGCATAGCGTTTGATAAGCCTAAACGCTGAGCGCCAAACGCCAAACGCTAGTTTAACTTGTAATTAACAACATTTAAGCCCAGTAATTGTTCCAGGAACTTGTTGTTTGGGTTTATTTTAAGACTTTTAGAGCTAAGATCTAACATAATCTGTTTTTCACTATCAAAAACGGCAAAGTTAAGTTGGCAGTTTTGCTGCTCAGAGTTTGCCTTATTGTCTGCTAATATCGCCTCTATTTCACGCATCAGCTGATCGTTTACCCGTTCAATAGGTACTTGTATGGTTAAACTTTTGGCCAGTTTATCCCTCAGTTCCGACATTAAGTTAATTGCTGTGATCTTAAATTCCCAATCGCCAGCCTTACCGAAACGTTCGCCTACCCTACCCCTGATTTGCAAGAAGTATCCTTCGGTTAAAAACGATTTAAACTTTAGGAAATCTTCGCCAAACAGCGCCATTTCTGAAGCATCGTCGTAATCTTCGAAAACAAAGGTACCAAAGGGTTTCCCGGTTTTGGTAATGCGTTGCGATGCCGTTACCACCAAACCACCCACACAAAGCTCCCGATTTTTCAGTTTATCAAATTCGGCCAGCACCTCTTCATTACTATCGCCCATACGCACCTTGTTAATAATACTTAACTGCTTAACGTTATGGGTACAGAATTTATCGAGTTCTAATTTATAATTATCCAGCGGGTGCCCCGAAAGGAAAATCCCGATGGCATCTTTCTCATATTTCAGTCTGTCCATTAACGCCCATTCAGGCGAAACCGGTAATGAAGGTTCTAAAATCAAATCTGCTTTGGAACCACCAAACAAAGAAGCCTGTGAAGTACTCTCGTTGTTCTGAAAATCGTTGGCAAATTTGATAATCTTCTCGATCCCGTTCATTTTATCGTGCGGACCAATATAAAAAAACTGTGCCCTATGCCCGCCAAAAGCATCGAAAGCACCGCTATACACAAAACTCTCGTAAGCTTTTTTATTTACAATACGCGTGTTGGAGCGTTTGGCAAAATCATACACACTGGCATAAGGTCCGTTTGCCGACCGCTCTTCAATGATACTTTCTACCGCCTTTTCTCCAACTCCTTTTACCGCCGACATACCGAAACGAACTTCGCCTTTGGCATTTACCGAGAATTTAAGGTCAGATTCGTTCACATCAGGTCCCAATACGGTAACACTCATCTGGCGACATTCTTCCATAAAGAAAGCCACCTGCTTAATATCGCTCATGTTATTGGATAGTACCGCAGCCATGTACTCAGCCGGATAGTGTGCCTTTAAATAAGCCGTTTGATAAGCAATCCAGGCATAACAGGTAGAATGCGATTTATTGAAGGCGTAAGATGCAAAGGCTTCCCAATCTTTCCATATTTTCTCTAAAACGGTGGCATCATGGCCTTTTTCCGAAGCCTGTTTCACAAACTTAGGTTTCATTTTATCGAGTACGTCTTTCTGTTTCTTACCCATCGCCTTACGCAAAACGTCGGCCTCACCTTTGGTAAAGCCAGCCAGCTTTTGCGATAAAAGCATTACCTGCTCCTGGTAAACGGTAATTCCGTAAGTTTCTTTTAAATATTCCTCGCAGGCATCTAAATCGTACTTAATTTCTTCCTCGCCATTTTTACGGCGAACGAAACTCGGAATGTATTCCATCGGTCCCGGACGGTATAAGGCATTCATGGCAATTAAATCGTCGAACACCGTTGGCTTAAGCTCCTTCATGTACTTCTGCATCCCCGGACTCTCATACTGGAAAATACCAATGGTTTCACCACGCTGGAAAAGCTCGTAGGTCAATACATCATCAATCGGGAAATTATCGGGATTGAGATCAATTTGATGCCTTTTCTTAACCAGTTTTACGGTATCTTTTATCAGGGTTAAAGTTTTTAACCCCAGGAAGTCCATTTTTAATAAGCCAGCGCTCTCTACAACCGAGTTATCAAACTGGGTAACATATAAATCAGAATCTTTAGCAACCGAAACGGGAACGAAGTTGGTGATATCACTCGGCGTAATAATTACCCCGCAGGCATGAATACCAGTGTTACGTAATGATCCTTCTAAAACCTGTGCCTGCTGAATGGTTTCGGCACTTAAATCTTTTAAACTACCCAGGTTTTTAAGTTCTACTACCTTTTCATATTCATCAGGGCGTAAAGCATCTTTTAAACTCTTTTCGTCGAGGGTAAAGATTTTGGCCAGCTTCATATTCGGAATCAGCTTTGCAATTTTATCGGCCTCAAACAAAGGTAAATCCAATACACGCGCTGTATCGCGGATAGATGATTTGGCGGCCATGGTACCGTAAGTAATAATCTGCGCTACCTGGTTGGCACCGTATTTATTAATTACATAATCCATTACACGACCACGTCCCTCATCATCAAAATCGATATCAATATCGGGCATGGATACACGATCGGGATTCAAGAAACGCTCAAAAAGGAGATCGTATTTAATCGGATCGATATTGGTAATACCCAAACAGTATGCTACTGCAGAACCTGCTGCCGATCCCCTGCCCGGACCAACCGATACATCGAGGTTACGTGCTTCGGCAATAAAATCCTGCACAATCAGGAAGTAACCGGGATAACCTGTTTTTTCGATGGTGGCCAGCTCGAAATCCAAACGTTCGGTAACATCATCTGTTAAGGTTCCGTAGCGGCGTTTGGCACCTTCGTAGGTTAAATGTCTCAGATATTTGTTTTCACCTCTTTTTCCACCGTCGGCTTCATCTTCTGCGACTAAAAACTCTTCAGAGATATCGAATTTAGGTAAGAGTACTTCGCGGGCAAGCTTGTAGATTTCGATTTTATCGATAATCTCTTTAATGTTTAAAATTGCTTCCGGCAAATCGGTGAAAAGCGCTTTCATTTCATCGGCCGACTTGAAGTAATATTCCTGGTTGGGTAAACCATAACGGTAACCGCGGCCACGGCCTATCGGCGTTGCCTGCTTTTCGCCATCTTTTACACAGAGTAAAATATCGTGCGCATTGGCATCTTTTTTATTTACGTAATAAGTATTGTTGGTTGCTACCAGCTTAACCGCATGTTTACGGGCCAAAGCTATCAGCGTTTCGTTTACTCGGTCTTCATCTTCCTGGTTGTGGCGCATAACCTCCAGGTAGAAATCGTCGCCAAACATTCCCTTCCACCAAATCAGTGCTTCTTCTGCCTGGCTTTCGCCCATGTTCAGGATTTTGTTCGAAATCTCTCCGCCCAGGTTACCCGATAAAACAATAATATCTTCTTTGTATTGTTCAATAACCTGCCTGTCGATACGGGGCACATAATAAAAACCCTTGGTATAGGCTATCGACGACATTTTGGCCAGGTTATGATAACCTTTTTTATTCTTCGCCAGCAATACCATCTGGTAGCCGTTATCTTTTGCCGTACGGTCTAAATGGTTGTTACAAACAAAAAATTCAACCCCAACAATGGGTGTCATTACCACCTCTGTTGGGCGTTCGCCGGCTTCTATTGCTGCAGCATTTTTGGCTTCGGCGGCTTTATTGTGGTTCAGTACGTGGTTTACAAAGTGAAAAGCCCCCATCATATTGGCATGATCGGTCATGGCTACAGCTGGCATTTTTTGTGCTGCAGCGGCTTTTACCAGATCGGAAATACTAATGGTACTTTGTAATACTGAAAACTGCGTATGGTTGTGTAAATGTACAAAAGTTGCTGCGGCGAGTTCCTGCCTGTTGCCGGCAAGCTCCTGTTTAGAAATACCGCCACCTTCAGCTTTTTGAATGCGTTTACGGATTTCATCAGATGCTGCTTTTAAATTGATGTGCGTTAAACCTACACCTTCAATTAAACCCGGATTTACTTCCCTGAAACGTGGAAAGTATTCTACATCAACCTGTAATTCTTCTTTTTTAAAAACCTCTCTTTTTACCAGCTCCAGGAAACAACGGGTAGTTGCTTCAACGTCGGCAGTAGCATTGTGCGCTTCGCTAAACGGAACACCAAATAAATAAGAGTGCAGCTCGGTTAGGGTTGGTAGCTTAAACCTGCCCCCTCTACCGCCTGGCAATTGTAAAAGCTGTGCGGTAACTTCGGTACAGGTATCTAATACCGGCATTTCGGCCATGCGGTTGGCTACACCAAAACGGTGAAACTCGCAACCCATGATATTCACATCGAAGCCAACATTTTGGCCTACTATAAATTTGGCTTTGTTTAATACCTCGTTAAATTTTGCCAGCATTTCATCAAAACCAATGCCTTGCTCTGCTGCTAACTCAGTAGAAATACCGTGGATTCTTTCTGCATCGTACGGAATATTAAATCCCTCTGGTTTAACCAGATAATCCTGATGTTCAACCAATCTCCCCATCTCATCGTGAAGCTGCCAGGCAATCTGAATACAACGTGGCCAGTTATCCGTATCGGTAATGGGTGCATTGTAATTACGTGGCAAACCAGTGGTTTCGGTATCAAAAATTAAGTACATATTGTGCGGTAAAGAATTAGCCGTTTCAGAATAATAACGGTTCTTCAAAAATAAGGAATTTGATAGCGGAAGTTGTCAGCAAATTATCAACAAAAAATGACGAATAAACCTTTCAAGCAAACCTATCAGGTTTTCAAAACCTGATAGGTTTAGCCAAAATGCTCCTAACTCACCAGTTTACTCACCTCATAACCTTTCTGCCTGCACCTTTCAATAATATGCACCAATAAATCAGCTTCCATTTTGGGTTCGCGGGCCATAATAAAAAGGTACTTTTCTTCAGGGTGCCCTACTACCACGTAACTGTAATCGTCGGCCAGTTCTATAATCCGGTAGCCGATTTTAAAAGGCCATAAAAACTGGGCTTTCATACCGCCATTGTGTACCGCCGCATCAAAAAACAGTTTAGAAGTAATTGATTTCTCTTCGACCTTGCCAGCTTTATGGTAAGCGGTATACACATCAAAATGATCATTATCAGCCAAAGTGTAGGTTTCAGTAGTCTGTTTCCAATGTTTATCCATTAAAGTCGGGATCGAATACAAAGAATACCATTTGCCTTCAAAGGCTTTATAATCGATATCCGAAATAGGTTTATTTTCCATGATAATAGGCTTTAATCAATAACCATCAGATTAGAAATAAAGTTTTAACGATCACCACGCAATGTTTCCCATCCTTTATGGGTGCGACTCCTGCAAGTATCAATTGCGAGCCTTTTAGTATCGATTGCACACTTATCAGCCTATAAAGTTTTCAAAAGCATTTTTAAACCTTATATTTATTTATACCTTCGATTGATATTTATACAGCAAACCATAAAATTTTAGATATATGAAAGTAACGGTTGTAGGAGCAGGCGCAGTTGGCGCAACTTGTGCAGATAATATTGCACGAAAAGAACTGGCGAACGAGCTTGTATTATTAGATATTAAAGAAGGTTTCGCCGAAGGTAAAGCCATCGATATGATGCAAACCGCAACCCTTTTGGGTTACGACACCAAAATTACCGGCGTAACAGGCGATTACAGTAAAACTGCAGGTTCGGATGTGGTGGTTATCACATCAGGTTTGCCACGCAAACCGGGTATGACACGCGAAGAACTGATTGGCATTAATGCCGGCATTGTAAAAGGTGTAGCCGAAAATATATTAAAATTCTCTCCGGAGGCGATCATTATCGTGATAAGTAACCCGATGGATACCATGACTTATTTAGCCCTGAAATCGTTAGGCCTACCTAAAAACCGGATTATTGGTATGGGTGGCACCTTAGATAGCTCGCGCTTTAAGTTTTATTTATCACAGGCTTTAAACTGCAATCCTAACGATTTGCAAGGTTTTGTAATTGGCGGTCATGGCGATACCACCATGATTCCATTAACCCGTTTGGCTACTTACCAAAGTTTACCGGTAAGCAATTTACTTGATAAAGCTACTTTGGATAAAGTTGCTGCCGACACTATGGTTGGCGGTGCAACCTTAACAGGTTTGATTGGAACTTCTGCCTGGTATGCCCCCGGTGCAGCTGGCGCAGCTTTGGTTGAAGCCATTTTACGCGACGAGAAAAAATTATTTACCTGCTGTGTTTCTTTAGAAGGCGAATACGGTCAGGATGACATCTGTTTAGGTGTACCGGTGATTGTTGGCCGTAGCGGCTGGGAAAAAATAATCGATTTTAAATTAACTGATGATGAGCAGGCAGCATTTAACAAAAGTGCCGATGCCGTTAGAAATATGAACAGCGTACTGGCAGAAATGAAATTGGTTTAGTACGCCCTTCACTTCTTTTTTGCCACGGAAACACCGAAGCACAGAATAGATTTATTATCTGTGTATTTCGTACCTCCGTGGCATTTTTTTATGCTTAACCAGATTGTTGCCCTGAGCGTATTTAAAGGGCAATAACAAATAATAAACAATGAGATCAATTTCAATACCGCTTAAACTTATTAACCTGCAAGACGATGGCTTTCACCTTTTGGTAGAAGTTGTTATTTTTAAAGATACCCATTTAGTTGTACTGGATACAGGAGCTTCGCGCAGCGTGTTCGATAAGGCCCTCATTGAGCAACACCTTGCCGCAACCCTTCAGGTATCCGAAGAAATTAATGCGGCTACACTTTTTACTACCACAACCACCATTCAGGCTACCATCCCAGAGCTGAAAATAGGTTTGTTAAAAATCAAAAATTACGAAACCGTTGCTTTCGATCTTCAATCGGTGAGCGATACCTACCAGCAATTTGGCCACCCTCCTATTTCGGGCATTATTGGGGGCGATATTTTAATGCAGTATAAAGCCGTTATCGATTACAACAAAATGATTTTAAGGCTGTATAAATAAAGATTATTTCTTTTTATGACCCTAATCATTTTTTACAATTCATTAAAGGTGATATTTGTATCAAATGAAGAAGTTAATCGCATGTTTTTGCCTCATTTTCTGGGCAGGATTAATTGCCGGGATCAGTTTTTTAGAAGCACCGCTTAAGTTTCAGGCTCCCGGCATTACCATTTCATTGGGTTTGGGCATTGGGCAGTTGGTTTTTCAGGCGCTCAACAAAATCGAAATTACCCTGTTAGCCGTTGTTTTAATTTGTTCCTTTCCGGCACCTTTCAAAAACATTAAAAGTAAGCTACTTGTTATACTTACCCTTATCTTACTGGCCGATACTTTTTGGCTGTTGCCATTATTAGATGAAAGGGCAAAACTGGTTTTGGCAGGCATGCCACCAGCCACAAGCCATCATCATATTTTGTATATCATCATCGAAAGCATCAAACTTTTACTACTAATTGTACTTGGGTGCTTAAACCTAAACTCATTGCGCTATGAAAAACGATATTAATAACAGGGAAGACATTATTCTTTTGGTTGATAGCTTTTACAAGGGGGTGCAGCTAAATGATAAAATCGGACCGATATTTACCCAGATAGCGAAAGTAGACTGGCAGCACCACCTACCCAAGATGTACGATTTTTGGGAAAGTATCCTTTTTGGCAAAGCGATTTACAAAGGCAACCCTATGCTTACCCATTTTGCCATTAACGATAAAGCACCCTTGCAAACAGCAGAGTTCGGCATTTGGAAAAACCTGTTTTATGAGACCGTTGATGATTTATTTGCAGGGCCAAATGCCGAAACTATTAAGCAAAAGGCGCAGTCTATTGCCGATTTAATGCATTTTAAATTGAATGCCCTGCCCACAAAAATCAAAATCGTTTAAACAAATTTTGTTTTGATTTATACTGGTTTCTTTATAAATTTAAGTTAACCAAAACAATCAAATATGAAATTTCTGAAAATCTTAGTAGGTATTATTGTCGTACTGGCAATTATCTTTGTTATAGGCGGACTGGTATTACCAAAAACCTATTCAGTTAGTCGCAGCACTGTAATTAATGCACCCGATAGTGTTATTTACAGAAACATTGCCGATTTTAAAGAGTTCTACAAATGGAATCCATGGGCTAAAATGGAACCAAGTGCCAAAACAACTTACGCTGGCACGCCTGCTCAACCTGGCCACATTTACACATGGGAAGGTAAAGAAACCGGACAGGGATCGATGACTATATTAACAGCAAAACCAAGTACAAACGTAGATATTGAGCTTAAATTCATTAAACCTTTCGAAAGTTTGGCCGATACTAAATTCGACATTCAGCCTGATGGTACCGGCCAGAAAGTAACCTGGACCATGAGCGGCGAAAACAATATGATTTCTAAATGGATGTGTGTTTTCGTAAGCATGGATAAAATGATAGGCAAAGATTTTGAGGATGGCTTAAAATCGCTGAAAGAAAAATCAGAAAAAGGAAGCTAATTTTAGCTAACAAAAATAATTAAGGCTTCTCAATCGCAATTGAGGAGCTTTCTTTTTGCTGTCTAAAATTCAAACAATTGTGTCGGTTTCGCGTTAAAAAAGCATTAAAAAATAACTTCTGGCGCTAAATATTTTGTATTTCGCTATTTTTTAGATTATTTGCTACTTAAATGAATTTATTACTTGTAGAAGATGAACCGAGTGTGGTTTCTGTGGTATCGAGAGGACTTACGGAAGAAGGCTTCACGGTTAGTATTGCCCCCGATGGGTTAATCGGGAAACAGATGGCCACAGAACATGATTTCGACCTCATCATTCTCGATATTATGCTACCCGGCATAAACGGTCTGGAGCTCTGTAAAATTATCAAAACACAGAAACCCCAAACCCCCATTATTATGCTTACCGCATTGGGTACTACCGAAAATGTAGTAAACGGGCTCGATAACGGTGCCGACGATTACCTGATTAAACCCTTTAAGTTTGCCGAACTTTTTGCAAGGATAAGAATGTTGCTTAGAAGATACAACGGCATTACTACCCAGGATCAGATTATTAACATTGCCGACCTGCAAATTAACCTTAGTGCCAAAACGGTAAAACGCAACCAGCAGGAAATCGTACTCACAGCAACAGAATACCGCCTCCTCGAATACCTGGCTAAAAATAAATCGAAAATTTTATCGCGGATTGATATCTTAGAGAATGTTTGGGATATAGACTTTAACCTTGGTACCAACGTAGTTGATGTTTACGTAAACTACCTCCGCAAAAAAATAGATAAAAACGCCGGTCAGAAACTCATCCACACTGCCGTAGGCCTCGGTTATGTGTTAAAAGAAAAATAAATGAAGATCGCCAAAAAAATCACTTTACTCTTTGCCATTCTCTCGGCCGTTATTATTTCCCTGTTAAGTGGTTTTGTTTGGTATTTCTCTAACGAATTTGCTTTCGAAGACTTTTACAAACGTTTAGAGGCCAGGGTTAAAATTGCCGCCCAGATTAAACTCTATGAAGATGTTAACAACACTGCTTATGCCAAAATGCGTAACCAGTACCTGGAGCGCCTACCTTCCGAAAAAGAATATATTATGCGGGCCGGAGAAGTTAAAGCGCTCGATCGCAAGTTGCCAGCAAGCTTTTACAACCGGATAAAAACAGGCGCCATGGCCCGATACCGGGTTGAAAACCACTTTTATGCCGGCAAATTCTTTGAAAATAAAAATAGCGGTTACATCGTTATTGTTTCTGCAAACGATCCCTTTGGCTTTCGGGAGTTGAAAGACCTGCAAAGAATCCTGATCATCGGTTTTTTCCTCTCGGTTATTTTATCGTTCATTGTAGGCTGGAAATTCTCCAACTACATGCTGATGCCATTGCGCAACATTATTAAAAGCGTAAAAAAAATCAAGGCCGAAAATTTGCACTTAAGGCTTGATGTTAAAGATGGAAATGATGAAATGTCGCAACTGGCCCAAACTTTTAACAACATGCTTAACCGTTTGGAAACTGCTTTTGAAACGCAAAACAATTTCATCAGCAATGCCTCGCACGAATTAAGAACACCTTTAACCATCATCAGTGGCGAAGTAGAACTGGCCATGAAAACCATCGATGACCAACAGAAACAGGAGAAGGCCTTATCTAAAATTAAAGACGAAGCCGAGCGGTTGGAACATATCCTAACAAGTTTATTGGGTTTAGCCCAATCGGGCTTTAACGGAAAAAACCAACCCTGGGAAGAAGTAAGAATGGACGAACTGCTCTGGGAAATTAAAGATTCGGTTAACCAGGTACATCCCAACAGCAAAATCGAAATCGACTTTAGCAAACTCCCAGACGATGAAAACCTGCTTACTTTAAGGGCAAACAAGAACCTCATGAAACTTGCCTTAAACAATATTGTGAGTAATGCCTGCAAATATTCGAATGAAAAGCTGGTAAGTGTTAGTATAGAAAGCAATGCCAACACCCTTTCTATTGCCGTTACAGATAGAGGTATCGGAATTCCCCAAACCGATATCCAGCATATATTCGAGCCCTTTTACCGCGCATCAAACACCAACGATTTTAAAGGTTATGGCGTGGGGCTTCCCCTTTCTTTAAACATTATCCGCCTGCACCGTGGTAGTATTGCCATCAAATCGCAGGAGGGCGTAGGTACTGAGATTAAGGTTTTGTTACCTATTAAAGTTTAATTCAATGGTTCCATTAATCATTGGTCATTAGTTAATAGACTAATCGTTCAATAGGGAATGCGTTGTTTATATATCATTTATTTATAGTCTCTCCCTTGATTATTGTTTTTTGGTTATTATTTCTTGTTCATGCATTATTAATTGATAGTCTCTCCTTTGGTTATTATTTCTTGGTTTAGTTGCTCCGTGTTAATCTCCTTAAATCTGCAGGAAAATAATTAATTGTAAATCTATTTCCTCGCCCGCTGATTTCGCAGAATACGCTGATAAGCATCCATTGTTTAATCTGCGGGAAATAATAATGCAAACCAGTTATTGTTTTTCTACCAGCACAAATGAACCAATAAACAGTTAATTCCAAAAAGGTGTACATTCTAATCTCATTCTAATACCATTCTTATTTCGCTGTAATAACTTCGGGCTAAACTTGTATAAATATTTAATTCATTTAAACAAGATAAAGCCATGAAAACAGTTTTAGTACCTACCGATTTTAAATTAGGAAGCATTAACATTATCGATGCGCTTGTTCAAAACCAGCGTAACGAAACCCTGAATATCATTTTTGTACACGCTTTTAAATTATCAGATTCGATAACCGATATGCTGATGTTAAGCCGCCGCAGCCGCGACTATGAAAACATAAGCGACGAATTTTATCAGCAATTAAACGAGGTTAAAGCAAAATATGCCGGTCAGATTGGCGCAGTAGGCCTTGAGTATTTTTACGGAAGTACGGTTGCTGCCTTTAAAAACTTTATCGAAGCTTTTGATGTAGACTGTATTGCTTATTTAGATGGCTACAACTTTACACCCATCAACAAATATAGCATCGACCCGAAGTTTTTAACCGGACGTGCCGGATGCCCAGTAATTCAGTTAACACCAACAAGTGTTTTGGCCACAGAAAATTTAATCGATACCAAGATTCAGGAAACGCAGTTGCAGGAAGCAAGTGCTTAATCAAAAATCATTTAAAAAAATTATCATATGCTGTTACGAAATAATATTCCGCTCACTTATATATTCGGGAAGATCAAGAAAGAACTTCTGTTTGTTATAGGCTACTCAATAGGTATCGTAGTGCTATACGAAAACTTCCATGTTACGCGTATATCCATTCCAGTTGCAGTACCGGCATTATTGGGAACCATCATTTCCCTGTTATTGGCATTTCGTTCGAATCAGGCTTACGATAGATGGTGGGAGGCCAGAATCCTATGGGGGGCCATAGTTAACGATTCGAGATCAATCTCCCGCCAGATATTGTCGTTCGTAGAGAATCCTTATGGCTCCGATGAGATTGAAGCCTTTAAAGAAAAGTTTATCAAAAGACAGATTGCCTGGTGTTATGCTTTAAGCCAATCGTTAAGAGGATTTAACGCCCGAAAAGGATTGGAAGAATACCTGAGTGCCGAGGAAATGGCTTTTATTAAGAAACGTAAAAATGTAACCACTTCTATACTGGAGTTACATGCTATGGACCTTAAAAAAGCTTTACAGGAAGGCTGGATAAATAAATACCAGCAAATAGAGATCGATAAAACCATTACAGCCTTGTGTAACCACATGGGCGGTTCGGAAAGGATCAAAAACACGGTTTTTCCGGTTACCTATAGCAAATACATCAATATGTCTATTCATTTATTTATTGTATTGCTTCCATTTGGTTTGATAGAATACTTCGGATATATGGAGGTACCTCTGGTTGTAGCTATTGCAGCGTTTTTTCTTTTAGTAGAAAAAATGGCGGTACATCTACAGGATCCATTCGAAAATAAACCGACTGATACACCAACCACCACCATTTGCAGAAACATTGAACGCGATTTATGCCAGATGCTGGATGACAATAAAATATACGAGGATAAACCTCAAACAGAACTGGCTCCTGTAGGATCGTACTACATTTTGTAGGGCCAGTCGATAAAGAAAATCGTTTGATAGCGGTTAGTTAAGTACTACGGTTTGTTCCTTGGATGAGGAGCGGCTGTAGTTAAGTGTACAAATAATAAAAGCCATTCGAAATTTTTGAATGGCTTTTTTGTGTACTATCTTATAACCCAACAAAACTAGTTATACAATATGTTATATTTCTCTATTAATGATTTACTTTCATTCATGCCCGCCTTTGCGGTTTTTAAAGCTGCTATGAAATAAACTATAAATAACACAACTGATAATGCAGCTGCTAACTGCCATGCGATCATTGATAAAACAGTAGTACTTGCAGACATTTTATTTATTATCAAATTGGCAAAAAACAACCCCGTACCTAAAAAGGAAAGGAAGTTCCAGATTTAAAGGAAAGGTATTTTTTATAGTCTTTGATCAGAAAATTGGTTAACAATACACCAGCGGTAATAACAAGTAATCCGATGATAGTGAATTTGTAAAACTCATCCTTCCCTATAAATGCAAGCATTTTATAGAGCGCCAACACTGAAAAACATACAATTGAAATATACCTGAAACCAAAAAAAGAAGTAAAACTTTTCCAGAAAAAGCGGTTATATCTTTTCTGAATGGCATTAACAATTCCATTTACAATAACATTAAAACCTAAAACCCCGAAACCTTTGTAGGTTCGTTTAAGTGCGTTTTCAAAATCCAGATCGGGCTTATTGGTCATCTTTTCTTCTACAGATGAAGCCACATGGTCTAAAATTTCCATCTGCACATCAATATAAGAAATACCCTTTTGCCGGATAAAACGTCTAAGCTCCTCTAATTGTTCTTTAGTTAAGTTCATTCTTAAATGATCAAAATTTTTCTGTTGTTAATTTCCTTTAAATTACTGGCTTCAAGTTTAACAACACTTGTAAATGACCAATAAAATCCTTTGCTTCCTGAAGCTTATTTATCACTTCTTTCTCACCATCTTTAGATAAAGAGTAATATTTCCTAAGCCTGTTTCCAACCACTTCTGTAGTGGTTTCGAGCAAACCTTCGGCTTCGAGTTTGTGCAATGCTGGATACAGCGCACCTTCTTTCAACAGTAATTCTCCTTTTGTAACCGATTTTACCTTTTGCGTAATTTCATAACCGTACATCCGCTCATTTTCTGATAAAAGATTGAGGATAATGGTTTGTAAGGTGCCTTTAAATAATTCGTTATTAACTGCCATAGGTCAAATGTATAAAAATACAAATACATAAGAAAACTATGTATATAAATTTTAGAATTAATATCATTAAAAAACAAAAACCCTTTCCAAGATTTAACTTGAAAAGGGTTAATTATTTAGCTTTCTGCTTTAGTCTTTGAGCTTTAAGCTCAATTAAGCATCAATCTTCGCATATTTCGCGTTACGCTCAATAAACTCTCTACGTGGTGCAACTTCATCGCCCATTAACATAGAGAAAGTGTGATCGCATTCTGCAGCACTTTCAATGGTAGCCTGCAATAAAGTACGCGTTGCCGGATTTAAAGTAGTATCCCACAACTGCTCGGCGTTCATCTCACCCAAACCTTTGTAACGTTGAATGTGTACGCTTTCTTCCTTACCTGCACCTTTTAAACGTTGTACAGCCGCATCGCGTTGTACGTCATTCCAGCAATATTCGAAATCTTTACCTTTTTTAACCTGATAAAGTGGTGGCGATGCAATGTAAACATAACCAGCTTCAATTAATGCGCGCATGTAACGGTAGAAGAATGTTAAAATCAGGGTCGTAATGTGCGAACCGTCAATATCAGCATCCGTCATGATTACGATTTTGTGGTAACGCAGTTTAGTTAAGTTCAAGGCCTTATCATCTTCAGGTGTACCAATGCTCACCCCAATTGCGGTAAACATATTTTTAATCTCGTCGTTCTCGTAAATTTTGTGCTCCATCGCTTTCTCTACGTTCAGAATCTTACCCTTTAAAGGTAAAATAGCCTGAATGTTTCTATCGCGACCTTGCTTAGCGGTACCACCCGCCGAGTCACCCTCTACCAAGTAGATTTCGCATCTTTCCGGATCACTGTCAGAGCAATCGGCCAGTTTACCAGGTAAACCCGAACCGCCCATTACGCTCTTCCGTTGAACCATTTCGCGGGCTTTACGTGCCGCTGCACGCGCAGTAGCAGCTAAGATTACCTTATTGATAATCATTTTGGCTTCTTTCGGATTTTCTTCCAGGTAATTACCCAGTGCCTCACCTACAGCCACATCTACCGATCCCATTACCTCACTGTTACCCAGTTTGGTTTTAGTTTGTCCTTCAAACTGAGGCTCTTGTACTTTTACAGAAACTACCGCAGTTAAACCTTCTCTAAAGTCATCGCCGGTAATTTCCATTTTTACGTTCTTTAACAAACCTTCCTTATCGGCATAGTTTTTTAAAGTACGGGTTAAACCCCTGCGGAAACCCGCAATATGGGTACCACCTTCGTGGGTATTAATGTTGTTTACGTAAGAGTGTACATTTTCAGAATAACTGTCGTTATACTGGAAAGCCAGCTCAACCGGAATACCATTTTTAATACCTTCAATATAAATTGGTTCAGCCAAGATCGAAGTACGTGTACCATCTAAAAAGGCAACAAACTCTTTCAAACCACCTTCCGAGTGGAAAGTTTCGGCGAAGAAACTGCCATCGGCTAAAGTTTCACGCTCATCTGTTAAAGTAAGCTTAATGCCTTTATTTAAGAAAGCCAGCTCGCGCAAACGACCAGCTAAAGTATCGTATTTGTATTCGGTAGTTTGGGTAAAGATAGTTGCATCCGGAGTAAAAGTTACAATCGTACCACGCTTATCCGTAGTTCCAACTTCTTTCACATCATATTGCGGAACCCCAATTTTATACTCCTGCATCCAGATTTTACCTTCACGGTGCACCTCTGCTTTTAAATCGGTAGATAAGGCGTTAACGCAACTTACCCCCACACCGTGTAAACCACCAGAAACTTTGTAAGTATCTTTATCAAATTTACCACCGGCGTGTAAAACCGTCATTACGATCTCAAGCGCCGATTTATTTTCTTTAGTATTAATTCCGGTCGGGATACCACGGCCGTTATCTTCAACCCTGATCGAGTTTCCTTGTAAAATCCTAACGTCGATTGTATCTGCATGACCAGCCAAAGCCTCATCAATAGAGTTATCTACAACCTCGTAAACCAAATGGTGTAATCCTTTAACACCCGTATCACCTATATACATCGAAGGGCGCTTACGCACCGCTTCTAAACCTTCTAAAACCTGTATATTATCTGCCGAATAATTTGACTTTAAATCCTGTTCTTCGCTCATATATTAATTAAAAACTATAAGTATCAAAAATACGGAAATTTTGGCAATTAAGCTAATATGTGGATAAGTTTTGAGGAGAGATGTGACCGCTTAAAGACCAAAGCAAAAAGCTGTTAGGCATAGTTTAAATATGCTATTGAAAAGCCAAACCTGCATTCCATTTCAGCGTTAGTCCCGCGCTACATTACAAGTCCCGATGAAGAATCGGGTGCTTTCCATTTTATCCGATAGCTATCGGATCGGGTTTAATATTCACATTGTGGTTCTTTTGTTAGTTATGCACACGCTACCGCTAATTTTAAAGCTGCCTTAGCTACCTAAACCCGATATAAGCGAACACGAAGCAAACAGCTTTTTTCCAGCTGTTTGTACAGTAAAGCGATAGCAGGAAGAAGCTTTAAAATGAAAAACTGTTATTGCTTTTCAAATAATTTGTAAAGCCTGGCGTTTTAAGTCAGTACAGTGTAATTCTTAAATTGCATATCAAAACTAATTTATATAAGTTTGCTAAAATTTATTAAACAATAATGGAAAGAAGAACCTTCAAAACCTTTGGTTTATTTGCGACAGCTGCTTTGATTACAACTTTCACAGCCTGCCAGAACAAAGAAGCTAAAACTACTGAAACAAAAAAAACAGATAGCCCTACTGCAGCAGTTTCTGCAAGTGAGAAAATTGTATATGTTAACTCTGATTCTTTGTTAACAAAATACGAATATTTCAAAGATCTTAAGGTGAAATTTGAGGGTAAAACCAAAAATGCACAGTCTGATATGCAGGCTAAAGGACAGGCTTTTCAACGTGAAGTGGCCCAGTATCAGCAATCAGCACAAACTCTATCAGCCGATCAACGTAAATCGACTGAAGAACGTTTGGCTCGTAAACAACAGGAGCTTCAAACCTACCAGCAAAATGCAGGTGGCGCTTTACAAAACGAGCAAGCTGTTGAAAACGAGAAGCTTTATGATAAAGTTGCAGCTTATCTAAAAGTTTATGCCAAAGAAAAAGGCTTTAAAATGGTTTTAACTTACTCAAAAGGTAACAGCGCTATTTTATTTGCAGACGAAAGCTTAGATGTAACATCGGAAGTAATTAAAGGCTTAAATGCTGAATACAGCAAAAAATAAGTTGTAAAAATATTTAATTAGAATGCCCTGGATAAAATCGGGGCATTTTTTTTGTGCAATAATTTAACGATGGAAAACAACAAACAACACGAAGAATTTATGCAGATGGCCATAGCGCTATCGGTAAAAAATGTAAGCCAGCATATAGGTGGCCCTTTCGGTGCGGTGATTGTAAAGGATGGCAAATTTATTGCCGGATCGGCCAATAAAGTAACCTCAACTAACGATCCTACTGCCCACGCTGAAGTATCGGCCATTCGACTAGCTTGCGAAGTACTGGGCACTTTTGATTTGAGTGGTTGTGTGGTATATACCAGCTGCGAGCCCTGCCCCATGTGTTTAGGCGCCATTTACTGGGCTCGAATCGAAACCATTTATTACGCCAATACCAAAACCGATGCAGAAAACATTGGTTTCAGTGATAAGTTTATTTACGATGAACTGGAAAAACCCATGGATAAAAGAACTTTACCCGTGGTACAACTGATGCGCGATGAGGCCCTGGAAGCTTTTAAGCTTTGGGAAACCTCGCCTTTGCGGATAACTTATTAAAAAACGGGGCTGTATTGCAAGAATAACCAGCCCCGTTTAATTTTTAATTCCTTATTATTTGCTCGATTCTTTCGAAGCCAATAATCCAACCATCGCATCTATTTCTTTAACTACACCATCATCCGAACCAGAAAAGCCTACCGCTTTAAACCTGATATTTCCATCTGCATCTATTATAAATTTTGTCGGAATTCCATCCACTTTATAAGCACTTACTACATCAAATTTCGAAGGATCTTTCGCATTCTTGGTATCGTAAAGCACATTAAAATTGTATTTCTTTTCAGCAATGAAATCTGTCACTAGTTTTTCGCGATTATCTTCTGTTTGCCAGGTATTTACGAACAAGAAAACCACATTAGGGTTGGCCGAATATTTAGCCATTGCTTTTTGCATCCCCGGAAAAGAGGCTACACACGGACCACACCAGGTAGCCCAATAATCTAATATTACAATTTTGCCTTTTAAATTGGCTAAACTAACCGTTTCGCCTTTTAAATTGGTTAATGAAAAAGCCGGGGCAGGGATATTGATCATTTTCTTCGTCCATTCTGCCCTTTCTTTCTCAATAGCTGCTTTTTCCAAGTTGGCAATATAGGTTTCATAAGAACCTTCCTTTTTTAAAGTGGTGTAAAGTGTTTTGAAGGTTGCTTTCAAAGAGTCGGTAGCTTTCCCTTCTTTTATGATCTTTTCGGCTTCAGTATAGGCTTTATCTTTATTACCTGTTAAATTTAAATACATGATGTACCGTTCGTTTCCACTGGCATCATTAAAGGCTTTGGCTTTTTCCTGATAAGCCAAAGCTTCTTTATTATTACCCTGATGATGCAGCAATAGCGCATAGGTATCGGCATACATGGCATAAGCCCGATCCAGCGATTTTATATATTCATCTTTTGAAGAGAAATAAGCCGGAACTTCATCTTTTTTGGCCGCTTCTATCAAATCGAGCGATTGCTTAGAAAGTTTTGTCGCCAGTTCCAAGTTCTCTTTTTTCTCGGCCGACGGCCAGGCAAAATTATTGTACAAACCAGCTTTGCTCTGCTTATTGGTTACCTTGCTACTGTACAACTCAAACTTATCTAAAGCTTTAGCTCTGATACTCGAACCAGCCAAAATATTGTAAACAGAGTTTAATTTCGATTCATCAGCTTTTTTAGCTGGATCGTATTGATATTTCGCAATCATATCCAAAGCCTTTTTCTCTTGCTCAGCAAAATCTTTGGTTCCATAAATTGCATTCATATCTTGCCCGTAAGCATAATTACCTTTCGGATATTTTTTAAGCAAAATGGCTTTAACCGAATCAACCTGCGGCTTTTGCTTTAACAAATTATACAGGTTTAAGGTGGTTGTCAGGTCTTCCTCCTGGGGGTCTTTTATTTTAGCCAGCTGCTGAATGTTTTCGTTAATCATTTTGCCGCCTTTTTCTTTATCAGCTTTATATGCGAGAGACAGATAAGCATATAAATTTTTCTTTTTAAGTTCAGGCTTTAATGTAAAAGCTTGTTTATAAAGTCCCTCAGCTTTTTCAGGATCGAGCGTAAGCCCCAGGTAATAATTACCGGCTAAACCATAGAGAAAAGCTTCGTTAAGGTAGGCCTCAGGCGCTACTTTTCCTCCTTTTGTGAGTTCCAAAACATAACCAGCAGGCGCTTCATCTTTTTGATCGCCAACTGAAAAGGCAAGTCCTACAACGGTTGCACTATCAGGTGTAGAAATTTCTCCTTTATAAATTTCGCCATCTTTTACCAGCTCAACTTTGGCATTCTTTGGGTTTGTACCCGAGAAGAAAGTATAGCTGGTACATTTTACATCGGCCAGGTTTTCGAGATTGGTTCCTTTTGGCGTATAGGTAAACTTAACTTTGCTACCTGCAGCGGGTTGATTAACCGCAAATTTTACACCTTGTGCCTGCGCTGCCCCTGCTGCAAGCACGAGCAAAGACAAGATTTTCAATGTTTTCATAATGAAAGGTTTAGATATTGTTTCAGATAACTAAATATATCGTTTTCTATTGTTTTATTATCATTAAATTTTGTTAAATTTTAAGGAATAATTATTGCAGTATATTTTACATGACCTACGAGCAAAAAATAACGAGCGAACTGGAGTTCTGGAAGTTTAAAATCTTGCAGAAGCCATCACTTTTGAGTAAGGTAACCGATAAGGTTCAAAAGAAAATTAACAGCGTTATTCCGGATAAAGTGCATCAGGCCATTACTGCAGCCATTAAACAAATGGTTAAAACGGTTCTTTTTGGTTCTACTTTTACAACTTCGAAGCCTGTTACCGATTTAACACTGATGCACCGCGAGGCCCTGATTAAACAAAAGATCGAAAATTACAAAAATACAGGGGCAGCAGAAGGCGGCATTACCGGCGCAGGTGGTTTTTTAATGAGTTTAGCCGATTTCCCCTTGTTACTCGGAATCAAAATGAAAATGCTTTTCGATATCGCCGCAATTTATGGCTACGACGTAAAAGATTATCGCGAGCGCTTGTACATCTTGCACATTTTTCAACTTGCTTTTTCGAGTAAAGGAGAAAGTCAGCAGGTTTTTATTAAAATGCAGGATTGGGATAATAAGGCGCACAAACTGCCTACTAATATTGATGAATTTGACTGGCTAACCTTTCAACAACAATACCGTGATTATATTGATCTGGCTAAACTGGCCCAAATGCTTCCCTTTGTAGGTGCTGCAGTTGGCGCTGTAGCCAATTATAAACTGATTGAAAAACTGGGCAAAACGGCTATGATGAGTTACCGGATGAGGCATTTCAGTTTTCAGTATGCAGTTACCAGTACGCAAGAAGAAAACCCGAAACTTAAAACCGGAAACTAACTACTCTTCTTCAAATATCCCACCTAATAAATCGTCGGTTTCCCGTCTGTCTTTTTTGGTTGGGCGGCCGGTTCCCCTGTCGCGTTTTAGCGTTGGCGCATGGAAAGCTGATTTAAAAGCATGGGTTTCTTCAACGGGCGTTAAATCTTTATACTTGGTTAATGCCGTTGGCGAATCTGTTCTGTTGTAAGAAAATTCTACTACTTCGATAACTTTCTTTTCAATTCCCTTCGATACCTGATAAACATCGCCGATTTTTACAATGGCCGATGCTTTAATATTCTGGCCGTTAAGCTTTACCCTGCCCGCCTTACAGGCATCAGTAGCCAAACTCCGGGTTTTAAACAACCTGATGGCCCACAAATATTTATCGATTCTTAGTTTTTCTGTTTCTGACATAAAGGTACAAAAGTACGTAATTAGGTTAATTGCTATGTTGGTTAATTGTAGAAACTGGTTAATCGGTTAATTGTATCGAGCGTCACTCAACAGTAACCACCTGCACCCAATTAACCCAAGAACAAAACAATTTAAACAATTAGCCCTTTAATAAGTAAAAATTGATTTATTTTGCGTAAAATTTAAAAACATCATGTATTCAGATTTAAAGAAATTAATTGAAGCCGCTTGGGAGGACAGAACCCTTTTAAAATACAGCAACTATTGCGAAGCCATCGAAGCCGTAATTATGGGCTTAGATAAGGGCGAAATCCGCGTTGCTGAACCGGTTTTAAACTCCTGGGGCATTAATGAGTGGGTAAAGAAAGCGGTAATTTTATATTTCCCGATTCGCGAGATGAAAGAAATTAAAAACGGCCCATTTGTTTACCACGATAAAATGGATTTAAAAACCGATTATAAAACAACTGGTGTACGTGTTGTACCTATGGCCAGCGCACGTTACGGTTCGTTTTTAGCAAAAGGTGTAATCATGATGCCATCTTACGTTAACATTGGCGCTTATGTAGATGAAGGTACTATGGTTGATACCTGGGCTACTGTAGGTTCATGTGCACAAATTGGTAAACGCGTTCACTTAAGTGGTGGTGTGGGCATTGGTGGTGTATTAGAGCCAGTTCAGGCTGCTCCGGTAATTATCGAAGATGATGCTTTCTTAGGTTCAAGAGCAATTGTTGTAGAAGGTGTTAAAGTAGAAAGAGAAGCTGTATTAGGTGCTAATGTGGTTTTAACTGCATCGACTAAAATTATTGATGTTACTGGCCCAACTCCTGTTGAATACAAAGGTATTGTACCAGCCCGTTCGGTAGTAATTCCAGGTAGCTATACCAAAAAATTCCCTGCTGGCGAATTCCAGGTGCCTTGTGCTTTAATTATCGGTAAACGTAAAGAAAGTACAGATAAGAAAACTTCGCTTAACGATGCGTTGAGAGAAAATAATGTAGCCGTATAAAAAAATTGTTGAAAAGTTGGAATGTTCAAAACGTTGCAACATTCCAACTTACAACTTTACAATAATGAAAATCGGATTTGACGGTAAACGCGCGGCCAATAATTTAACCGGACTTGGCAATTATAGCCGTTCGCTAATCGAGCAGCTGGCACATCAGTTTCCGGCAAACCAGTATTTGGTTTATACACCTAAAGTTAAAGCTGCTAAACAGGTTGATGCTTTTTTTGAGCAACCTAACATCGAATTAAAACTCCCTAAAACAGGGCCGTTTTTATGGCGGAGCTTAAATATTCTTAAAGACCTTAACCAGGATGGCATTCAGATTTTTCATGGTTTAAGCCACGAAATTCCTTTAGCCATACAGCATACCCACATTAAATCGGTTGTTACCATACACGATTTAATATTTTTGCGCTTTCCGCAGTATTATAAATTTATAGACCGGAAGCTTTACGAATGGAAAAGCAGATCGGCCTGCGAACGTACCGACCGGATTATCGCCATCAGCGAAAAAACAAAAGCAGATATTGTTGATTTGTACGGTATTGATCCCGCTAAAATTTCAGTGATTTATCAAAGCTGTGATGAAAGTTTCAAAAACCCTTTTGCAAAAGAAAACCTAAGCCGCATTAGAGCCACGTACAAACTACCTGAAAAGTTTATCCTCAGTGTAGGCACCATCGAAGCACGCAAAAACCTAAAGCTAATGGTACAGGCTTTAAAAGAGGTAGACGAAGCTTATAAACTGGTCGTAATTGGCAAGCGCACCCCCTATTTCAAAACGGTTGAGCAAGAGATTGAGCAGCTTGGTTTAAAAAACAGGATTGTATTTTTACAAAACATTCCCTTTGCCGATTTACCTGGCATATACCAAATGGCTGACGTTTTTGCTTACCCCTCGTTTTACGAAGGTTTTGGTATCCCCATTATTGAAGCTTTGTATTCGGCAGTACCCGTTGTAGCAGCAACAGGTTCATGTTTAGAGGAAGCTGGCGGTCCTAACAGCCTGTATGTTTCGCCTAACGATGCAGGTGCTTTGGCAAAAGCCATCAACAGCATCATCGAATCGCCGAAGCTGCAAAAAGAAATGAAAGAAAAAGGGCTGGAATTTGTTCAAAAATTCAACAGCCCTGTAGTTACTCAGCAATTAATGGATTGCTATCTAAATATGCTTAGCCAATAATTAAAGCTTATCTTGAAGCTACCACATTTGGTGGATATTGTGCCAATATTTCTTTAACACCAGTATAAAGGCGTTGTTCGCGTTTGCTAAAGTTATCTAAGTTAAAACCGCTACCCTGTCCGTGCCAGAATAAAATCTTTTTAGAAGGATCCAAGAAATCGATAATAATGGTTCCTTCAATGTATTGGTTTACGTAGCTTGGGCCGCCCCAGCCACCCCAACCTCCGCGCCAGCCCCAGCCGCCGCCCCAACCCCATCCACCATAGTAGGCAGGACCGTAAACATCAGTTTTTTCTCTGGCAACCACTACCAGGTTTACCAACAAATCGGGTTTATCCGCTTTAGTAAATCCTTTGGTATTCATTTCAGCTTCAACAGCAGCCATTAAACGGCGTTTGTCTAGGTTATTCAATTTAACCCTTGCAATACCTTTATCGTAAAAGTTATAAGTTTTGTAACTGTTTAAATCTACGTTTTTATCGTAATCGGATGCGGTGCGGAGTGTGCTACATCCGGCTAATGCCAATACAACTGTAAGTAGCATTAATAATTTGTGAATTGTTTTCATCGTGCGTTTTTTATGTAAATAACCTGTAATAAATATAACAATTTTAAAATGAAAAGGTTACGGTTGATATAAATTTTACAAATCCATTTGATTTCTATAGGATATCGCGAAAATACGTAGGAGAATATCTACAAAATCAATATAACTCTTGCAATGGAGCAACAAAGTTAATTTGCCTTGTCGAGCCTGTAAAGGTATGCTCTACTTTATCGTTGTCCTTTTCTGCTTCCTGCTTTATGGTTTTCCATTTATTAATAAAATCACTATGCGTAATCATGATATCATCTTTATAAGCTTCGGGCAACTTCAATTCTACCGGAAATTGATCCACGAGCTCAAAACTTTCTAAAACATAATTAAATATTCCTTCAGCATCGCTTACCTCATATATAATGCCCGGCAAACCACCAAATTTCCACGGACCTGTACGAAAATCATCGTCTTTTTTAAACCAGGCCACATAATTACGCCCTCTAAAATAAGTCTCAGCCTTTGTGCAAGTTACATCGCCTATATTTTTAGTCTCCTTAGCAATTCTCCATTTGAAATTATTCAAGGTGTCAACAACCAGTACAGTAGGGTTTATCCAAATTCCCTCGGCGTAAACAAGGCTTTTACTTGCTGGTGTTTTTAAAATAAATGGCGGGCGTTTGTTATCTCCCTTTAAATATACTTTTATAGTCTTATTTGGTCCTTCGTTAATCGTATCACCTTTAAAAACCTGGTCGGCTTTCGGGAGTTCTAAAGATTGGCCGTTCTGATAAAACTGATCCAGTAAACCTCCCCCGGCTCTGCCTTTAACATTATGGATAAATTTGTAGTGAAAAATAACTTTCTGTTGTGCAAAGAGCAGGTTAGCACATGCACAAAAAAGAATTAACGCGTATAACTTTTTCATCTTATTCTGCATTTTTTGTAAAACTAAATATTACGGAATTAAAAAAAATAAACATTAACATAATTTAACTTCCTATTTATAAATACCTTTGCGGCATGCTTAGAGACGAAATTAATAAGGCTTTAGAAGTTTTGAAATCAGGCGGGGTTATCCTGTATCCAACCGATACCATTTGGGGATTAGGCTGCGATGCCAGCAACCCTGAAGCGGTTGATAAAATATTGAAAATCAAAAACCGACCGGCCGAAAAAAGCTTGATTGTATTATTGGATGTGGATAGCAAACTGCAAAGCTATGTTACCGAAATACCCGATGTGGCTTACGATCTGATCGAATATGCAGAAAACCCTTTGACCGTGATTTTTTCGGGAGCTAAAAACCTGGCTCCAAACGTAATCAATGCAGATGGAAGTGTAGGCATCAGGATTGTAAAACACGATTTCTGCACCCCACTGATCCAGCGTTTCAGAAAGCCTATTGTTTCTACTTCAGCCAATTTAAGTGGTCAGCCCTCACCCAAATTCTTTGATGACATGGCACCCGAGATACTGGAGGCAGTTGATTATGTGGTAGATTTTGAACAGGAAAACCGGAACAATAAAAAACCATCAACCATTATTAAACTTGGTCCATCCGGACAGTTTGAATTTATTAGAAAGTAATTTTACTACTTTTGTAATTCATTACCATCATACTCATGTCCGAAAGTACCGGCTATATGCCTTTTTAATTTTTCGGGTCTTGGGTTGATAACTATTATCAACTGCATGCAGCAACACCTACAAAACCCGATTTTTAAAACCTTATCATCAATAGCCGATAAGCACAATACCGAAGCTTATGTTATCGGCGGTTTTGTTCGTGATATATTTTTAAACCGTCCATCGAAAGACATTGATGTGGTGGTAGTAGGCAGTGGTATTGAATATGCCGAGGCTGTTGGCAGAAAATTAAATACAAAAGTTGCCGTCTTTAAAAACTTTGGTACAGCCAATATTAAATATCAGGATCTAGAAGTAGAATTTGTGGGTGCCAGAAAGGAATCATACCGGTCTGATTCTCGCAAGCCCATTGTTGAAGATGGTACTTTATCTGATGATCAGTTACGCCGCGATTTTACCATCAATGCCCTGGCCATTAACCTGAATGCCGGTAATTTTGGCGAATTGCTCGATCCATTTAACGGCATGGAAGATCTGGAAAATAAACTGATCCGTACTCCACTCGATCCGGAAATTACTTTTTCAGATGATCCCCTGCGCATGATGCGGGCCATCCGTTTTGCTACACAACTCAATTTTAGTATAGACGAGGCGGCCTTAAATGCGATTAAAACCCAGAAACAACGCATTGGTATTGTATCTAAAGAAAGGATAACCGACGAAATGAATAAAATCATTTTGTCGCCCAAACCTTCTATTGGTTTTAAGCACCTTTTTGATACCGGTCTACTCCACATCATTTTCCCTCAAATGGCACAGCTTTATGGGGTAGAAATTATAAAGGGCAAAGGACATAAAGATAATTTTTACCATACTTTAGAGGTATTGGATAACATTTGTGCCGATACCGACGACCTGTGGCTACGCTGGGCGGCTATTTTACACGATATTGCCAAACCAGCCACCAAACGTTTTGAAGAAGGCCATGGCTGGACATTCCATGGCCACGAAGACAGAGGGGCACGCATGGTCCCTAAAATTTTTGCACAGTTAAAACTGCCTTTAAACGAGAAGATGAAGTATGTGCAGAAACTCGTTCAGCTGCATTTACGGCCCATTGTACTGGCTCAGGAAACCGTTACCGATTCGGCGGTGAGAAGACTGCTTTTTGATGCCGGAGAAGAAATAGAAAGCCTGATGCTCTTGTGCAATGCCGATGTCACCACCAAAAACGAGTACAAAAAAACCAAATACCGAAACAACTTTGAACTGGTTAAACAGAAACTCAAAGATGTAGAAGAACGCGATAAAATCAGAAACTGGCAGCCTCCCATTTCGGGCAACGATATTATGGAGACTTTTGGGTTAAGTGCCGGAAAAGAAGTGGGATTAATCAAAAATGCGATCCGCGAAGCCATATTAGAAGGCGATATCACAAATGATTACAACGAAGCGTTTAATTTTATGCTCGATCAGGCAAAACAAATGGGATTAAATCCTGTTAAATAATCATTTAATTGCTTAATACGTCTCTTTCTTCTTTGTTTTGTGACGTCTGATGTTTTGCGATAATGCAAATTAACTTTATTTTTACGGTTCCAAAATACAATAATGGCTATTTATAAATTTAGAATTACTTTCGAAGATTATGATGATGTTGTGAGAGAGATCGACATTAAATCAAATCAGACATTTGAAGATCTGCACAAGGCTATCCACAGATCAACAGGTTATAATGCAGAAAAATCTTCGTCTTTTTATGTAAGTACTGATAACTGGTTAAAAGGTGATGAAATCGCTTATTTACCGAGCGAGCGTAAAAAAGATCGTGTAGTTTTAATGGGAAATTCGAAATTAAGCGGTTTTATTGAAGATCCACACCAGAAATTTTATTACATCTATAATTTCGACCGTCCTTACGATTTCCACGTGGAACTGGTTAAAATTATATTAGATGCTGATCCGAATATCGAATATCCATTTTTAGCTAAAAGCAGTGGCGAAGCACCTAAAATTTTCGAAAGCAGTAATGCGCCTGTTACCGATCCTGGTTTGGCTGCCGCTGGTGCCGCTGCAGGTGAATTCGATTTCTTAAATGAGATGAATTTTGTACCCGAAGATACTGATGAATTAGAAGCTATGGGCGACATGGGAATTAATGAAGAAGAACGTGATGAGGATGAAGAGAGTGAAGAAGATGAGTTCGGCGACGAGTTTTCTGATAATGACAGCTATGAAGATGACAGTCACAAAGATGACTATTAATCTGCTCAATAAAATCTAAATTATATCAAGTCAGGTGTATAACATCTGACTTTTTCATTTAAAAACGTTATGCTCACTACAAGTAGCACTGATAAAAAAACAAAAACCTTAATCTCCATAGTGGGGCCTACCGCAATTGGTAAAACTGCTCTGGCTATTCAGCTGGCACAGCATTTTGGCACTGAAATTATTTCTGCTGATTCGCGCCAGTTTTTTAAGGAAATGGAGATTGGTACAGCCAAGCCCGATGCAGGGGAACTGGCAGCAGCTAAGCACCATTTTATAAACTCGCACTCAGTAGCACAATTGTTCAGCACGGGCGATTTTGAAGTGGAAGGTTTAAAAGTGCTCGATCAGATTTTTGAAAAACACGATATAGCCATCATGGTAGGTGGCTCGGGGCTTTATATCAATGCCTTGATTAATGGTTTGGATGAAATGCCTGATATTGATCTAACCATCAGAGAAAAGCTAAATCAACAATTTGAAACGGAAGGCATTACTGCCATCCAGGAACAGTTGGCAGCAGCAGATCCCGAGTATTTTGCAAAGGTAGACCAGCAAAACCCGCAGCGGATGATCAGAGGGCTGGAAGTCTTTTTATCAACCGGACAAAAACTTTCCTCCATGCTCTCGGCTACCAAAAAGGAACGGTCATTTAATATCATCAAAATAGGCTTAAATACTGACCGGGCTGTCTTATACGACAGGATTAACAGAAGGGTTGACCAAATGATGGATACTGGCCTTTTAAACGAAGTGAAGGGGTTGGTTGATTTCAGGAAGTACAATGCCCTCAACACAGTTGGCTATAGCGAAATTTTCGACTATTTAGATGGAACTATTTCTTTAGAAGAAGCCATAGCAGCCATTAAACAGAATACCCGCCGTTTTGCCAAACGCCAGCTTACCTGGTTTAGAAGAGACGAGGAAATTAATTGGTTTGAGCCTGACGAAAAGGAGAAAATAATTAAATTGATAAACGAAAAACTGAAGTAGCAAAAAAGGTTCTGAAAAATTCAGAACCTTTTTTTATTGAAGTAATTGACTTGAATTAATTCGGGAACTTCACTCCTCTATACTGTGTAATATCAACCGTTGGCACAGTAGAACCATATTTGGCATTAATAGCCTCAATAAATACATTGGCAATTACAGCATTTCCGCGTGGCGTTAAATGGATACCATCTAAAGAAAAGGCACCACCAGTAATAAATGCTGAATTAATGCCAACCCCCTGAATATTCATACCTGTTTTAACCTGATTAAAATAATCATAGGTATCGGCAATCGCTAAACCTTTGCTAGTAGCTAAAGATTTAATACTGCCATTGTAACTATTTACATAATCTTTAACTTTAACTACTTCGTCTTTATCCAATACCCAGTTATTGGCAATTGGATTTAAAGGATGTAAGCCATAAGGAATTGTACCCTGGCCGAATAAACCAGCAGATTGAAACGGCAAACGGATTAAATCTTCGGCAGTTGCTGCCCTAACCGTACCAGTACCCGTTTGGATATATACTGCTGTTGCCGCAGGGTTAATAGCTTTTGCCGCGGCAAGTAAAGCGGGTACCGTTACGGTATTAAAATAAGGAATAGCTGTTACATCCGGAATGGTAGCTACGATACCTTTTTGACCGCCGGCAGTTAATACATTTAACAAATTGGCATACAATGAAGAAAAGGTAACCTTATCAGTTAAAGCTGTAGTCGGATCGGTAGAAACAGTAACTGCACCATTTAAAGCATAACCCAATACATCATTATTACCTAACCAAAGCGAGAAAAAGGTATGGTTTCTGCCCTGAATAAACTGGAAATAATTGGTTTTTCCTACCTGCGCATCTGCCAACAAACGCTCAAAATAAGGATTAGCGGCACTAAAGGTTAAGGTCGGATCGAAAGATAAATCGACGCGCATACCTGGAATACCCAGATTTTGGATTTCACCACTGTATTTATCTAAATGTTTTGCAGCGTCTCTGTAAGCCAACTTCTCTATAACTGGCGTTAATGTTGGCGTACCATTTACCAACGCTGTTAAAGCAATATATCCTGAACCGTTTGAATGCTCATCAGTGAAAAACGGTGAAGTAAAAGCACCACCGCCAATAGTAGCCATTTTAGCTGCAATTAAGTTCGGATACGCTACTTTTTGCCCTTCTAGGTATAATCCACCATCAGCATAGCCTGAAGTTAATGAGTTGCCAACCGCAATGTATTTGCTAAAATTAGCCTGACCTGCTGTTGAGCCTGCAGGTGTTTCTATTTCGGGTTTGCAAGCTGCTGTAAAAAGAATGGCAGCGGCAATGAAACTATTTAATATATATCTTTTCATTTATAATCTCTCCTACCATTTATAAGTTAATGAAATACCTGGTGCATAAACCAAAGTTTTAAATGTACCGTCTAAACCAGTTTCAATGTTCTTCTGCTTACGCGATTTCACATCTTCGAAGAAAAATGAAGCATTTACCTCGAAATGACTGGTAGGCGTGTAACCTACACCTGCACTTAAAATATAACGGTCGGCATCTGGTGCTTCGGGTGTGACATAACCATCCTGAACAGGAGAGAAAGCATACCCCACACCTGCCCTTAACGCCAGTTTTTCTGAAGCCTGGTGATTGACTCCCAGTTTAAACGAAGAACCGTCACGATAATTGCGCGCAGATTTGGTATCAGCCAATGCCGGCGTATTGGTAGCATAATCAAATGATAAATCCTGATAAATATGCCACTGTACCCAACTGGCATCAAAAGCCAAAGTGGTGCTTTTAGATAGCGGAATACCTATTCCTAAACTTGTGGTTGCCGGTAGAGGCAATTCGGCAGTAAAAGTATTACCTGCCGGGAAAGAACTTCTTAATGAATTTGGAACATCGAATTCGGCTGATCCACCATCAAGTTTCGTAATTACTTTTGATTTGTGTACTAAGGCAAACGAGATGTTGCTTAGTGTTTTAATGTATAAACCAGCATTCCAGCCATAACCTTTTCCGGTACCCTCTAAAGTAGCATGTCCGGAACGGCCATCAGGAAAATTAACAGGAAGTGCGCGTTGCAGATTTACATCGCCATGGTTATACACGAAGCCGGCACCAATACCAATACGATCGGTTATTTTAATACTCAGCGTAGGCTGAAAATAAATGGCTTTTAAGTTTAAAGAGGTTAAGGCATATTTGCCCGACCAGTTGTCGCCCCAATCTACCAAACCGCCGAAAGGAGTATAAACCCCCAAGCCCAGTTTCCACTTGTTAGATTTTGGCCCCCAAACAGCATAAAATTCAAATGGTGGTGCAATTTTGTTCTTTACATTTTCTGTAATATTTGAACCGGCTTGCTTAAATGCCGATTTAAACAATAGTGGGTTTACGCCTGCTGAAACTGAGTTTTTCTCTAAGAAAGTTACTGCACCAGGATTATAAAAAACAGAAGCTTCATCTAAAGCCAGTGCAGAACCTGCACCCGCCATACCAATTTGTTTCTGTCCTTGTAAATTAACCTGAAAGCCCTGCCCCAAAACCCATAGTGGGGCAGAAAGTAATACGCTCAATAAGATTTTTTTCATTATAGATGGTTGTAGCACAAATATATATTATGCTAACATAGCAAACAAACATTTGTTTGTAAGAATCTTAATATACTTAGGCCTGAGCGGTGGGGCCTCCGAAGCCCATTGGAAATGGCGGTTCTTCCTGGGTTTTAATGCGTCCGTTTACGGCTTCGAATTTCTGAATATTATCTTCAAGTGCTGACAATAAGCGCTTTGCATGTTCAGGGGTTAAAATAATCCTCGATTTAACTTTTGCTTTTGGTATACCAGGCATTACACGAATAAAATCCAATACAAATTCGGTATTCGAATGAGTGATAATAGCCAGGTTTGAAAAAATCCCTTCAGCAATTTCTTCTGATAACTCTATATTTAACTGGTTTTCGTTTTGTTGTTCTTCCATAATAACTCAAAAATAAAAAATTCCGCTGCTTAATAGCGGAATTTAAAATATAATGTTCGAAATTAATTAAGGGCTAGCCCTGATTGAAAACTATTTCTCCAAAAAATCTAGCTCTGCAATGGCCAGTGCTTTTTTACCACCTGCAATTAGTGTAGCTTTTACTTGTACATATTTAGCCGAAATTGATTTTTTAAAATAATGTGTCCTCGGTGTGGGATCGTTAATTAAATTCCCAAATTCGAAAGCTTCTGCATCTTCCCAGTTTTTGCCATCATTGCTTATTTGAATCACACCTTTCTCCATCATGCCATCTAAAAATTGTGCGGTTGGTGTGTAGATAAATCCTGTTAAATTGTAGTGATTGCCTAAATCCAGTGCGATTTTATGCTCAGTATCGTTTGCGGTAGATAACCAGTAACTTTGTTTATTGGCATCGAAGGCCATTCCTGCCGTGCGTTTATTTATTTCGCTGTCGGCACCTAACAATTTCCAGCCCTTTTTAATTATGCCGAAAGTTTCGGTGGCCAAAGCCCCCTTTTCGTTGTTAATAATTGCTATCGCTTTTACCTCACCTTTAACAATCTGCACCGGCCCTGTATATTTAAGAGCGCTTGCACTGGGTACACTACCATTGGTGGTATAATAAATTCCTACTCCCTGGTTAAGATTGGCAGTAGCATTTTCGCCGTGTGGTTTCCAGCCAAATACATGTGTTTTTGGCGCAATAGTAGTTAAACCATTAATATCTCTGGTAAACTGCAATTGTGGTGGGTGGGTGCGATAATAATGTGCCGAAATGGTAGCTATCGACGGATTTTCTCTTGATGAAAGTACTGTTAACCTAAACTTTGAAGCAGTAATTTCGGGAAAACGTAAAATACGTTTGTAGCCGATATTTGTAGCTTCAGCTATTTTTTGCCACTTATTACCTATCCAGGCTTCTAACTGGTGCTGCACTACGCGTTCACTGTAGGTGGCAATATTCTCTTGTAATACAATCCGGTTTAATTTAACTGGTTTAATGGAGGTAATTTCAATACTTTTTTGTTTGCTATTCAATAAAACATAGGTATTCAAATCGTTATCCAATACCTGCTTTGCTCCTTTCGCGCCAGCAAATAAGTTTTTACCATAAGTTTCGTTAATTCGTTTACCAACTTCATTCAGCACTTGTGCATCTTCATCAGAAAATTTACCCTCCCGGTTTGGTGGTATATTGAGTAAAAAGGTCGAATTTCCGCCTACCGAGCGTTCATAAATATCAAAAACATCATCTGCACTGCGCACTTTTTGTTTTTCATCATCACGATAAAACCATCCTTCCCTGATGGAGGTATTGGTTTCTGCTTGCTGATAGTGCAGGTATTTGGCTTTGTAAAGCTGTTCATCACTGCCCAGATCTTTATCAGTAAGATCCGGAAAATGTGTTGCTGTATCCGGGTTTTCACTATAAGGCAGAACATTCCATTCTGTACTGCGTGTTGCTCCGGCTTCGTTTCCGCACCAGCGGATGTCTTCGCGACCAAAAATTACAGCCTTCGGAGCCAAAGTGTGAATCAGTTTTTTCCATGCCAGATAATTGTATTGCTGCCCGCCTTTTGTTTTAGGATGGGCGCCATCAAACCAAACTTCATCGATTGCCCCGTACTCAGTTAAAACTTCAAATAACTGGTTCAAAAAATATTCATTGTAATCATCAACTTCGAATTGAAATTTTGTCTGGTTAGCAAATGGCCTTCCGGCAACTTCGCGTGGAATGGTACGTTTGGTAATTTTGCTCAAGTTGCCGTACAAACCTTCAGTATCTTCCATTTGAAATAAATCAGCAGGCGATAAATAAATACCAAGTTTTAATCCGTATTTCTTGCAAGAGGCTGAAAGATTTTTTAAAATATCGCCCTTGCCATCTTCAAAATTTGTCGACATGATCCCATGTTTAGTGTAGCGGCTCTGCCACAGCACAAAACCGTCATGGTGTTTCACTGTTAACAATACCATTTTCATACCAGCGGCTTTCATAGCCTGGCACCACTGGTCGGTATGCAGTTCTTTCAGGTCAAAAATTTTGGGATCTTCTTTACCATTCCCCCATTCCATTCTCGTAAAGGTGTTAGGCCCGAAGTGGATAAAAGCTATAAATTCGTTTTTTAAAGCGCCTAACTGGTTTGGTGTAGGCACCACATGTATTGCCTTTTCCAAAATAGAGGCTTTGTTATCGCCAGAAGTAATGGCAATAGTGTTTTGTGGTTTTAAATTATCGCTTTGCGCTATGGCACTTCCAATAAAGGAAGCCACAAAAGCCGATGTAATCAATATTTTTTTCATTAAATATTTGTGTGTTTAAAATTATTATTTGGTTCAGGTTAATTTATAAACTTTGTTAGCCGCTTATTAATCTATATTATCATTTTTCACTTGCTTTCAAGTTAATAGCTGTATCGCTAACCCATTTGCCACTGCTTTGTTTAACAGGAATAAAAGCAAACATCCAGTTCTGTCCGGTAATGGGTTTTGGTACTTTAACCAATATGCTATTCCAGCCTTTTTTAAGCTTTACAAGAGCTGGCTTACGCGACCAGAAAAATTCTTCATCGGTATAAGGTATTTCATTAGCTGAGGTAAACCAGGTTGGTTTAAGATTTTGATTTGCACCTGGGTTTAGCCAAACCGGACCGGTTAACTGTAAATCGTTAATATAAACTTCGCCGCCATTGGCATCCCATTTTCCGTTCTGAGGTATGCCTGCACTTTGCCTGTTAGACCTTGCTGGGGTTTCGAAACCAATTAAAGCGTTTATGGTGCTATCGGCTTTGCAAAAGATAAACGATGTAAAATCGACCTGCGTTAAACTATCAATAGCTTGTGTGGTCATTAATGTTTGATTTATTCTGATTACTGTTCCGGCAGCTTTTTGAACAATTGGTGTTAAATCAGCTTTATCTTTTTTGTAAACTTTACTCAGTTGCCATTCTGCTTGTGAACTATTGAAGTAAGGAAATACAAGTTGTTTAAAAAAACGGCTTTGGTGTTCAGTTAAACGCTTTTCGAATTCGGCAAAATACTGATTGGCTGCTGTATTTTTTAAGGGCAAAACATTCAGATAATCTGGTTGGGCTGCTGCCCTGCCGCACCAAACGGCTTCGCTATAAGCCAGTGCTCCCGGCCAAACCGGATTGTGCAGAAAAATTTTCTCTTTATCGGCAACCCTGGTATCTGGCCAGCAGCATAAAATACCACCCAAAGCATTTTTATCACCTTGTGGTTGGTTACAAATCTGTTGAAAAAAGTAACGTTGAATTAAAGTAATTGCATCATAAGAATTTAAATACCCTCCGTATGAGTCGATGATGGGGTTTTGGTCAATTTTTTCCACCTTAGCTGTTGCTTCTTCACTCCAAAGTTGCTGTATGCTTCCTGTTGCAGGAGGCAAACCTGGATTCCAGACCATTACTTTACGCCCATTAGCCAAAACCTTATTACTCATCCTGCCAATAAATTCTTTTGGGTTTGAAATATGAACCTCGTCTGAACCTATGTGTATAACCGGACAATCGGCTGCAGGAATCTCTCTACAAAACTCATCTATAAGCTTTTCTAAAGTCTGCATGCCCTGCTCGCTTTCCATCTTAAAACCAAAAACCCGCTGGAAGTAGGCACTATGGCCTGGCATATCTAACTCTGGAATAATGGTAATAAACCTTTCCCTGGCAAATCGAATTAATTCTTTAATATCAGCAAAACTGTAACTGCTATCCGGGTCGCGGTTAGCCAGCCTGAATCTAGCTTCGTTAAGTTGCGGAAAAATTTTACTTTCTACCCGCCAGGCCGGATTATCGGTTAAATGCCACTGAAAGGTATTGTACTTATAACGTGAAAGTATTTCCAGTTGCTTTTTTAACATCGAAATACTTTGAAAATTCCGGCCATTATCGTGCATAAATCCTCTCACTGCAAAAGCCGGCCAATCTGTAATGGTACAAAAAGGAAAAGTTATTAATCCCTTTTCTTTCTGCATTAACTGTCTCAATGTTTGAATGCCATAATATACCCCGTTAACATCTGCTGCCTGAATGCTGATACCAGTTTTAGAAATGGAAAGCTGATAGCCTTCTTTTTTTAGATCTGGTAGATTTGCAATTTTTAAATTTACCAGTACTTTGTTTTTAGTTGCCGGGGTCGCAATGATGATACCACTATCAGCAAATAAGCGTTTTAAAGCTGCTAAAGCTAGTGGAGCACCTTTGGCATTAATAACAACTTGTTTAACCTTAAGCCTACCCTGCTGCCAGGCCACTTTTTGAGGAAACGGAATAAGGGACACTGGTGCAGAATTTAATGCCTGAAGTGAATGGTTGCTAATCCAATTGCCATTTTTGGTTTGTGCACTTAAATTAAGATACAAACCAATTATTATCGCGCAAAGCAAGAGTTTTTTCATCATTTGTTATCGTTTTTAAGCGGATAAAACTTTACCCAATCAATTTCCATTTCTACAGGCAAATCGGCATCTTTTATTTTGCCTACCCAGCTCCCGCCCAATTGCATATCGAGCAGCAAATAATGCTTTACATTAAAGGGAAACTGGCCTTGTAAAGTGGTTGCTATTTTGGGGTAAGTAAATGCCTTCCTGTTATTAACAAAGAATACCAAACTATCCGGGTGTTTCTCTACGGCATAAGTATTAAAATCAGCAGGGTTGATTTTTGCAATACCACCAGATTTTGGCTTATCTTTTATTTTAAGGGTTAATGTGTAATAAGTATGGATAGTTTGGTAGGCAATGGAATCGAAATTTAACCGTTCCATAATGTCAATTTCACCACCATCAGGCCACTTACTGTTTTCAGCGAGCATCCAGAATGCCGGCCAGGCGCCCTGAGCACCATTTAGTTTAGCCTTAATTTCTAAACGGCCAAAACCAAAGGCTAACTTATCTTTAGTATAAATGCCGCCTGTTAAATACCGGGAAGTATCCTTCGAAAAATCATTATTTTTTATTCCGCGAAGTATCATTTTACCATTCCGCAAGGCATAACAACTATCGTTATTGCTCATATGCCTATTCCAGTCAGCACCTCCACGGGGTATTTTAGACCAATATTGGGTATTAAAAGTCCCTTTCTGATTAAAATCCTCAGTCCATGAGGGCCGCCCATGATAAGCTTTATTAACTGAACATGAATACAATAAAACCAGAAGCAGTGCTAACCATTGAAATCTTTTCATATTCAATTATTTTTTAGTGTTTAAAATTTTCCTGATTATTTTTTCATAGGCATCTGCGTATCGCATCATACCCAAATCGTTCGGATGTGTGCCATCTATGGTGCTATCGTCGGTAAAGCCGATATCTTTTGCGGTTAAGATATAAAGTCCCTTTACACCTGATTTTTTGATTTTTTGATAGGTATTGTTCAGTACCTGGGAAGTCCAGATGTACTTTCCTGTAAGCGCCAAATCTAAATTGGCACTTGCTAAACCAACACTATGTTCAACCAATAATATGGGCGTATTAGGATGTTTTTCCTTTAAAATTTGTACTGAGGTAGTAATTCGTTTCTCAATTTCTTCAGCAGGATAAACGGTTTTATCAGTTAAATTTGGCTGGCAATCGAGTACAAAAAGTTTAGCTGCTGTACTGCTCATTAAATCAATCAGTGGTGCTTCCAACCTTCCGTTGCCCGAAAACCCCAGGTTAATTACTGGCTGGTTTAATTTTCGGCCTAAAATATTGAGCCAGGCCATTCCAGGCCTGCTTGCACTGGCTCCTTGCATAATCGAAGTTCCATAAAACACTAAAACAGGCTGTTCTTCTACCTTTTCTACCGTAAAGTCATCGTTTGTAGCTACACCTATTTTTAACCATTTTGGAGTATTGTATAAAGGCAGGTATAAGCGAAGTTTTTTGATTTTTACATTCGGGTTAAAATTTTCGTAACTGTAGGTAACCGTATCATTATAACTGTATGCAGCTTTGATCCAGTGCCATTTATTTTCGGTATCCTGTGCATATAAATCCAGGCCGCTCACACCTAAAGTTGGCATGTTATCTAAACTTTTTCCCCCTGCCAGCTGATATTTCACTACAATTTTCTTCGCGTTGGTATTGAAATCTATATACTCACCTGCTGTATTCTTTGCTAAATTCCAAACTTCTTTCCGTACCGTTTTTTCGGCCGCTGAGGGTAAGCGATTATAATAGTTGGCACTATCTGTATTCTGCCAGGCTTTTCCCTTTAGTGTAGTATAAGGGTATAGTTTCGGATTAAACCATTTCAAACCGGTATCGGTCTGTGCATAGCCTACCAGGCTATACACCATAAAGGCAACAAGTGCCCATAAAAAAGTAAGAGGTTTCATATGTTGTGTTTGTTTTGTGTGTTCAATTATAATCCTGTACTTCCTGTTGGCAGGTACAAGCTGAGCAGTTTTTAACATTCATTAAAAGCTACTCAGTACTAAGTTAATTAAACCCTATGCAATAAGATTAAAGATTGAAATCAAGCGCTTACGCAAACGTTTGAGATTTTGTAACAAAATGGATAGCTAGCAGACGAACAAAAAAAGCCCCATCCGGGGCCTATCTATTGCTGTAAAAACCAAAACATAATAACCGTTTTGGTGTTAAAATTTTTGATAACTATAAGTTCTGATTAAAGACTTTCAGGGCTTCTTTATCATCGTAAGCTACAATTAATGCTTTTAGTTTCTTTTTGAGCTCATTTTTGATTGCGCTATAATGCTTATCGTCGATAATATTTTTCAATTCGCTGGGATCTTTCTTCAGATCATACATTTCCCAGGCCTCTGTACCTTTATAAAAACGAACCAGTACGTAATCATCTGTGCGGATGCCAAAATGAGGCGATACATAATGTGGCCCGGGATATTCATAATAATGATAATAAGCACCCTCTTTTGACCAGTTTTTGATTTGTGGGTTTTTCAATACTGGCAGAAAAGATTTGCCTTGCATAAAACCTGGTTTTTGAATGCCCGAAAAATCCAGAATGGTGGGTGCCCAATCTACATTAGATATGATCTGGTTTAATTTTTTATCCTTAAGTGCCGGAAGTTGGGGCATTCGGATAATGAACGGCGTACGAAGTGATTCTTCATAAATAAAACGTTTATCGAACCAGCCGTGCTCGCCCAGATAAAAACCCTGATCAGATGCGTAAATAACGATGGTATTCTCACTCAAGCCATTTTTCTCCAGGTAATCTAGTATTTCGCCGATATTTCTATCCAATGATTTTGCCGTCGCATAATAATCTTTCATGTACCGTTGAAATTTCCATTCCTTTAACGCGTTACCGGTTAAATTCAACTGTTCAAACTCTTTAGCGCGATGGCCATAATAGTTACGATATGCTTTGCTTTGCGTACTATCCATGCGCGCGTATTCGCCCTGCTGGTAATAACGCATCATAGATTCTTCGATTTCCTTACCTTTAACTACTGGCCGGACAGGCTGGTTATTTACCTTCGGTTTTTCTCCAAAAGGCTGGTTAATTTTTAAATCAGTTTTAAGGGTCAGCACCTCTCCAACGCTCATTAACTGTTTGGCAGCTGCTGTCCTTCCCTTGTAATCGTCGTAAAAGGTTGCGGGTAATGGAAACTTTATCGAATCGTAAGCACCCAGGTCTTGTAAATCGGGTAACCACTCCCTATGTGTTGCTTTCTCGCCTACAACCAGAAAAAAAGGTTTATCGCGATTTCTATCATTTAAATATTTTTTAGTGAGTTCTGTTATCACTTCTGTTACGTAACCATGATACAGCACTGTATCGTTCTTTTGATTGATAAAATCAGGATTGAAGTAATGGCCCTGAACAGGCATCACATTCCAGTAATCGAAGCCCTTTGGCAAGCTTCCCAAATGCCATTTACCAATCCAAGCGGTTTGGTAGCCATTTTCACTTAAAATTTCAGGTAAAAAACGCTGATTGGTATCTAAAACACCATCGTTTACTTTGTAGCCATTTTTATGACTGTATTGGCCAGTAATAAACGCAGCACGGCTTGGTCCGCAGATTGCATTGGATACAATTGCATTATTAAACAAAGCTCCTGATTTTGCCAGTCGGTCTATATTGGGTGTATTCACCAATTTGTTTCCGTATGCACCAATAGCCTGATAAGCATGATCATCGGAAAGAATAAAGATAATATTAGGCTGCTTATTTTGTGCAAAAGCCAATGTTTGGAAGCAAAGGAATAACAGGATTAATAAGTTCTTCATATGGATGGATAATTGGGATTAGCCGAAGCGTGAAACGATACAAATATAATTTCTTTTTGTCGTGGGCATATCATAGCGTATCAATTTAGGCTGTAAACAAAAAAACCCCGACGAAATGCCGGGGTTTAAATTATCATGCGCTTAAATATTAAGCTTCTACTTCTTCTTGTTTAGAAGCTAATAATTTATCGTATTCTTCCTGAGAACCTACAATGATACGCTCGTAACCACGTACACCAGTACCTGAAGGGATTAAGTGACCAACGATTACGTTTTCTTTCAAGCCTAACATATTATCGCGTTTACCTGCAATCGCTGCCTCATTTAATACTTTCGTAGTTTCTTGGAACGAAGCCGCAGAAATGAACGATTTAGTACCTAATGATGCACGGGTAATACCTTGTAAGATAGAACTGGCAGTTGCCGGTCTTGCATCTCTAACCGTAATCTGTTTTAAATCTTTACGTTTCAACTGAGAATTTTCATCTCTTAATCTACGTAATGAAACAATCTGACCTGGTTTTAGATCATTTGAATCACCTGCATCTTCAACAACTTTCTTGTCGTACATTGCATCGTTCTCTTCAGCAAAATCCCAACGATCTACCGCGTTATTTTCTAAGAAAATAGTATCTCCCGGGTCCTCGATGTGAACTTTCTGCATCATCTGGTGAACAATTACCTCGAAGTGCTTATCGTTAATTTTCACACCTTGCAAACGGTAAACTTCCTGAATACCATTTACTAAGTATTCCTGAACCGCTGCTGGTCCTTTAATTGATAAGATATCAGCCGGAGAAATTGAACCATCAGATAATGGCATACCTGCTTTCACAAAGTCATTATCCTGTACAAGGATGTGTTTAGACAATGGAACCAGATATTTTTTAACTTCTCCGTCTTTTGATTCGATTGTGATTTCACGGTTACCACGTTTAACACCACCTAAAGTTACCACACCATCAATCTCAGTTACAACAGCTGGGTTAGATGGGTTACGTGCTTCAAATAATTCAGTTACACGAGGTAAACCACCCGTAATATCTCGGGTTTTACCAGTTGCACGTGGAATTTTAGCGATAATCTGACCAGTTTGGATTGCTTCACCTTCATCAACTGAAACGTGAGCACCTACCGGAATGTTATAACCTTTAATCATTTCGCCTTTTTTATCAACGATCTGAACTGAAGGGTTTTTCGTTTTATCACGTGTATCTATAATTACTTTTTCACGGTGACCAGTTTGCTCATCTGATTCCTCACGGAAGGTAACACCTTCAATAATGGCATCAAACTGTGCTTTACCTGCAAATTCAGAAAGAATAACCGCGTTGTACGGATCCCATGAACAGATTTTATCACCTTTAGCTACTTTATCGCCTTCTTTAACGAATAAGAATGCACCATAAGGAATGTTATTGGTTACAATAACACGTCCGCTTCCTGGCTCAACAATTCTAAATTCACCTGAACGGCCTAAAACAACCTGTACAGTACCATCTTCTGTTTGTGTATCTACGGTACGGATATTTTCGAATTCAACGACACCATCAAACTTAGCTACGATGTTAGATTCTGCAGCAATGTTTGATGCAGTACCACCCACGTGGAAAGTACGAAGTGTTAACTGTGTACCCGGCTCACCGATTGATTGTGCTGCAATTACACCAACTGCCTCACCTCTTTGAACACGTTTACCAGATGCTAAGTTACGACCATAACACAGTGCACAAACACCACGTTTAGATTCGCAGGTTAATACTGAACGAATTTCGATACCTTCTAAAGGCGATTCGTCGATTAATTTAGCAACTTCTTCGTTAATATCTTCGCCAGCACCTACCATTAATGTATTATCCAAAGGATTATATACATCGTGTAATGAAGTACGGCCTAAAATTCTGTCGTATAATGGTTCAACAATATCCTCGTTATCTTTTAACGCAGTGGTGTACATACCTCTTAAGGTACCACAATCGTTATCGTTAACAATCATATCCTGAGCAACATCATGTAAACGACGGGTTAAGTAACCCGCATCAGCTGTTTTTAACGCCGTATCCGCCAAACCTTTACGGGCACCGTGCGTAGAGATAAAGTACTCTAATACCGATAAACCTTCTTTAAAGTTTGATAAGATCGGGTTTTCAATGATGTCACCACCTGAACCTGATTTCTGAGGTTTCGCCATCAAACCACGCATACCGCAAAGCTGACGAATCTGCTCTTTAGATCCACGTGCACCAGAATCAAGCATCATGTAAACTGAGTTAAAGCCCTGGTTATCTGAAGATAACTGAGTCATAACGAAAGTAGTTAACCTGTTGTTGATACGGGTCCAGATATCGATAATCTGGTTGTAACGCTCGTTGTTGGTAATGAAACCCATGTTATAGTTGTTTCTTACCTCTTCAACTTCGTTAGCCGCCTGCTCTAATAATGTATGTTTTTCTACCGGAATGTTTACATCTTGTAAGTTGAACGATAAACCTCCCTGGAACGCCATTTTGAAACCTAATTCCTTAATATCATCCAGGAACTGAGAAGCACGTGCCATACCAGTCATTTTAACTACCTCACCGATAATATCTCTTAACGATTTTTTAGTTAATAACTCGTTGATGTAACCAACTTCTTCGGGAACCATTTGGTTGAATAATACTCTACCAACAGTAGTTTCAGTTAATTTGTTAACGATAGAACCGTCAGCTTGTTTAACATTTACCCTTACTTTGATAAATGCGTGCAAGTCTAACTCTTTCTCATTATAAGCAATAATAACCTCTTCTGGTGAGTAGAAAGCAGAATCCTGTCCTTTTACAACTCTTGTTTCGTCAGTTCTGCGGCCTTTAGTAATGTAATAAAGCCCAAGGACCATGTCTTGAGAAGGTACCGTAATCGGCGTACCGTTTGCAGGGTTTAAGATGTTGTGTGCAGCCAACATTAATACCTGGGCTTCCAAAATTGCTGCATTACCTAACGGTAAGTGAACAGCCATCTGGTCACCGTCAAAATCGGCGTTGAATGCGGTACAAACTAATGGGTGTAACTGGATTGCTTTTCCTTCAATTAGTTTTGGCTGGAAAGCCTGAATACCTAGTCTGTGTAGTGTTGGTGCACGGTTTAATAATACCGGGTGACCTTTTAATACGTTCTCCAGGATATCCCAAACTAAAGGATCTTTTCTATCCACGATTTTCTTAGCGGATTTAACTGTTTTTACCACACCACGCTCAATCATCTTACGGATGATGAATGGTTTGTAAAGCTCAGCAGCCATATCTTTAGGAATACCGCACTCGTGTAATTTAAGGCTAGGCCCTACAACAATTACCGAACGAGCTGAATAATCCACACGTTTTCCCAATAAGTTCTGACGGAAACGACCTTGCTTACCTTTCAAAATATCTGAAAGTGATTTTAAGGCACGGTTACCTTCAGTTTTTACCGCGTTAACTTTACGTGAATTATCGAATAACGAATCTACAGCTTCCTGCAACATACGTTTTTCGTTACGTAAAATTACCTCTGGTGCTTTAATCTCGATCAAACGTTTTAAACGGTTGTTACGGATAATTACACGACGGTATAAATCATTTAAATCGGAAGTAGCGAAACGACCACCTTCTAATGGAACCAATGGACGTAATTCTGGTGGAATAACCGGAACGATTTTAACAATCATCCACTCAGGGCGATTCTCGATACGTGTATTAGCGCCACGGAAAGCTTCAACAACCTGAAGACGTTTTAAAGCCTCATTTTTACGTTGCTGAGAAGTTTCGTTAGCTGCCTGGTGACGTAAGTCGTAAGATAAAGTATCTAAATCAATACGTTTTAATAAATCTTCTAATGCTTCAGCGCCCATTTTGGCGATGAATTTATTAGGATCTTTATCGTCTAAGTATTGGTTTTCTTTAGGTAATTTATCTAAGATATCTAAATATTCCTCCTCTGTTAAGAAGTCCATATAGTTGATACCTTCCTCGGCCATTAAGCCCGACTGGATAACTACGTAACGCTCGTAATAGATAATTAAATCTAATTTTTTAGTAGGTAAACCTAATAAATAACCGATTTTGTTTGGTAAAGAACGGAAATACCAGATGTGCGCAACAGGAACCACCAAAGCGATGTGCCCCATACGCTCACGACGTACTTTCTTTTCAGTTACTTCAACACCACAACGATCACAAACAATACCTTTATAACGGATACGTTTGTATTTACCGCAATGACATTCGTAATCTTTTACCGGACCAAAAATACGCTCACAGAACAAACCATCACGTTCAGGTTTGTAAGTACGGTAGTTAATGGTTTCTGGTTTCAACACCTCACCGCTTGAGCGTTCCAGAATAATCTCCGGAGACGATAAGCTAATCGTGATTGATGTGAAATTGCTTTTTAATTTATTATCCTTTTTGTAAGACATACTTATGTAAGGTTAAAGCGGAAAGCTTAAAGACCAAAGCTGCTTTGAGCTTTAGTCTTTAGTCTTTCGGCTTAATTAATCTAATGTAATATCTAAACCTAAACCACGTAACTCGTGTACCAATACGTTAAACGATTCTGGTACACCCGGAGTTGGTAGGTTTTCACCTTTAACAATGGCTTCGTAAGTTTTGGCTCTTCCGATTACATCATCCGACTTAACGGTTAAGATCTCCTGAAGAATATTAGCAGCACCGAATGCTTCTAATGCCCAAACCTCCATCTCACCAAAACGCTGACCACCGAACTGGGCTTTACCACCCAATGGTTGTTGTGTAATTAACGAGTATGGTCCGATTGAACGGGCGTGCATCTTATCATCAACCATGTGACCTAGTTTCAACATGTAGATAATACCTACAGTTGTAGTCTGATCGAAACGCTCACCTGTTAAACCATTGTATAAGTAGGTTTTTCCTGAAGCAGGAACACCCGCTTTAGCAATCCACTCCTCTACCTCATCATGCGTAGCACCATCAAAAATCGGGGTTGCAAATTTAACACCCAATTCTTTACCGGCCCATGCCAATACGGTTTCATAGATCTGACCAAGGTTCATACGTGAAGGTACACCCAGTGGGTTCAACACAATATCAACCGGGCTACCATCAGCTAAGAAAGGCATATCTTCATCACGTACAATACGTGCAACAATACCTTTGTTACCGTGGCGACCAGCCATTTTATCACCTACTTTTAACTTACGTTTTTTAGCAACATAAACTTTTGCCATTTGTACAATTCCCGATGGAAGCTCATCACCTACACTAATTGCAAATTTATCGCGTTTGTAAGCACCAAGCTCTTCGTTAACACGGATACCGTAGTTGTGAAGCAACATTTTAATTAGCTCGTTTTTATCGTCATCAGTAGTCCATTTGTTAGGGCTAATGTGGTTATAATCAAGCTCTGCTAAAATTTTCTGAGTAAATTTAGCGCCTTTAGCAACTAATAATTCTTTGTAAATGTTAAATACACCTTGTGATGTTTTTCCGTTTACAATAGCGAATAATTTGTCAACTAATTCGTTCTTTAACTTCTCAGTTACTGTGTTATAGCCTTTATCTAATTTCTCAATTGCCGATTTCTCTTCAGCTTTTGTAGTTTTCTTAGCACGGCTGAATAATTTAGTATCAATTACCACACCCTGGATTGAAGGAGGAGTTTTTAAAGACGCATCTTTAACATCACCTGCTTTATCACCAAAGATTGCACGTAGTAATTTCTCTTCTGGTGAAGGATCAGACTCACCTTTAGGGGTAATCTTACCAATTAAAATATCACCTTCTTTTACTTCAGCACCGATACGGATAATACCGTTCTCATCAAGGTCTTTTGTAGCCTCTTCAGAAACGTTCGGGATATCTGGTGTTAATTCCTCTTCTCCACGTTTAGTATCACGTACTTCTAATTCAAACTCTTCAATATGCAATGAAGTGAAAACGTCATCGCGAACAATACGCTCGTTGATTACAATCGCATCCTCAAAGTTGAAACCTTGCCAAGGCATGAATGCCACTTTCAGGTTTCTACCCAATGCCAATTCGCCATCTTCAGTTGCATAACCTTCACAAAGAACCTGACCTTTACTTACTTTCTGACCTTTCTTAACAATTGGTTTTAAGTTGATACAGGTATTCTGGTTGGTTTTTTTGAATTTGATTAAACGGTATGTTTTGCTATCACCTTCAAATGAAACTAAACGATCATCTTCGTTACGCTCGTATTTAATGGTAATTTCGTTTGCATCTACATATTCTACAACACCATCACCTTCTGCATTGATCAAAGTTCTTGAATCGCGGGCAACGCGACCTTCCAAACCTGTACCAACGATTGGTGCTTCAGGACGTAACAATGGTACGGCCTGACGTTGCATGTTCGATCCCATCAACGCCCTGTTCGCATCATCATGTTCTAAGAACGGAATTAACGAAGCAGCAATTGAAGTAATCTGGTTAGGTGCAACGTCCATCAAGTCTAATTTCTCAGGCTCGATAATCGGGAAGTCACCCTCGTAACGTGCTTTAACACGTGGAGTAGAGAACACACCTTTATCATCGTACTCAGCATTAGCCTGAGCAATGGTTTTACCATCCTCATCTTCTGCCGATAAATAGATAACATCTGAATCTACAACTACTTTACCATCTTCAACGCGTTTGTATGGTGTTTCAATGAAACCTAAATTGTTGATTTTTGCATGCACACAAAGTGATGAAATCAAACCAATGTTCGGTCCCTCTGGAGTTTCAATTGTACATAAACGACCGTAGTGCGTGTAGTGAACGTCACGTACCTCGAAACCAGCACGCTCACGGGATAAACCACCCGGACCTAAAGCTGATAAACGGCGTTTGTGTGTAATCTCTGCCAATGGATTGGTTTGATCCATGAACTGAGATAACTGGTTTGTACCAAAGAAAGAGTTGATTACTGATGATAACGTACGGGCGTTAATCAAATCAGTTGGTGTAAACACCTCGTTATCGCGGATGTTCATACGCTCACGGATTGTTCTGGCCATACGGGCTAAACCAACACCGAATTGTGCGTACAACTGCTCACCTACCGTACGTACACGACGGTTTGATAAGTGATCGATATCATCCACCTCTTCTTTAGAGTTGATCAATTTGATCAGGTATTTAACAATTGCGATAATATCTGCTTTCGTTAATACCTTTACATCATCAGGGGTATTCATTTTCAACTTACGGTTGATGCGGTAACGACCAACATCACCTAAGTCATAACGTTTATCCGAGAAGAATAAACGATCGATGATACCACGGGCAGTTTCCTCATCAGGTGGTTCTGCGTTACGCAAAGCACGGTAGATGTTTTCAACAGCTTCTTTCTCTGAGTTTGATGTATCTTTTTGTAATGTATTATATATAATGGTATAATCGGCCTGGCTCGCACCATCTTCCTTAGAAAGGATAATAGTTTTAACACCTGCTTCAATAACCATATCAATGTGTTCGTCTTCTAAAACGGTTTCTCTTTCAAGAATCACTTCATTACGGTCGATAGAAACTACCTCACCAGTATCTTCATCAACAAAATCTTCAACCCATTTCTTCAATACCCTTGCAGCCAGTTTACGACCGATGTATTTCTTTAAACCTGATTTACTAACTTTTACTTCGTCAGCAAGATCAAAAAGTTCTAAAATGTCTTTATCAGAATCGTAACCGATAGCACGCAATAAAGTGGTAACCGGGAATTTTTTCTTACGATCGATGTAAGCATACATTACGTTGTTAACGTCTGTAGCAAACTCGATCCATGAACCTTTGAAAGGGATAACACGTGCTGAGTACAATTTGGTTCCGTTAGTGTGACGGCTCTGGCCGAAGAACACACCCGGAGAACGGTGTAATTGCGAAACGATAACACGTTCTGCACCGTTGATAACAAACGTACCTTTTGGTGTCATATACGGGATAGTACCTAAATACACATCCTGAATAATGGTTTCAAAATCCTCATGTTCAACATCGTTACAAGAAAGCTTCAGCTTTGCTTTTAATGGAACATTGTAGGTTAATCCACGCTCAATACACTCATGTATATCGTAACGTGGCGGATCAACAAAATAATCAAGAAATTCTAATACGAAGATATTTCTCGAATCTGTTATTGGAAAGTTTTCAGCAAACACTTTGAACAAACCCTCGCTAGAGCGATCGTCTGATGTGGTATCTATCTGGAAAAATTCTCTGAATGATTGCAATTGCACATCCAGAAAATCCGGATAGTCTATAATGTGCTTACTAGTTGCAAAATTTACTCTTTGTTCGACTGTCTTTGCCAATGGACTAAAAGATTTTAGTTTAAGAATAAACTATTTGTTTGGTTCGAATTTCAAACAGGCTCATTAACCAAACAAAATGAGATGTTTATAAACAGGTAAAGACACCGACATTTTCAGTCGGTGTCTAATACATTTTTAGCTTAGCTAAGTTAAGTGATTACTTAATCTCAACTACTGCTCCAGCTTCTTCTAATTGTTTTTTAAGAGCTTCTGCTTCGTCTTTAGCAACACCAGCTTTTAATTCTTTTGGTGCTCCGTCTACTAAGTCTTTAGCTTCTTTCAAACCTAAACCAGTTAAGTCTTTAACAAGTTTTACAACTGCTAATTTCTGACCACCAGCTTCTTTTAAGATTACATCAAAAGATGTTTTTTCTGCAGCAGCAGCAGGTGCATCACCACCAGCAGCAGGACCAGCAACTACAGCAGCAGCTGCAGGCTCAATACCATACTCATCTTTTAAGATTTGAGCTAATTCATTAACTTCTTTTACTGTTAAGTTTACTAATTGCTCAGCAAACGCTTTTAAATCTGCCATTTTATTAAGATTTTAAAAATTTACGTGTAATAATTTTGTTTAATTTGCGAACTTAAGGTGTTCGTTAACCTTCTCTTTCTTGTAGAGTTTTAACAATTCCTGCAATTTTGCTACCGCCTGATTGAAGTGCAGATAGAACATTTTTAGCTGGTGATTGTAATAATCCAACGATATCTCCGATAAGCTCTTCTCTTGATTTCAAGCTTACTAAGTTATTCAATTGGTCATCGCCAACGTATACTGATGAATCTATAAATGCTGCTTTAAGCACTGGTTTATCAGATGTTTTTCTCAAAGCTTTAATCAACTTAGCCGGAGCGTTTGCTGTTTTTGAGAATAATAATGATGATGAACCTTTTAATGCTTCGTATATCTCAGAAGCGTCGCCTTCTAAACCTTCAATCGCTTTGCGGATTAAAGAATTTTTAGCAACTTTCATTACGATATCGCCTTCAAAACATTTGCGACGGATGTTATTAATCTGCTCAACAGAAAGGCTAGAAGTATCAGCAATATAAAAATTGCCAAACTCTTGCATTTGTCCTTGTAGTTCTAAAACTACTTCGTTTTTTTCTTCTCTGTTCATGATTAGATCCCCGCTACTGATTTGGTTTCAATTGCAATCCCAGGACTCATTGTAGAAGACACGTGAATGCTCTTAAAATAAGTTCCTTTTGCAGCAGATGGTTTTAGTTTTGAAATCACCTGAATAATTTCAAGTGCGTTCTCATAAATTTTATCTGCCGGGAATGATACTTTTCCTATCGAGGCGTGTATGATACCCGTTTTGTCTACTTTAAAATCAATCTTACCTGCTTTAACCTCAGTTACAGCTTTACCAACTTCGTTAGTTACTGTACCTGATTTTGGGTTAGGCATTAAGTTCCTTGGACCTAAAACACGGCCCAATTTACCTACCTTAGCCATACAAGCTGGTGTAGTGATAATAATGTCTACATCGGTCCAACCACCTTCAATTTTAGCTACATACTCGTCTAAACCTACGAAGTCTGCGCCAGCTGCTTTTGCTTCTTCTTCCTTATCAGGAGTTACTAAAGCTAAAACACGTACAGTTTTACCTGTTCCGTGTGGTAAAGTAGCAATACCACGTACCATTTGATTGGCTTTACGTGGATCTACGCCTAAAGATACATCAATATCAACTGAAGCATCGAATTTAGTAGTAGTGATTTCTTTTACCAAAGCAGCAGCATCCTTCAAAGTATAAGCTTTGCCAGCTTCTATTTTAGCATGTGCCTTTTTTTGATTTTTAGTTAATTTCGCCACTGTTGTAAACTGTTTTTTAATTAATTGTTCCAGGGTGCGTCACCAGAAACGGTGATTCCCATACTGCGTGCTGTTCCAGCAACCATACTCATTGCTGATTCGATTGTAAATGCATTTAAATCAGGCATTTTATCCTCAGCAATAACTTTAATCTGGTCCCAGGTCACCGACCCAACTTTCTTACGGTTAGGCTCAGCAGAACCACTCTGTAATTTAGTAGCATCTTTTAACTGGATAGCTACCGGAGGGGTTTTGATGATGAAATCGAATGACTTATCAGCATAAACAGTAATTACAACTGGCAATACTTTACCTGCTTTATCTTGGGTACGAGCGTTGTACTGTTTGCAAAACTCCATAATGTTCACCCCTTTAGCACCTAATGCAGGCCCTACTGGTGGCGATGGATTTGCCGCTCCGCCTTTGATCTGTAATTTGATCATTGCACTGACTTCTTTTGCCATTTTGTGTTTTTTGTTTATTTAAAACTCAATGTTAAATATTGGAAGCATGTAACATTTATTTCCTTAGGGCTCCTATAAAGCTTAAAGGACTGCAAAGATATGGATTAACTTACAGTAAAACAATAGTATCAATAAAAATTAATTATTAATTCGTATGAATCTCGTAAAACTGCATCTTTTAGTTAAAAAGAGGAATTAAGAACTTTTTGATATTTAACGGATAAGCTGCTCAGCTTATTGCCCGCTCACCGTTATTATGCATAAAAAAGCCCCGAATTGCTTCGAGGCTTTAAAATATCTTAAGTACAATCTTACTCTTTTTCTACCTGCATGTAGTTAAGCTCCAATGGAGTTTTACGTCCGAAGATTTTAACCATAACTTTCAGTTTTTTCTTCTCTTCGTTTACCTCTTCGATAATACCTGAGAAACCATTGAAAGGACCATCCATTACTTTGATGTTTTCGCCAACATAGTAAGGAACATTCATGGTTTCGCCTTGCTCACTCATTTCATCAACCACACCTAAAATACGGTTAACTTCTGCCTGGCGCATTGGAATTGGATTACCGGCTTTATCACCTAAGAAACCAATTACACTGTTAATACCTTTAATGATGTGCTCTAACTCACCGTCTAAGGTAGCTTCGATTAACACATATCCAGGATAAAAGTTGCGTTCTTTGGCAATTTTTTTACCATCTTTCATTTGGTAATATTTTTCCATCGGGATTAACACCTGAGGAACCAAATGAGAGAAACCTAAACGGCTGATCTCAGCATCAATGTACTGTTTTACTTTCTTTTCTTTACCGCTTACAGCCCTTACAACGTACCACTTTAGATCGCTCATTCGTAAATATTAATTAGAAAGTGATTTATAAAAAGTATCTAACACAAATGTAGATCCTTTATCCATTGCAAAAATTACCAATGCAATAATTAAAGAAGCAACCAATACCAGAATAGCAGAACTTTGCAGTTCGCCCCATGTAGGCCAGGTAACCTTCTGGGTCATTTCATCGTACGATTCTTTTATAAACTCAACTACTTTAGCCATATTTATTATAATGATTAAATGATTGAGCTAGTGAGAGACTGAATGTAAACACATTCAACCGTTATAAATTCACTAATTCAATCATTATTTTGGCACGGGAACAAGGATTCGAACCCTGATCAAAGGTTTTGGAGACCTCTATTCTACCGTTGAACTATTCCCGTGTATTTTAAAAAGAGCTAGCCTGAACCAGCTCTTTTTGTATTGTTGTAGCTTAAAATTAAGCTAAGATTTCAGTTACCTGACCAGCACCTACTGTTCTACCACCTTCACGGATAGCGAAACGTAGACCTTTTTCCATTGCAATCGCGTTAATTAATTTAACTGTGATTGTAACGTTATCACCTGGCATTACCATTTCAGTTCCTTCAGCTAGTGAGATCTCACCAGTTACGTCTGTGGTACGGAAATAGAATTGAGGACGATATTTGTTGAAGAATGGAGTGTGACGACCACCTTCTGCTTTTGATAATACATAGATCTCAGCTTTGAAATCAGTGTGAGGAGTTACTGAACCTGGTTTACAGATTACCATACCACGACGGATATCAGTTTTCTCAATACCACGTAACAATAAACCTACGTTATCACCAGCTTCACCGTAATCTAAGATTTTACGAAACATCTCAACACCAGTTACTGTAGATTTTAAGTTCTCAGCACCCATACCCAAGATCTCAACTGGATCTCCAGAGTTGATTACACCACGCTCAATACGACCAGTAGCAACAGTACCACGACCTGTGATTGAGAATACATCTTCAACTGGCATTAAGAAAGGAAGATCAGTTAAACGTGGAGGAATTGGAATGTAGCTATCTACAGCATCCATTAACTCCATGATTTTACCAACCCATTTCGGATCAGCATTTAATCCACCTAAAGCAGAACCTTGGATTACTGGAATATCATCACCTGGGAATTCATAGAATGATAATAATTCACGAACTTCCATTTCAACTAGTTCTAATAATTCTGGATCATCAACCATATCCACTTTATTCATGAATACAACTAATGAAGGCACACCAACCTGACGAGCCAATAAGATGTGCTCTCTAGTTTGTGGCATTGGACCATCAGTAGCAGCAACAACGATAATTGCACCGTCCATTTGAGCAGCACCAGTAACCATGTTTTTCACGTAATCCGCGTGACCTGGACAGTCAACGTGTGCATAGTGACGGTTAGCTGTTGAATACTCAACGTGAGCTGTATTGATTGTAATACCTCTTTCTTTTTCCTCTGGAGCAGAGTCAATTGAATCGAATGAACGTGCCTCAGATAAACCAGCATCAGCCAAAACTTTTGTAATAGCTGCTGTTAAAGTTGTTTTACCGTGATCCACGTGACCGATTGTACCGATGTTTAAGTGCGGTTTACTGCGGTCAAATTTTTCTTTTGCCATTTTATTTATAACTAATTAGTAGGTTAACTTTTTATTATTTCTTATTTATTGTTTTTTCAACACAAAAAACCTTGCTATTCTGCTTAAACAGATTTAACAAAGCTTTATTATACCTGAGCCAACTATGGGAATTGAACCCACGACCTCTTCCTTACCAAGGAAGTGCTCTACCGCTGAGCTAAGTCGGCTTTTAGTTTTCAGTTTCAGCATTTGGCCTTAAATTTTAAACCGTATGAGTAACTGCCCACTTTCTAATTCTATTGGAGCGGAAGACGAGGTTCGAACTCGCGACCTATAGCTTGGAAGGCTATCGCTCTACCAACTGAGCTACTTCCGCTTTTAAAAAATTAGTGATTGATTGAACGAATGAATGACTTAATTATCATTAAAACATTTAGTCATCCATTCATTTAAAGTGTGGGGAGA
>NZ_QAJQ01000014.1:86178-326274 GCF_003852395.1 Pedobacter sp. KBW01
TGGTATCTCCCCAACTTTATCTTAAAATGCTAACACTTTAAAATAAAAAGAGCCTCCTATCGGAATCGAACCAATGACCTACTGATTACAAGTCAGTTGCTCTACCAGCTGAGCTAAGGAGGCTTTAAATTTTGTGCAATGATACGAAAAATCTTCATTTTTCATACTATTAGCGTGTATTTTTAAAACTTTTATCTTTTTAAAGAACAACCCTTTTCTTCTTGGCGTAACGCCCTTTCCGAAAGGGAATGCAAATATACACACTTATATTTCACTTCAAAATAAATTTGAAAAAAAATGGAGAAGTTTTTTTGTCCATTTCAGTAAACAAGCCGAATTGGCTTAGTAATCAACCGCTTAAAATTGAATATTTTTTTCACTTTTTTCTGCTCCTTTTTCGAAAAAACGAAGCTTTATGGATAACAACAGGAATACTCATCTAAAATTAAAAGCTAAATAAATTTCAAAAAAAATAAAATCACTCCTCTTTTGATCATTTTTTATTCAAACGCCAATAGAAATTAAGTGAAATTAATCGCAAAAAAACCGAAATCCATCAACCCATCCCACCTGTAGCATTCATTTTTTTTAAATCAAACACTGTTTTTCTTTCAAAAACACGAGCGCTTAACACAAAAAAAGCAGTGCATTTTGAACTGCACTGCTCCTTTTTTATAATTCTCTACTTAATATTAATAATCTGCGGCTTCGCTTTCGCTTAAAATGGCTTTATGCTCACTCAATTTTGCACGCGTTTTATCCTTATGTTTCGTAATTTGCTTTCTTAGCGATTCGATAGCCAGATCGGTGGCCTCTTCAAATGATTTACATTGTTCTTTAGCGAATAAGGTCCCTCCTGGCACAATAAGTTTTATCTCACTGATTTTATTGGCTTCATCCTCTACGTTCTCTAACTTTAAATACACTTCGCCGCTAATGATCTGATCAAAAAACTGATCGAGTTTGTTTGCTTTTTTCTGGATAAAGTCTAACAACTTACTGTCTGCACTGAAGTGGATTGATTGAACTCCGATTTTCATTTTTCCTCCTTTTTTTACGCCTTTGGGTGGGCTTGTTTATAAATTGTTTTTAATCTTTCAATAGAATTATGGGTATAAACCTGTGTGGCCGCTAAACTAGCGTGGCCCAACAATTCTTTTATTGCATTTAAATCTGCACCTGCATTTAACAGGCTGGTTGCGTAGCTGTGCCGGAGCACGTGTGGACTTTTCTTTTCATGAGTTGATACGTGTTTTAGGTATTCGGTAACAATACGGTATATTAATTTTGGATATGCCGCTGCTCCTGTATTGGTAACGATTAAGATAAGCAAATTGTTATTAAAGTTTTGCAACTTTTTTTGTTCAATATAGATATTTAGCTGATTAATAAGCGATTTATTTATTGGGATGATACGTTCCTTGTTCCGTTTACCCAAAACTTTGATTGTACCAGAGTAAACATCTATATCGGTATCTTTTAATTGTAGTAATTCGGCTAAACGCATTCCGGTGCCAAAAAGCAGTTCTATCACCACATGGTCGCGCACTGAAGGGAAACTGGCATCGAAATAATGCTCAGAATCCAGCAAATGATCCATTTTCAGCGCATCAACAAATACCGGAAGTCTTTTAGGAATTTTAGGTGCCTTAATTAAAACTGTAGGATTCTGATCAATCTTTCCTTCCCTTAGCAAAAACTTGTAAAAACTGCGTAATGCCGAAATTTTTCGGTTAATGGTGGTTTCGGCATTTTCCTGCTCCATTAAATCGACCATATAACTCCTGAGGTGAGTATGTTTCACTGCTAAAAAATGGAGCTCGAATGTACTGTTGATATACCTTTCAAACTGATCCAAATCGGCTTGATAAGAAGTGATGGTATGCTGAGAATAGCGCTTCTCGTGAGTTAAATATGTAATAAAACTTTTCAACAACATTCAATATCTTTTTGAGGGGCATTGATATGAAGTTACAAATAGTTTTGATATAAAGAAATCATTAATTAATTGTTTATTGTAAAGTTTTTGATTCCTTTAAAAACAAAAAAGCTCCGATTAAAAAATCGAAGCTTTAATATATTATATCGTAAACAACTATGCAGTTGTATCTTGATTCATATTCTGAATGTAAACAGCATGTTTAATTTCAGTACGGCGAGCAACGGATTTTTTCTCGTATGCTTGGCGACTACGTAGTTCTCTCAATACACCAGTTTTTTCAAACTTTTTCTTGAAACGTTTAAGGGCTTTATCTAATGATTCGCCGTCTTTAATGTTGATAATGATCATAACGCTGAAATACCTCCTCTCGTGGTTTTTAAATTTCCCGTACTATCGGGGCTGCAAATGTAAGCAAAATATTGAAATTGAGAAAGATTTTTAAAAGAAATTTTATTTGACCCTTTGGTTAAATTAATGGGTTCTTTGTTTAATTTAGATAAACTATTTACTACTATGACGACAGGCAAAAAAGTAACCTCAATTATTGCAGTTATTATTGTGCTACTACTTGTGGCAATTTGTTATTACCGGTACTTCTTTGTTTTTGGCGAAGGTGTTAAAGCCGGCGAACTAAATTATGTGGTTAAAAAGGGTTACATCTTTAAAACCTATGAAGGAAAACTGATTCAGAGTGGGGTAAAATCGCGGCAAACCGGAACATTACAAAATAACGAATTCGAATTTTCTATCGCCAGTAAAGAAGTTGCAGAAAAAATGATGGCCAATAGTGGTAAATTTTACGAGCTGCACTACAAGGAATACAAAAACACCCTCCCATGGCGTGGATTTAGTGTGTATGTAGTGGATAGCATTTTAACAACTACGGACATAAAATAAGCTTAAAGCTAAATTTAGGCCTAAATTTTTCAACTTCGCATCAAGCCGCTTTAGTCTTTAGTATGAACATTCCCCATAAGTATTGGCTTTAAAACGCGAAAAAAATCCGGAGGTAATTAAACCGTCCGGATTACTCATAATATATTTGGTTTGTTGTTTCTTTAGAAAAGTACTGATTTGCTTTGGTCTTTCAACTTAATTCAGCACTTCACGGGCAATTACAATTTTTTGGATTTCCGAGGTCCCCTCACCTATGGTACATAGTTTACTATCGCGGTAAAATTTCTCTACCGGGAAATCTTTAGTATAACCATAACCGCCAAAGATCTGAACAGCATCGGTAGCTACCCTAACCGAAACTTCGGAAGCAAAATATTTTGCCATTGCCGATTCCTTTGTCATTGGTAAATGCCTGTTTTTTAAATCTGCTGCCTGACGGATCAGTAATTCTGCAGCTTCAATTTCAGTAGCCATATCAGCAAGCTTAAAACTAATGGCCTGGAAGCTAGAAATCGGCTGACCAAATTGCTGCCTTTGTTTCGAATAAGCTACAGCTGCATCGAAAGCCCCCTTAGCAATACCCAAAGCCAGTGCTGCAATAGAAATACGTCCGCCATCTAAAACTTTCATGGCCTGTTTAAAACCTTCGCCTACATTGCCTAATAAATTGGCTTTAGGTACACGGCAGTTATCAAAAACCATTTCAGTAGTTTCTGAAGCACGCATACCCAGTTTATTTTCCTTTTTACCTGCCGAAAAACCTGGTGTACCGCGTTCTACCACAATGGCCGAAATTCCTTTCGAACTCCCCTTTTCGCCTGTACGCACCATTACTACAGCAATATCGCCACTTTTACCATGGGTAATCCAGTTTTTTGCTCCATTAATAATATAATCATCGCCATCTTCAACAGCAGTAGTCATCATCCGTAAAGCGTCAGAGCCTGTATTGGCTTCTGTTAAGCCCCAGGCACCAATCCACTCGGCAGTTGCCAGCTTTGGCAGCCACCGTTGCTTCTGCTCCTCATTGGCAAAAGCTAAAATGTGGCCAGTGCATAAAGAGTTGTGTGCCGCCAGCGATAAGCCGATTGAACCACAAACCCGCGCCACTTCTACAATTACATCAACATACTCCTGGTAACCCAATCCCGAGCCCCCGTATGCTTCGGGCACTAGAACCCCCATTAAGCCCAACTCGCCAAGTTGCTTAAACAGCTCGACAGGAAAATGCTGTGCTTCATCCCACTCCATTATATGTGGACGAATATTTTTCTCTGCAAAATCGCGAACCATAGTCCGCACACTCTGCTGAGTTTCTGTTTCTGAAAAATCGAAGCTTACGCTCATTAAATTTATATTTTATAGTTAGTTGCAGCAATTATAAACAATTATTTGATAGTTAGTTACCATCAAATAATTTCGCAATTGCAGAATGAAATGGTATTCGGTTCAATATGTTATGCCGTTAATTTTAAAGCTTGAAATTGGTAGAGAAAGTTTTTTTTATTTTTTTCACAACTATGGAAGGCATAGGTAAATAAATTTTCAGTTTGAACTAAAATAGATTGCAAATGCATTGCAATAACAGTTCTATTATAACACTAACAATAGTGCCATTTCGTATAGCTGTATTTAAAAAGAAATATAAGGAGTAATTTTATCAATCACTTCCTAACTCAAAAGAACAACCTTTTTTAAATCTTCAGTACCCGAATAATTGCCGTTCTGTTTGCGATACGTTTTGCAAAAGCTCTTCCTATTCCCTTTATCTCATCCTGCTGTGACGAATCAGCTGTATTAATATCTACGATTACTGTTTTCTTAACGTATGCTTTCTTTTCAAAAGGAACAAAGCTTTTAGCATTACCAGGTGGTTTCTTCTATATTAACATAAGGGAGCAATTTCTGGTACAGCTCTGGCGAAATGGTATACATTTTTTTAGGTCTTCGGGCTTGTAAAAGCTCCCTCCCTTATTGGTATAATTTACAATTGCTGCAGGCTGTTTTGGCGATAAGCCAAAGCTTTGCCAACCATTAATAGATAAGGTATTGGGGTCAAAATTAAAAAACCTGATATTTTTTACTGCGTCTGAGCCATCAATCCGCCTGTGGGTATAAGCAGAGCGTTCTTCTTCAACCACTTTTAAATGCTGGATCTGCGACAAAAGCGTAGGATCGTCTTTTTCAACCGGTTTATAGTAGTTATATAAAAAAGGTGTAGCTTTAATTGCAATAATGAGTAGCACAAGAAACAACAAACCATTGAATTCGCCTTTACTAAAACCGAAATGTTTGTTGAGCCAAATTCTCATAGATGCGATATGACATGCGTATTATAAATATAAATCTTATTTTTGGAATTGCAAAACTGTATAGGTTTTGCCTATCAACGCCACAAAGAATTTTATATGAAGATCATTACTACATCTGAGTTTGCGAAAGCAACAAAGATAGATAAGCTAGGTGTACCAGGTTTGGCAGGTTTGATGATGGAGATCATGAAGCTTAACGACATCAATGATGTTTTTGCTCAAAACCAACACTTTAAAGGTTTAGAATTTGTAGATAAAATATTAGAAACCATTGGCGTTTCTATCGAATTTGACGAAGATGATTTAAACAGTATACCTAAAACCGGGCCATTTATTGCCATTGCTAATCACCCTTATGGTGGGGTTGAAGGCCTGGCCCTGGTTAAGCTTTTGTGCACGGTGCGCCCGGACGCAAAGGTGATGGTAAACTTCATTTTGAAGAAAATCCCCAATCTTGATGAGTTTTTTGTTGCTGTTAACCCATTCGAAAATGTTCAGCACTCCTCAAGCATCAGCGGTTTAAAAACCACTTTCGATTTACTTAGAAACGGTACCCCAATTGGCATTTTCCCTGCCGGAGAAGTTTCGACCTTTAAGCTGGATGCCCAACAGGTAACCGATAGAATGTGGCATCCTGTAGTTGGAAAGCTCATTGCAAAGGCAAAAGTGCCAGTGGTACCCATTTATTTCCATGGCAACAATGGTGTTTTCTTTAACATCTTAAGTTTCATCCACCCCACCCTGCGTACTGCAAAACTTCCATCTGAGTTTTTAAACAAGCACGGCCGCACCATTAAAGTGAGGATTGGTAAACCAATTGCAGTTTCGGAAATTTCGCATATGAACAGCAGTAACAAGCTGATGGACTTTTTGAGGGCCAGAACTTATGCGCTGGGTATTGGGCTAGATACTGAGAAAAAACTCTTCAACCCACTTAATCTGTTTAAAATTAAAAAGAAAGCTGCCGATGTAATTGAAGAAACTTCGCGTGTGCTGATTAAAGCGGAGGTAGAGCAGCTGGAAGACTTTAAGGTTTGGACGGAGAAAAATTACGAGGTTTATATTGTTCCTACATTAAAGATCCCTAACATTTTAAGAGAAATTGGCCGTTTGCGTGAAATTACTTTCCGTGAGGTTGGCGAAGGTACCAATAAAAAAATCGACCTCGATAACTACGATATTTACTATAATCACTTATTTATTTGGGATAAAGATCTCGAAAATATTGTAGGTGCTTACCGGATTGGTAAGGGCGACGAAATTTTAGAAAGCATGGGCCGCCGTGGTTTCTACCTGTCTGAGCTGTTTAAAATGAAAGATCAGTTTTATCCAATGCTAAGACAGGGTATCGAACTTGGTCGCTCGTGGATTAGAAAAGAATATCAGGGTAAGCCGCTTCCTTTGTTCCTACTTTGGAAAGGTATTTTAAAATACCTGATTGATAACCCACAATACCGCTACATGTTTGGGCCGGTAAGTATCAGCAATAATTTCTCAAAGTTTAGTAAGGCACTGATTGTTGATTACATTACCAAAAACCACTTCGATTATGAAATGGCCAAATATGTTAAACCAAGAAATAAATTTAAGGCCGATTTATTACCTATTGCTACCGATACCCTTGTAGATAGCAGCGAATCGTTTAAAGATCTGGATAGTATTATTGGCGATATCGAAAACTCACACATTAAAATCCCGGTGTTGTTAAGGCAATATATGAACCTGAATGCGAAGATTATTTCATTCAATATTGACCCGAAATTTTCTGATTGCTTGGATGGTTTCTTAGTGGTTGATACCCACAATATTCCGCCAGAAATGCTTGAAAAACTAGGCAAGAACTTATAATCTAAAACAAAAAAACCCAGACATCCATCTGGGTTTTTTTATTATCAACTAACCTAAACTTTATAAATACTAACCAAATATTTATGCCACAAAAGTAAGATGACCTTGTTAAGTTGTTATTAATGAAATGTTATTTATAGAATATTTTGAATCACAATTTCTTAATCGATAAATACGCTGTTGTTCATATTATTCTGTTACCTTTAGCTACTCTGTATGAGCTATGATAAACATTCTTCTTTATAAGAACCGAGTGTTTCCCTCCCTTATATTTAGCTCAAATAAAAAACATTTTATCAAATTGGTTTCAGGTGGAATCAATTTTGAATCCTAATTTATGACAGTCATTTCTAAAGAAAATTTTTCGAAAGCTACGGGTATCTGTAATATTCCAATCCCAGGCCTCGCCTCCTTTTTAATGAGATTTTTGAAGATTAACGACTTCAACGGAATTATTAAGGATGCCCACACATTAGAAGGCGAAAAATTTGCCAATCATATTTTGGATGTTTTGGGTGTCAGCATCCAGATTAGTGATGAAGATCTTGCCAATATCCCCAAAGAGGGGGCATTTATCGCCATAGCTAACCATCCTTATGGCGCAATCGAATCGCTGGCATTACTCAGTACACTGGCTAGTAAACGATCAGACACCATGTTTATGGGGAATTTTTTATTAAAAAAAATCCCTAACCTCGAAAAATGCATCATTGCAGTAAATCCTTTCGAAAAGGTTCAGGATACATCCAGTATCAGCGGTTTGAAAACAACTTTAAAAGTTTTAAAAGACGGAAGCCCGGTTGCAATTTTTCCAGCTGGCGAAGTTTCTTCCTATAAATTCAGGAAAAACCAGATTACAGATCGCGAATGGCATCCGGTAGTGGGAAAAATTATCGCTAAAGCCAAAGTGCCAATTCTACCTGTATATTTCCATGGCAACAACGGCATCTTTTTTAGCCTCTTAAAATATATACACCCATCATTGCAAACTGCAAAACTGATTTCAGAGTTGTTCAATAAAAGTGGGCATCAGTTAAAAATCAGCATCGGAAAGCCTGTTAATCTAGATGAAATAGCCTGCAAAGGCTGTAATATTTCGCTATTAAGGCATTTGAGAACCAGACTTTATGCGCTTAAAAAAAATTAAACCTCACTTTCATAAAAATAGTGTTAATTTCTGATTAAGGACAACCTCGTTGTTAACATAAACAAATTGTTGCTTTTATGTTAATTATAAGTAAATTTAATGTAACCAAATATGGTGCGGTTTGAAAAGAGGGATCTACATATATTTTCTGAACGTTATTTTGTTCGTTTGCACGATGATGATAAGCATCAACGTGAAGGGACAGAACTATTCATTCGATTTTTATAACGGAACTTTTAATTTCAGTATCGATTCTTCTATTGTTTTCAACACATCGCAAAAAGCAACTGCCACTGAAACCGAAAAATTTTACAGTTATGTATCGGCCGGCCATTATGCAGAATTGATTGCTTCATTAAAAAAATACCGGGAAAAATACGACCTGAACGACTGGATTTATTACCAACTGATTCGTAAAACAGCAGAACAGATTAGTCCGAAGGCCGATAACTATTTCCGCTATACTTTATACAAATGGTTTTTACTGAGTAAATGTGGCTACGATGCCCGCCTGGCAGTGGGCAACGATCAGGTAATTTTTTATGTGAAGAATGAAGAAAACATTAGCGATATCCCCTTCTTCATGATTGATGGCGAAAAGTACATGTGCCTCAATTACCACGATTATGGTAAGTTGTTTAAACAAGCTGATGCTTACAAGCCGGTTAACATTACCATTCCGGAAGCCAGAAATGCATTTTCGTACAAGGTTACCCGTATGCCTGATTTTAAACCCGAAAATTATGCCGAAAAAGATGTAGAATTCAGCTACCGCCAAAAAATTTACCATTTTAAATTAAAGGTGAACGAAGATGTACAGGCTATTTTTAAAAACTATCCAGGTGTTGATTTTGAAAGTTACTTTAACATCCCCTTAAGCCGCGAAACATACAGCTCGCTAATTCCGATTTTAAAAAACAATTTAAAAGGAATGGATCAGAAGAAAGGTGTCGATTACCTGATGCGATTTACACGTTACGCTTTTTTATATGAAAACGACGAACAAAACTTTGGTACAGAAAAAAGATTATCGCCCGAGCAAACCTTGTTAAATAAATACAGCGACTGCGACGACCGGGCTGCGCTCTTTTTTTTCCTCGTAAAAGAAATTTACGATTTACCCATGGTGGCCTTACTGTATCCTACACACCTTACCATGGCCGTACAGTTCGATAAACCTGTGGGTGAATTTATAACTTATAAAGGCAAAAAATATTCGTTTTGCGAACCAACGCCCCAAGCACAGGATTTAAAAATTGGCCAGCTTGCCAATAAGCTGAAAAACATTAAATATGAGATTGTATATGCTTACGAGCCTACAAAGAGATAAAAGACTATAAATATTAAATTCGGGTTAATTTAATATTAAAAAAACATTATCTTATTAATAACAAGCGCATTAACAGCTAATTTAAAGTATTTTTATCCCAAAAGGAGAATAACCCAATGGCTGCTATCATATATACCGTTATCAAAGAATTTTTTGTTGAAATTCATGGCCATCCGGTTAAAGCACGGATCTTATCACCAATTAACGACGAAAAGACTTTTACTTTTCAGGTGAGCTCGCACTTTAAAAACACCAGCGAGCAAGAAGCCAACATACCTGCATCAACATTTACTTCGTATGCAAACGCCGAACGTCATTTGCTTAGTTACCTTGAAGCTTTCCAGAATACTTTAGATTTGGGTGGCGATGTAGCCCCGGGAGTTAATTTCTAAACATTCTCTTTATCGTCTTTTTCAGAAGGAAGCTCCGCATCAATAGTATCTTCTTCAAACTTCTTTTTATCCCGCTGGTTTCTTCTAATTAGATAGGCAATTAAAATAATTACCAATACCGCAACGCCAATTAATACTGGATAGTTCATATTCGACGGATTAAGATTTAACAGACCTGATCTATACTAAGTTAGCCGAAATATTTTAGATGTTAACCACACGCCAAAGTGTTAACATAATCATAATATTAATTTAACTTTATGTTTTTTTACCTTTGGAAAAACCTACAAGTAGTTAAATGAAAAAGAACAAATCCAGGTCGAAAAGCCATTCGACAAGCAAAAAAATACGTAAAGAATTAGAATCGAAATTAGCCCTTGCATTTAACGAACTTGTTAATCAATACGGAAAAGCAAAGAAAACAGAAAAAATTATCGAGAAGTTTGCAAAGCAATTAGCTAAAAAAGTTTCTATTTCTGCAACAAACGATTCAATAACCCCATTTATCAAAGAAGAAAAGGACGTGATTGTTCCTGTTAAAGATAAACCAGTTAAAGCTGTTGCTGCAAAAAAGGTAAAAGCTCCAGCAAAAGAAGAAGCTGAATCAAAATAAAAACAAAAGGCTCTGTTGATTAACCAACAGAGCCTTTTTATTAACTGACTACAAGCTTAAAAGCTATATCTTAATCCCAGCTGCATCTGATAACGCGATGCAAAGAAATCTTTTGAATAAGAGGTTACATCTTTCTGTGCAAAGGTGTAAACCGGATATGCAGTTGGTGTTCCGGCAGTAGCTACCTTAATACCTACACTGGCCATTGAGTTATAGGTATTAGGCGAGAAATACTGAATACCCCAGTCTTTATTAACCAAATTGGTTAGGTTAATAATGTCGTAAGTTAAAGTTAACACATGCGGATGTTTGCCTTTCGCCACCTGGATATCCTGAGCAAAGCGGAAATCGGCTTGCACGTTCCACGGTGTACGGGCACCATTACGTTCAGTAAAATCACCACGTCGGGTGCTTAAATATTTATCTCCATTAATGTAGGCATCAAATGCTACTGCCTGGGCAATTCCATCCGGAGTATTGGCGAAGAACTTTGTAGTTTCACCACTCGCTGGAATATACAATAAACTCACTGTTTGGCCCGTTCCGTTAATCCGGGTATTTACCAAGCCTAATGAGTACGGAGCGCCCGACTGGCCGCTAAAGAATAATGAGAAGTTAGAAACATACTTACCATTTTTTGCCCAATCTAATCTATAATTGACGGTTGAAATGATTCTGTTGCGGACATCGAAGTTAGAATAGGCCAGCCCCGGATTGTTTGGGCTCAATGCCTGATTTAACTGCCAGTTCGATTCCATAGAGTTACGGATACCGTTTGCAATATCTTTCGATCTACCGTAAGTATAGGCCACCATCATATCCAAACCTATCGGGAGTGACTTGCTGACCTGTGCAGTTAAGCTATATTTATATCCTCTGTCGGTGTTCGATAGCAAATAAGCATTGGTGTGTAATGGGTTAATTTTTGTACCCGAATAAATAGGCTGCTGCTTTTGCGTATCGTAAACCATGTATTTAGGATTATCTACATAGTTGATTTGCTGAAACTGCACATCCTTAATTACCTGGCTAAAAATACCTTCTACCGTAAACTTCCACTGATCGTCTGTTTTATAATCAAAAGCCAAATTACTTCTCCATGCTTTTGGCATTTTAAAGTTATTATCAACTAAATCTACCTGTGTAGCACCGCTTGCATCTTTAACATTGATGCCTTGTTTAGTTACATAACCTGCTTCGCCATTACCCGTTAAAGCATCTCTAACCGGATCTGAACCAGCTGCCGGAGTTACAATTTTAGTTGGGTCAGCATTGGCATAAACATACGACTTATCAAATGCACCATAGTTAACGCCATTGTTATAGTAAGCATAACCAATCCAGGCGAAAGGAATACGGCTGGTAAACAAACCGGTTCCGCCACGTATAATTAAACTCTGGTTACCCAGGGCATCAAAATTAAAACCTAAGCGTGGCGAGATCTGAATTTTATTCAGGAATTTATTTGTAATTGCCGATGGCTGCGTATAAGTGTAGGTTGTACCGTAATTTACATCAACCGGAGAATTTGCAGTTTTGCTGCTTAAGGTTGGCATATCAGGCAAATTGGCCATATCAAAACGCAATCCCGGTGTTAGCTTTAAACGGTCGCCCAGTCTAATTTCATCCTGACCATAAACACTATACATATTTACATTAAACTGTGCTGTTGGGTTTGCAATAATATTATCGCGGCTATTATCATCATAATTATAGTTTGTACGTACCCTGTTTGGCTGGTTGTTTAAAAAATCGTTGATGCTGCTGTAGGCCACGCGGCCATTCCATGAGTTTACAAAACCATAATTAATGTTGTAAAATTCGTTGTGTGTACCAAAAGTAAAAGTGTGGATACCTTTGCTGTAGGTGTAATTATCTGTAAATTCAAAGGTATTCTGCTTCATATTGAAAATACTGGCTTCACGATCGGTACCCAAAAACAAGGTACCTCCATTAGCTGCAATCTCAATCTGCGGTAAAGCCGGATTAGAAAGCGGATCGCGGAAATCATGAACAGTAGAATATCCAATGATCAGGTTATTGGTAGCTGAATTACCGAAACGTGTTTTTAAATCGGCCACTGTTGATGTTTGATTATTGTTCTGTCTGAAATCAATGCCACCAAAACGGAAGTTAGACTGATCTCTTTCTAAATTTGTTGCTTTAGAAACAATTGTGTTATTCCTTATTGTTAACTGGTTATTTTCATTAATATTCCAATCTAAACGGTTAAAGAATTTGTTTGATTGCGAGTAGATATTGTAATTACCAAATGCACCGGCATCAACCCCGTATGCAGTGTTCATGCGGTCAGCTATCTGTTGTGCTTCTGTAGCAGTAAGCAGTTTCATATCTGATGAACCTGCACCCAAAATTACCGGGTCCTGGCGACGGGTAATTTCCTCATTAGTAAAGAAAAACAATTTATCTTTTATAATCGGAAAGCCTACACGGAAACCGGTTTGATAATCGTGAAAGGCTGAAGGTTCTTTTGAATTATCGCCAATTTTATTTCTGCCAATCAAAGCTGCATTACGGCCATATCCATAAACCGATCCTGTTACATCGTTTGTACCGCCACGGGTTACAGCATTAATACTTCCGCCCAAAAAGTTACCCACTTTTACATCGTAAGGCGATAAAAGTACGGTAACATCCTGTATTGCATCTAAAGATACCGGATTGGTACGCGTACTACTCCCGGGCATACCTGAACTACCACTTTGCCCCCCTAATGAAGGGCTAAAACCAATAGCATCGTTATTAATTGCCCCATCAATGGTTACGTTATTGTACCTGAAATTGGTACCACCAAAGGTATTGTCTTTGCTACCTTGCGGGGTTACACGGGTAACATCCTGCAAACTGCGGTTCATAGTAGGCAAGGTTTTAATTTGCCCTTCGCCTATGCTGGTACCGGCACCGGCCTTAGTTGGCCCTCTTTGGCCACGTACGTTTACTTCTGCAAGCTGGCTGCCCTGCTCCTGAATATCGATATCTAATTTTTGATCGGCACCTAAGGTTAAATAGATATTTTCTTTAACTACCGGACTGTAACCTACATAGGTTACAGTAATTTTGTAAGGCCCACCCGGATTTAAATTACCAATGCGGTAAAAGCCGGTTTCATTTGAAGAACCTTTAGAGATTGTGCCGGTAGGAATATGTACCATTGCAATGGTAGCCCCGGGAATAATCCCTTTCTCATCTTTTATCTTTCCATTTATACTGGCTGTTGTTACCTGTGCCTGCGCCGTGGCAAACAGCAACAATACAATACTAAATAAGGTTAGTATGCGTAATTTCATTTTCTGTTGTTTTTATTTTGCTACAAAACAACAGTCATAATGTTAATTAAATGTTAAACAATAATTAAATAATTACCGTTTGTTAACAAAAAATAAACAATATAAAAATATTAGAGAAATACCATTTTAACACCCATTATGGATGGCCTCGAATGTGGCTTAATTGAGCAATAAAGCTAGTTTGAAAAGATGAAGGTTTGGTGAAGATCGTTTCATGAAAACCCAAACCTTATGGTACATCTTATTAAAATTAAATTTGCATTTATTTCAAACTAAAAAACAAATACATTAGGTCTATTAACGAACAAAATTAATCGTTAACACATACAAAATCTGCCGGGTAAATTTAACTTATCCTTTATAAGGCAGTAAACTCATCCCATTTTATTTTATTGGCAATGCGCAATTTGATCGGACAAATCAAGGCTGTAGCTATTTCTGTTACACCAACCTTTTTATGCCAGCGTTTTCAAATTGCCTACAGATTGAATTATTTTTTTACTTAAATAACATACTATCATGAGTTTAAACAACAAAATCTCGGCAGAAATTACTACCGAACAAATGGCAAGGGTAACTGCACAATTACAGGAAGCAAAAGCAGCCTTTAAAGATATGCTTATTTTTAACCTTACTGCAGATGAGCGCCAGAACATGTTAAAAATGGGCGATAAAACGCTGGCTTTCGTAGGCAGGGCTATTTCGCGCACCAAGCAATCGCCAGAGCTGCCCCCTCCTTTTTAGATGTGGCCGAAATACAAAAAGATTACAAATTTGCAGCCGATCTATATGAGATTTACCTCGAAGCGAATAAGTTTTTACGATCGGTAGAAGACTGCATGATGGTTGCCGGTGGTGAATCTTATGAAGCGGCTCCTGTTTTTTATAATGCCGTAAAGGGCGCGCACCGATCGAATATTGCAGGCACTCAAGACGTTTATGAAGATTTGAAGCAGCAATTCCCTAGAAACAGAAGGAATACCGAATCCAATATTTAAGAAAGTATATTGGCTGTGATTTTCAATTACAGCCAATAATTTTTGTACAAATTAACTCAAAATCATTAAAAAGAATATCGATTAAACAAAACCTATAATTATAAGATCAAAGCATATATTGATTAAACAAAAACCTATAATTATAGGCTCGGAGGATATAATTATCCGTTTTCAGCTGCTGGTGCGCCAGATGTAAATAATATTAAGCCCCTGCTTCTCGTTAGAAATACCTTTGTGTGAGTTAACAAAGGTTTCGCAAATAATTAAAAAGAAAAAGGCCGGAAGCGATTCCGGCCTTTTTTAATATTAGTTTAACTCAGATTATTTAACAGCACCTGGAGTAGTATAAGCTAAAGTTTGAGCATCAACCTGTGCCCAACCTGAAGCCCAGTTAGTTGTACCAAAAGCACCTTTGTAATCTACTTTATCAAAGAATGCACCCGATACTTTTGCATTGGTAAATGCAGCACCAGTAGCAGCAGCAGAACCAGTAACTAGAGTGAAGTCAGCATTTCCAGCTGCACCAGCTGCGGCGAAGTCTGTTCCGTAGATATAAGGATTCACGAATAGTGAACTTGCATATTTGCTGCCATCGAAAGTACTGGTTAATTTTAAAAGATCAGTAACCTGAGTAACAACACCAGCTGTACTCACACTGATATCAGTTTTGCTACCATAAACCAGGTTATTAGCAAAAACAGCCGAACCTGAAGTAAAGTTGGTAGAAGTAGAACCAGCAGTAATAACTTTAGTATCATCAACATAAACTCCGATTGGGAAACCAGAAATTACAGAGTTTAAAATACTGATTGATGAGTTACGACGAATTTGAGCACCGTGGTAATAGTTTGCGTTATAAGAACCACCTGAAGCTTTAATCGGACCTAAAATAGTAACATTTGAGAAAACAGCAGAAGTTTTAGGTGTTTGATCAGTACCTGTTGCATTGTTATCAGATTCGAAACCGTTTGATTGAGATTGATCGGCAACAGTAGCAACACGTTGTGCTAATGCAAACTGAATATTACCTGAATAACCAAAATCTGTATCGAAATCATCATCCCAGGTACCTATAGCCAATAAGTGTTTTGCATTTACTGTACCACCAAACCATTCGAAAGCATCGTCACCAGAACGGTAAATCTGAATATAATCCAAAGTAGTTCCCGAACCAACACCGCCCATCGTTAAACCGTTAATTTCGTTATCAACTGAATAAGCAATACCGGCAAATTCAATACGTACGTACTTCATAGTACCTGAATTATCAGCTACATCTGTACCACCATAAAAGATATAAGCTTTTTCGTCTTTACCGCTAGGTTGAACTAAACCGCCTTCGATTTTAACGTCAGTACCCTGGTTAACAGGCGCTTTACCTAATAAGATAACACCACCCCAATCTCCCTGACTACGTGCACCGGCATTTAAAGCAGATGTAAATACAATTGGTTTATCAACAGTACCGGTTGCATTGATCTTAGCGCCACGGGTAATAATTAATGTACCTTTTGAAGCTTTATCACCTTTGATGATTGTACCTGGTTCGATAGTTAAAGTAGCACCACCACTTACAAATACAAAACCTTTTAATAAATAGATTTTACTTGCAGACCAGGTTGTATTTGCTGAGATCTCGCCAGAAACTTCTACAACATTTGTATTGTTTGTCGGAGTTTCAGTTGAAGTACCTTCAACAATTACGTTCTTTTTACAAGAAGTTGAAAATAAAACTACTGACAAAGCAAGTAGTAAAAATTGGTTTTTCATTTTTTCTTTTTTAAATATTTTTATTTACAAATAGAGATTTTTAATTTTTCTTGTGGATTAATATCCTGTTAACATATTGTTAAAGACTAGAAAGTATAATTAAATGATAATGAAATGTTTCTACCCGTTTTGTAAGAGCTGAAAGTTTCATCACCACCATTACCTACACTACCGTTGTATTTTTTATCGCCGTTATAATCGAAATAAACTGTATTTCTTTGGTTTAATATGTCACCAACATTTAATTTAATCTCACCTTTTGATTTGATTACTTTGTAGCTGGCCTGGAAATCAATCACATCTCTTGGATTTTCCCATGTACTTGGGAAACGAATACCCCCCGCCTGAACAATTCTTCTGCCGATTTTATTGTAAAGGATATTGAAGTTTAATTTGTTATCTAAGGCGCTGTGCTGTAAACCAGCATTGATCAGGTAAGGCGACTGGCCTACCATCGGACGAGTTACGTCAATATATTGCTGATCGGTTGGGTTAGTTACCTTAGATTTAATTAATGATAAATTGAAATAAGCAGTGGTATTTTTAAAGAAACCTTCATCACTGATAAAGTTTAAATTCTTTCTTCCTTCAAACTCTAAACCATACACGTAAGCTTTCGGAGTATTAAAAAAGTTCACATCAACTGTTGATAATACATCGTAACGATAGATTTCGATCGCATTTGTAAAGTGCTTATAAAAAGCCGACACTGAGAAAAGCTGACCTGCTTCAGGATAAATTTCATAACGTAAGTCAAAGTTATCAATAAGCGATCTTTTCAAATTCGGATTACCAATGATATTACTCAATTGTTCATAATCATAATACGAGTTTAATGATAGCTCTCTAAACTCTGGTCTGGCCAGGGTACGGTAATAAGAAGCACGTAAATTAGCCTTTTTAGTCAAACTGTAGGTTAAGTTTAATGAAGGGAGTACGTCAAGCTGGGTATCATCAACATAAGTACCAAGCGTATTCATCAACTTTACATTATAATTTTCTACCCTTGCACCATAAACAGCTCTAAAGTTTTCACCAAATTTTTGATCGAGCATCAAATAACCATAGTTGGTAAATGAACTGGCATTGTAATCATCTAACGGACCGCCAACCTCTGCCAATCTATATACACCAGATTCAATTAGTGATGGTGCATATATTTCCGTAATAGGTAAAGCCCTGATCTTGGTTTGTAAATCGATATCATTGGTTGTTAATTGTGCGCCAACAAAGCGGGCATTGAAAGTCCTTTCACGATATTGTGACCCTAAACCAACTTTCATTGTGGTTGAAGCATCGAACAACTTAAATGGTGTGCTGTAATTAACATCACCTGCATATAAGTTCTCATTTAAATCAGAAAACATCCGTGTATTTTCCTTTCCTAATGAGGTAATATTAGCCTGATAAGGAACTGAAGGATTATTTTGATCAGCTAAAGCTTTTTGATAATTAATCTTCAGCTGGTTAGGTTGGTTATTGGTGATATTACTGTATGATGCAGTCCATTTCAACTTGTTATTACCTTTTCCAATTTGATGATCACCTTCAAAAGTTGCTTTGTAAAGTGATTTCTGCATAATGTCATAAGCAAAGAATTGGTTAGAGGTATTACCATCACGAATACCTGTACGAACAGTATAAGTATCATCGTAATTTTTGTTATAGATGTTTTTGAAGCTTATTTTGTTCTTGCCAAAGCTGTAGGCGAAATTTGCTAAAGCACCTAAACTACTCGAGAATTTATATTGGTTATCGTTATAATTATAGATATAAAAATTACGTTCCATATTCTCATTAATGGTCTGCGAGTTTCTGTAGGTAGCAGATACGGTTGCGCCAAAGCTGTTTCCATTTTCAAAATGTTTTACCCGGCCTAAATTAAACTGGTAATTCTGAGTCGGTAAAGCGCTGGTAGTTTTAATTGAATTATCAATCGGGAAGGATTTTAAAGCTGCAACGTTTTTAGCATCTGTGAAAGTTCCGTTCGCAATTGTAGCACGACTTGGAAAATTTTCGGCTAGTTGTTTCGAACCATCCTCATAACCTAAATAGGCTAAAGCATTTTTCTTGGTTCCAAGGAAATCTTTAAAAGTTGACTGGCTGTTATAACCATAACCAACACCAACTGAAAGGAAATTCTGCTCTGGAATATCTTTAGTTGCAATTTGCACCGCTCCTCCCGCAAAGTCAGCTGGCAAATCAGGAGTAGCCGTTTTGCTGATGGTAATTTTATCAACCAGGCTAGAAGGAACAATATCAAATGAGAAAGCTTTCCTGTTAGCTTCAGTACTTGGTAAAGTAGAACCATCTAAAGTAGCTGTATTGTAGCGATCACTTAAACCACGAACAACAACAAACTTGTTATCCTGTATGGTAGCACCGCTAATCCTTTTTAGAACGTCAGAGGTGTTTTTATCTGGTGATTTTTTAATCTGATCGCTGGAAATACCATCAGAAATTAAAGCACTGTTTTTTTGCTGTGCATATAAAGAGTTAACCGATTCTTGTTTAAAGCTTGCTTTAACTACAACTTCCTGTAAGTTTTGGCCACCTGCTTCGCTTAGCACAATATTTAAACTGGTAACTGATGGTCCTTTTACTTCTACTTCAGATACTTCTTTAGTTTGGTATCCTACATAAGAGAACTCAAGGGTGTACTTGCCATTGGCCATGGCCTGAAGGATATACTTACCATCTACATCTGTAGACACGCCTTTGGTAGTACCTTTTATTTTAACAGTTACACCAATTAGTGTTTCGCCTGTTTTTTTATCTGATACAACACCCGAAATTTTGCCTGTTTGTGCATAAGCTGCTATGCCAAGAAATAAAACCAGCACAGTTAGTGCTGTTCTTCTAAAAATTGTGATTAAGTCCAATTTGCCTGTATTTAATTTTAGGCAAAGCTATTACCACAATGTTAGCTGTATGTTAGATGTTAATTAAGCTTAGTTTATTTAAAAGTTAATTTAATGTTAACCGTATCAGATTTAATACTTAATACCAGTTTTCTTGCAAATGAAGTGCAATAACCAGATCGGACCGATTAACAGGAACTTAACGTCATCCAGAAAGGATGGTTTTTTACCTTCAATTTTATGACCGATAAACTGCCCTATCCAGGCAGCTACAAATATGGCAGCATAAATACCATAAGCCGTTCCACTACCAAGGCCAACGGCTTGCTCTATTTTAACGATGATATAACTCATAAGCCCTACAACCCAGATCATTAAGAAGAACAGTACAGGCGAAAGAGTATAATAATAGTATAAACTAAAGGCCAGTAAAAAAGAGGCCCAGTTAAAATAACCATTATAACTACCTAAAAAACCAATATGCGGAAAAGGAATCTGCCATATCAGTCCCAGCAAACTGAATACAATTAATGGTACGCAAATCCAGTGCACCGTTTTATTGGTTGGATTTTGATGACTTTCTGCATATTTATCAAAAAGTACATCAACCGGACGTTTTGGCTCTAATTGTATAGTTTGCTTGCTCATTATGTAAAAATAAAAAAAAGCGATGGAATATCCATCGCTTTATATAAGAGACCTTATAGGTTTTTAAAAACCATAAGGTCTTAAAAGTATTACTTAGCAAAAGCTACAGAACGGGTTTCCCTGATTACGGTAACTTTTATCTGTCCCGGATAAGTCATTTCGGTTTGGATACGTGTAGAAATATCTGCTGCCAGTAATTCGGCCTGGGCATCGGTAATGCGCTCGCTTTCTACAATCACACGTAACTCTCTACCAGCCTGGATTGCGAAAGTTTTTTCAACACCAGGGTAAGATAAAGCCAGTTCTTCTAAATCCTTCAAACGTTTAATATAGCTTTCTACCACTTCTCTACGTGCACCAGGGCGCGCGCCAGAAATCGCATCACAAGCCTGGATAATCGGTGAGATCATTGAGGTCATTTCAATTTCGTCGTGGTGAGCACCAATGGCATTACAAATTTCAGGGTGTTCCTTATATTTTTCGGCCAGTTGCATCCCTAAAATTGCGTGTGGCAATTCCGGGTTATCATCAGGCACTTTACCAATATCGTGTAATAAACCTGCACGTTTAGCCATTTTTGCATTTAAGCCCAGCTCAGCAGCCATGGTAGCACAGAAATTAGCCACCTCACGCGAGTGGTGTAACAAGTTCTGACCGTAAGAAGAACGGTAACGCATACGGCCAACCATTCTGATTAGTTCAGGGTGTAAACCGTGAATACCTAAATCGATTACTGTACGCTCACCAATCTCTACAATCTCATCTTCGATTTGCTTTTTGGTTTTGGCTACAATTTCTTCGATACGTGCCGGGTGGATACGGCCATCGGTTACCAAACGGTGTAAGGCCAAACGGGCAATCTCTCTTCTTACAGGATCGAAACCTGATAAGATAATGGCTTCAGGGGTATCATCAACAATAATCTCGATACCTGTAGCTGCTTCTAAAGCACGGATATTTCTACCTTCCCTACCAATTACGCGACCTTTAATTTCATCACTTTCGATATGGAAAATAGAAACCGAGTTTTCGATTGCAGCCTCAGTAGCTGTACGCTGAATGGTTTGGATTACTACCTTTTTAGCTTCTTTACTTGCTGTTAATTTGGCTTCGTCCACAATATCTTTTACTTGCATCATGGCCTGTGTACGGGCCTCTTGTTTCAGGTTTTCTACCAACTGCTCTTTAGCTTCTTCTGCCGAAAGACCCGCAATGGTTTCCAATTGCTTAAGGTGTTGGTTCTTCAATACTTCAACTTCCTCTTGTTTCTTTACTGCAAGATCAGTTTGTTTTTCCAGATTAGTTTTTTGCTTATCAAGCTCCTGCTCTTTTTTATTAAAGTTTTCCATGCGCTGGTTCACCGATTGCTCTTTTTGCTTCATGGTGTTTTCGCGCTGGTTAATGGTATTGTTTTTAGCGTTTACTTCCTGCTCGTGCTCAGCTTTTAACTGTAAAAATTTCTCTTTGGCTTCGAGCAATTTATTCTTTTTTAAAATTTCAGCATTGTTTTCTGCATCTTTTAAAATCTTCTTCACCTTGTTCTGTGCAGCCACTTCCTGCTGTTTCAGTAAGTTACGCAGGAGGAATCTTCCTACCACTACTCCGATAGCGATACCTGCAATTACGGCAAACACATATCCTAATATTTCAACTATTTCCATTTTGTTTTTTAAGTAAAAAAAAACCGCAACTAATTTTTAAAGTCTCATACATTTTAAACCTCAACTAAGCATAATTAGGGTTTAAGCCATTTTCAGGTGCAAAGCAAATGAAATACGCCCTCTTAACCCTATAGATATTGAAGTGTTAAGTTTTATAAAATTTGAAACTCAAAAACTAGCTGCGGCTATATTTTTGTGCTAATATATACAACGCTGCGTCATCCTGAATTTATTTCAGGATCTTATTTTAAAGGCTCTGAAGCAAGTTCAGAGTGACGAAATGTTTAAAGAACGAACCTTATTTTGAAAAGAAATTATTGAGTAAAACATCCAATTCTTCAACTTTATCGGCAACAGCAGTATCCTGATTTTGTACTTTGTTTTCTGTTCTTAATACGGCTGTTGCATAATGCAACACTGCCATAGAAAGAAGATCCTGCTTATCTCTAACCGCATAATTATCCTGATAATCTTTTATGCGCTCATTGATCATTTTTGCCGCCCGTCTCACAATTTCTTCCTCTTCCATATTTACCTTTAAGGGGTAAATACGGTCGGAAATGGTTATTTTAATCGAGATTTCTCCCATTTGTTTAGCTTAGTTTCTGATTTCCCCGCATCATTTATTTTTTCAATAATGCGATACTTTTATCAATCTCCCGCACAAAATCGTTAATTTTTTGTTTTATATCAAGCGATTTTTCACTGGTTCCTTCTATACTCTTAGCCAATTTTGTAACCCTTAATTTTTCTTCAAGTTCTACATTTTTGCCTTTCGAAGTATCGAATGCAACTTTTAACGATTGATTTTCAAGCTTTAATAAATCATTTTCTTCCTGTAGCGCATTACATAACTCTAATACCCGAGCCGTTTTTTGTAATACCTTATCTAATTGATCTGCAACAGAAGTCATGAATTTATTTCTAAAAATACGAATTTATATTTTATTTCCTAATTTCTGCGCCAGCTTGTGCTGTTAAATTCGCGATTAACTTCTGCATCGTATTTTCAATCTGCTTATCGGTTAAGGTCTGCTCTTCATCCTGCAGGATAAAGTTTAACGCATAAGATTTTTTCCCTTCCGGTAATTTATCTCCCATATACACATCAAAAACGCCAACTTCTTTAATCAGCTTCTTATCGGTTTTAAAAGCAATCCCTTTTAAAGTATCGAAAGTAACCTGTTGATCGATCAACAATGAAAGATCGCGGCGTACCTGTGGGTACTTTGCAACATCTTTGTGAACAATTTTATTTTTCTTAACGATATCCAGTAAAACAGCCCAGTCGAAATCAGCATAGAAAACCTCTGCATTTACATCGGCCACTTTACGGTCGGCTTTTGAAGCCGCTCCAAAGCTTACTAAGGTTTTATCGCCACGGAAATACTTAATACCGTAAGCAAAATCTTCATTCGTCAATGTATCACTTTGGTAAGTCGAAACCCCTAAACGGGCTATAATTGCATCAACAGCCGATTTTAAGTTATAAAAGGTAGTCGGTTTTGAGTTCTGGTTCCATTGCTCGCCTTGTTTCGCTCCCGAAATCAACAACAACAAGCGCGGGCGCTCTACATATTGTCCGTTAATCAAATGGTAAGTTTTACCGAATTCGTAAAACTTAACATCAGCATTTTTACGGTTCTGGTTGTAAGCTACACTTTCTAAGGCTGGCATCAATAAATTCTGTCGCATTACATTTAAATCGCTGCTCAACGGATTTAAAATAAATACAGCCTCATCTATATTTTTAGAATAAGCCGATTTGGTTAACGAATTACACATAATCTCAGCGTAACCATTCGAGGTAAGCATATCGGCAATTACGTTATGCGTATTCTCTTTTTCGGGTTTAATGCTATAAGATAGGGAAGCATTTACCTTGGTCGGGATTTCGATATTGTTGTAACCGTAAATACGCAGCACCTCTTCGGTAATATCGCACTCACGCGTAACATCTACTTTAAACGAAGGCACTCTTAATGCCAGGGTATCATCGGAAGTACTGGTAGCCGAAATGCCCAGGGCAGTAATAATGTGCTTAATTTCTGCCGAAGGGATATTTGCCCCGATTAGTTTATTGATATTGGTATAACTTACCTCGAACTCGAACGGACGGATATGTTTTGGGTAAATATCAGAAACTGATGAAGAAATTTCGCCTCCTGCCAGTTCTTTAATTAATAAAGCAGCATATTTTAAAGCGGTAACAGTAATTTCAGGATCGGTACCACGCTCAAAACGGAAAGAAGCATCGGTTTTTAAACCGTGTCTTTTCGAAGTTTTACGTACGGAAACCGAATTAAAATAAGCACTTTCTAAAAAGATATTTTTGGTTTCGGTATCTACACCTGAAGTTTTACCGCCAAAAACACCTGCAATACACATTGGTGCTTCAGCGTTGCAGATCATTAAATCATCTGCACTTAATTTGCGCTCAACATCATCAAGCGTTACGAAAGGTGTACCTTCAGCCACTTTTTTAACAATAACTTTTCCGCCGGCAATTTTATCGGCATCGAAAGCATGTAGTGGCTGACCTAAACCATGCAATACATAATTGGTAATATCTACCACATTGTTAATCGGACGAAGGCCAATTACTTTCAGTTTATCTTTTAACCACTCAGGCGATTCGGTTACCGTTACCCCTGAAATTGTAACACTGCTATAACGTGGGCATGCCTCTAAATCTTCAACCTCAACCGGAATAACCAGGCTCTCGTTATCTGTTTTAAAAGCAGTAAGATCAGGAATTTCGTATTCGCTTCTGAAATAAGCGGCCAAATCTCTGGCTACACCTAAATGCGAAGCTGCATCCGCACGGTTTGGCGTTAATCCAATTTCGAAAAGATAATCATCCTCCATTTTAAAATGATCTTTCGCCAGAATACCTACTTCAGCATCATTGGCCAGAATCATAATTCCATCGTGCGATTTACCTAAACCAATCTCATCTTCGGCGCAAATCATTCCCTGCGAAAGTTCGCCCCTGATTTTTGATTCTTTAATTTTAAATGGCTCACCCTCTAACGGATAAACAGTTGTACCCACAGTAGCTACAACCACTTTTTGTCCGGCTGCCACATTTGGTGCACCACAAACAATCTGCAGGTTTTCACTTCCACCAACATTTACAGTGGTAACCCGTAAGCGATCGGCATTTGGATGCTGTACACAGGTTAATACCTCGCCTATAACCAAACCTGCCAGGCCTCCTACTATAGGCTGCACTTCTTCTACACTTTCTACTTCTAAACCCACATTGGTTAGGATTAAAGAAAGTTCCTGAGGTGTTTTATCTATCTGTACAAATTGTTTTAACCAGTTATATGATATTTTCATTTTTGGAGTATCAAGTAGTAAGTACCCTGTATCAAGACATATCCAGAAGGGCACTCTAATTTCATAAAACGCAAAGATATTATTTAAAGGTTAAAGCCGAAAGGTGATTATGCGGAAATATAGCGGTAAATTGATGATATTGCATATATTTTAACCAATACCGTATTTCACAGCACATAAATATGTAATTACTCATAGGGATTGCCAATAAATTTTTTACCATTAAAAAACAGTTTTCGAATTATTGTCTTTTGTTTTTCTTTCCTCGCCCTAACAATTGGCGTATTATCATCTGTTAAGTATGTAAAATATAGCGTTCTATTTTTTGGATTATACTCAAATTTCTCAATATCCCCCATCCTTGCAGTCAATACGAGAGCAGAAGAACTATGATCTCCATGATCGTATCCTTCGTTATCTTCAAACGCCGGATAGTTAAAATTAATAGAATCCTTTTTCACCTCTACTACTACAGCAGTACTATAAATACACGTTGTACACCCTACACCGTCGCCTAAACACAAATACAGCTCTTTATTTTTCACAGGCAACTTATAGATCATATTAAACCATGCCCCACTGGAAGGAAAATTATTGTTCACATCCTGGCTAGTTTTAATAATCTGCTTTCCTGAAGCTGTTCGATAATACAACACACTGATATTGCTTTTAAAAGTGCCACCTGTATTCTCGTACCAGTTAAATATCCAAAATCTTTTATCATCTGAGCGTATTACTCCTAGCGAGGTGTGCAAGCTATCCAGCATCTCATTGGTAACTTTTGGATTGATTAGCACCCTGGTCAACTCATGGATTATCAAATCATTAATATCGTGGCCCGAAGTATCATCCGCAATACTTTCGGATTTGGTAGTATCTGCGATAGATAACAGCGTTTTTAAACTATCAAGAATTGGAAAATGTACAGCATTAGTTGTAGTTGAATCTTTTTGAACTTTTGATTCTGCATTTTTTACACTTTTTTGCTGTCCTTCCTTTTTTGCAATTTTATTGGAATTACAAGCGAATATAAAAGTAAGTAAAAATGATATCACCAGATATTTATCTAATTTCATGATTGCGTTTAAGCTGAACCAGCAAGATACTACTATTAATAATTGCCGCTAAATAATTAGGTTTACCTTCATTAAGCGTTTACAAATTAACGAAGTCGTCCAATCACAGATACTTGCAAAACTTCGTGAGTGCGCACTGTTAAAACCAAAGTCTGGCAAAAACAGGCAAGTGATCAGAATAATACCTTTTATCTTTACTATCCGATAGTACAGCAAATTTCTGCACTTTAAATCCCTTGTTTACAAAAATATAATCGATACGATCTTTTAATTCACTATCAAAGTGAAAGGCATTAAAGGTGCCTGATGGCCCATAAGGTTTTTCGGCAGAAACTTCTTTTGCATCAATGAGGAAAGACTTAATAGTGGCAATGGCTTCGGTTTCTGGTGTTACGTTTAAATCGCCGGTAAAAACAACAGGTAAAGTTGGGGCAATTTGTTGTATTTTTTGTTTTAGCAATTTAGCCGATTCAATTCTGGCCTGAACACCAATGTGATCGTAGTGGGTATTAAAAACCAGAAATTCCTTTTTATTCTGCTTATCGTACAGTCTCACCCAGCTGCACACGCGGTTAAGCGCAGCATCCCAACCTTTCGATGGTACATCGGGTGTTTCAGACAACCAGAAAGTTCCGCCATCTTTCTTTGTAAAGCGGTCTTTATCGTAATAAACTGCTGAAAACTCACCTTTTCTTTTACCGTCATCGCGACCAACCCCAACAACATCAAAATTCGAATCTTCTAGTAAAGCATCAAACTGCTCGGGCAAGGCTTCCTGAACGCAAAGAATATCTGCATCATGAAATTTTACCAGCGCTTTAACATTTTCTTTCCGGTTAGGCCAGGCATTTACGCCATCAGACGCTACATTTAAACGAATATTATAGGTTATAATGTTAATAGGTATGCCTTTTTTCTGGGCAAATGCCGTCACAGCTAAAAGCATGGCAACAGAAAGAATTAATAATTTTCTCATTTGTGTATGATTGTTTTTAATCAGTTCCACCACAATTGGTGTCGCATAAATTTAATAAGCTGCGATGATAACAATTTAACATTAATTCTACTTTAACCGTTTAATATATTTTTAAATTAAATCTTCATCCTTATAACTATAGTATTTGTTACGGGCAAAGATGATATGATCGACCACAAAAAGGCCTAGCAAATTGCCCGATGCGACTAAATCGCGGGTAAGTTTATTGTCGCTATCACTAGGTTTTAAATTACCCCAAGGGTGATTATGGCCGAGTACAATATTCGCGGCATTGTTTTCCAACGCAATTTTAAAGATGATTTTCGGATCGGCTACTGTTCCGGCCTGGCCGCCTTTGCTAATTTGAAACTTACCAATGATGTGATTTGATCTGTTTAACAGCAAAATCCAGAATTCTTCGTAGTGAAGGCCTGCAAAAGTTTGATGCAAATAATTATAAGCCTGATTAGAAGTAGTGATCTGAACACTCTGCTCGTCGTCGGTTTCCTTTCTTCGCAGCCCCAGCTCCAGTGCAGCAATAATGGAGAGCGCCTTTGCTTCGCCAATTCCGCTAAATCACGAAAGTTCCTGAATAGATGCCTTACCTAGCCGAACTAAACTGTTATCGTAAAAAGACAGTATTCGTTTGCTCAAATCAACAGCTGTTTCGTTTTCTATTACCAGAGCCGATTAAAATGGCAATTAATTTAGCGTCTGTTAAATATCGCCTGCCATGTTGTAAAAGCCTTTTGCGTGGCCTGTCGGCCTCAGCCCATAATTTTATACCTAATTTTTGTTTGTTGTTTTCCATTTTTTCCGACAAAAAAAGGCATCCCAACTTTTGGTTGGGATGCCTTTCACTAATATCGTAAAAAAATTGGCTTATTTTAAACCGTTAACGAATTTCGTTAATTTTGATTTGTTATTAGCCGCTTTGTTTTTGTGGATGATGTTCTTTTTAGCTAAACGATCTAACATAGAGATTACTTTAGGCAATAAATCAGATGCAGATTTTTTGTCTTCTGCAGCACGTAGTCTTTTAATGAAAGTACGTGTAGTTTTTGCCTGATATCTGTTACGTAAACGTTTTGTTGCGTTTGCTCTAATTCTTTTTAATGAAGATTTATGATTTGCCATTTCTATTTAGCCTTTTATTTTTCTTAATCGTTTCCTATAATTCGGGTTGCAAATATAGAATTAATGTTTTAAAAATACAAAACACTTTTAACTTTTTTATTCACTAAAATTCACGTCCCTTGTCGAAGTGCAAAAATACACTAAATTTATTCATTAATAATACTTTAACTGGTAACAATAAAAATTAATTTGAATTAAGAAAACAGCCTTAAAAATACTATTTTTGGGCAAAACCCTTTTTGAGTGAAAAAACGAATAGCCATCTTTGCATCAGGTTCTGGCTCTAATGCCCAAAAACTGATGGAGCATTTCAAGCGGAGTAATGAGATAGAAATTTCTTTGGTGCTAACCAATAATGCCGAAGCCTACGTATTACAAAGAGCAGATAATTTTGAAATCCCTACCCACATTTTTGACAAAAATGAGTTTTATAAAACCGACGAGGTAATAGAACTGCTAAAGAATCTGGAAATCGACTTCATTGTTCTGGCAGGTTTCCTTTGGCTAATCCCTAAAAGCTTAATCCATGCCTACCCCGGCCGCATTGTTAACATACACCCTGCTATTTTACCAAAATTTGGTGGAAAAGGCATGTATGGCGATCATGTACACAATGCGGTAATTGCTGCAGGCGAACCCGAAGGCGGTATTACCATTCATTATGTTAACGAAAATTACGATGAAGGTGAATACATTTACCAGGCACGATACAAAATTGATAAAAACGATAGTCTTGAAATGGTTAAATTTAAAGGCCAGCAATTGGAGCACCAGCACTATCCGCGCATAGTTGAAAGCATTGTAAAGAAAATTAGCAAATAACAATTAAGCAGTACAAGTTATATTTTACAATTAGCCCGACTATAACCGGGCTAATTGTAGTTATGCCTTATATATAGCATATCGCTTATTAAGGCATATAACGTATAAAGAGAATCGCAATCGTGTATCTACCAGTTTCAATCCAAACGTTAAAACAGGCTTGATCAATCTCCGAAACATTAGGTAGTTTAACCATTTATAACTAGTTAATTAGCATCGTTTCACAGGTCAAAATATTCTTTTTATTTTTTTAATTAACAGGATGATTTTTTACCAATAAAACATAATAAAAAAACAATCCTGTTTTACTACCTTTGCGGCTCAAAATTTACAGTAAAATGAGTCAGCCAATTAAGATTAAAAACGCTTTAATTTCAGTATATTATAAAGATGGTTTAGAACCATTGGTAAAATTGTTAGCCGCACAGGGAGTACAGTTATTTTCTACCGGCGGTACAGAACAATTTATCAAAGATCTGAACCTTCCGGTTACGGCGGTTGAGGATTTAACAGGTTATCCTTCTATTTTAGGCGGACGTGTTAAAACTTTGCACCCAAAAGTATTCGGCGGTATTTTAAACCGCAGGGCTTTAACTGGCGACCAGGAGCAAATTGCTGAATATGAGATCCCGGAAATTGATCTGGTAATTGTTGATTTATACCCATTCGAAGAAACCGTAAAAGCAGGTGGAACACCGGAAGAGATTATCGAGAAAATCGATATCGGTGGTATTTCTTTAATCCGTGCAGCGGCTAAAAACTTCAACGATGTTGTAATCATTGCATCGAAAAATGACTACCCTACTTTACAGGCACAATTAGAAGCACAAAATGGAGAAACTACTTTAGCACAACGTAAATCGTTTGCTAAAACTGCCTTCCATACTTCTTCTCACTACGATACTGCTATTTTTAATTACTTTAACCAGGAAGAGCCGCTTGACGTTTTTAAACAAAGCGTTACTGAAGCTAAAACTCTGCGTTATGGCGAAAACCCTCATCAGGGCGCTGTATTTTATGGCAATTTAGATGCTATGTTTACCAAACTAAACGGTAAAGAACTTTCTTACAACAATTTGGTTGATGTGGATGCTGCTGTTGCCTTAATTGATGAATTCGAAGATCCTACTTTTGCGATCTTAAAACATACCAACGCTTGCGGCATTGCTTCACGTCCAACTGTAAAACAAGCATGGATTGACGCATTGGCTTGCGATCCTGTTTCTGCTTTCGGTGGTGTTTTAATTACCAATGTAGAAGTTGATCTAGCTACAGCTGAAGAAATTAACAACCTATTTTTTGAGGTACTAATTGCACCTGCTTACCAGCCTGAGGCCGTTGAGTTGTTCAGCAAAAAGAAAAACCGTGTAATTTTACAGCGCAACGAAGTTGAGTTGAGCAAAAAACAATTTAAAACCTTATTAAACGGTGTAATTGAGCAGGATAAAGATTTAATTATCGAGGGTCCTGAGCAAATGACAACCGTTACCGATAAAGCACCAACTGCGCAGGAATTAAAAGATTTATTTTTCGCCAATAAAATTGTAAAGCACACTAAATCGAATACCATTGTTTTGGTTAAAGATGATGTGCTAATTGCAAGCGGTGTTGGCCAGACTTCACGCGTGGATGCATTAAGACAGGCTATCGAAAAAGCTGCTTCATTTGGTTTCAGCGTTAAAGGTGCTGCAATGGCTTCTGATGCCTTCTTCCCTTTCCCTGACTGTGTTGAAATTGCTGCTGATGCCGGAATTACTGCTGTTTTACAACCAGGTGGTTCTATTAAAGATGCTGATTCTGTTGCAAAAGCTAACGAAAAAGGCATTGCCATGGTTACCACTGGCGTAAGACACTTTAAACACTAATTAAGATTAAAGCTCAAAGACCAAAGCTTAAAGCACCCAGCATAAGCTTTAGTCTTTTTGAATTTATCTTTAAATTTTAATTGCCTAAAAAACAATTTAATGGTTAAAGAAAATAGAAGTTAAAACAATAAAAAAGCTATTTTTACATTAGGAATAGTATACATTTATTAAAATTAAAGAAACATACCTCATACATGGGATTATTTAACTGGTTTACGCAAGAAGTTGCCATTGATTTGGGCACTGCGAATACCCTAATTATACATAACGACAAAGTGGTGGTGGATGAACCATCAATTGTTGCTTTTGACCGCACTACAAACAAAGTTATTGCTATTGGTCGCCAGGCCATGCAAATGGAGGGTAAAACCCACGATAATATTAAAACCGTTCGCCCGCTAAAAGATGGTGTAATTGCCGATTTCAACGCTGCTGAAGCTATGATTAAAGGCATGATCCGCATGCTTAACGGCGGTAAAGGCTGGATGTTCCCATCGTTACGTATGGTAATCTGTATCCCATCGGGTATTACAGAGGTAGAAAAACGTGCGGTACGCGACTCGGCCGAAATTGCAGGTGCTAAAGAAGTTTATTTAATACATGAGCCTATGGCTGCTGCTGTAGGTATCGGTATTGATGTGGAAGAACCAATGGGTAATATGATTATCGATATCGGTGGTGGTACTACCGAAATTGCGGTAATTGCTTTATCTGGTATCGTTTGCGATCAGTCTATCCGCGTTGCGGGAGATAACTTCGACTCTGACATTGTAAATTACATCCGTCGCCAGCACAACATTATGATTGGTGACCGTACCGCTGAAAAGATTAAAATTGAAGTGGGTGCTGCTTTACCTGAGCTACAGGATGCCCCTGCTGATTTTGCTGTTCAGGGTCGCGATTTAATGACGGGTGTACCTAAACAGATTACGGTTTCTTACACCGAAATTGCACATTGTCTGGATAAATCAATCTCTAAAATTGAAGAAGCGATTTTAAAAGCATTAGAGATTACCCCTCCAGAACTTTCTGCAGATATTTACCAAACCGGTATTTACTTAACAGGCGGTGGTGCGTTATTAAGAGGATTAGACAAACGTGTGGCAGCTAAAACGAAATTACCTGTTCACGTGGCTGAAGATCCACTTCGTGCTGTAGTTCGTGGAACTGGCATCGCCTTGAAAAATATTGGCGGATATAAATTCTTAATGCAATAACCTTGATTTGAGATATGAGACGTGAGATTTGAGACTAATTATCCAAACTCATATCTCATATCTTACATCTCATACCTAATGAGCAATGCGTAACCTTTGGATTTTCATCAGTAGATACAACGCATTTTTCCTGTTTATTATCTTTTTTACGATAGGCATTTACCTAACGGTGAAAAATAATGCTTATCAACGTAGTGTTACCCTAAACTCATCAAACGAAGTAGTGGGTACTGCATACGAAAGGCTGAATGTTTTTAAAAGGTATTTAAACCTCGGAATGGTAAACGACAGCCTTGCGGCCGAAAATGCCAAACTTAAAACCCGATTGTTAGCTTTAACGACAGTTGATAGCGCTAAAGATGTTAAAGTTATTGATACGGTAACTAAGCAACAATACACTTATCTAGCTGCCAAAGTGGTGAAAAATTCTATTACATTACGTAATAACATTATCACCATCAATAAAGGTTCGTTGGATGGAATTAAGAAAGATATGGCTGTTATTGCTCCACAAAGAGGAGTTGTAGGTTTTATACGTGATGTTTCTGAGCACCTGGCAACTATTCAATCGCTATTGCATAAAGATACTCGTATTAGTGTTGTGCTCAAAAAAAATAATGCTTTAGGCTCATTAGTCTGGGGCGACGGGAATTTCGACATTAAAAAAGCTTTTGTAAAGGAAGTGCCTAATCATATCAAAATGAATGTAGGGGACACTGTAGTAACTTCGAGTTTCAGCAACTTCCCTGCCGGCATTTTAGTTGGAAGAATTATTAAACCAAATGTTTCCACTAACGATAATTTCTTATCGGGAGAATTGAATTTATTTACAGATTTTAGCACATTGCAATATGTATATGTGGTTAAAGATAAACTTGCTGAAGAGCAAAAAGCATTAGAAAGCCTAGTTAAGCCCAATGAATAGTAGAATCATAATTGTAAATGTGATCAGGTGGTTTTTACTGCTTTTTGTGCAGATCTTTCTGCTCAAGAATATGGGCTTTTACGATCTGTCTACCCCCTTTATCTACGTATTATTTTTACTGCTCCTGCCTTTTGGTATCCCTAACATTTTATTGTATGTATTAGCCTTTGCAACGGGTTTAACACTCGATGCATTTTACGATACCATGGGGGTACATGCAACAGCTTGTGTAGTGCTGGCATTTGTCAGGATTTCTTTTATATCCATAAGTTTAAACCGAGACGCAATTGATGACCCAGAACCATCGTTAAGTTACATGGGTTTCCAATGGTTTTCACTTTATGCTTTTCTCTGCGTTATTACACACCATTTGGTGTTGTTCTTCTTAGAAACATTCAGGTTAACCGAAATTGGTTATACCTTAATGAGATGCGGCTTAAGTTGTATCTTTACACTGCTTATTATTTTATTGGTAGAGTTTATATTCTATAGAAGAACACCACGCTAATGGATCAATTATTTAACCGAAAATACATCGTTCAGGGATTATTTATTGTTATTGCCCTCATTTTACTGGGCAAACTTTTCTATATCCAGATTATTAGCGACAAAGCCTTTATTTCAGCTGAAAGTAACGTACTCAGGAAGATTTATAAATTCCCTGCACGAGGTGCTATTCTCGATCGTAACATGAAAGTTATCGTACAGAATGAACCGGTATACGATTTAATGGTTACACCTAATGAGGTGCTGCCCTTCGATACTTTAGCCCTTGCACAAGCCCTTGATATTAGTTTTGAGGATGTTCGGAAAAACCTTCGTAAAGCGAGGGGAAAATCAACTTATCAGGCTACCCCCTTCCTTAAACAAATTTCAGTTCAAAGTTATGCGCGCCTCCAGGAAACACTCTACCGTTTTCCCGGATTCAGAACTCAGGACCGTACCATCAGGCATTACCCCGACAGTGTTGGAGGGCAATTATTCGGTTATGTAAAAGAAGTGAGCCCTGTTGATATTGAAAAATCTGAAGGTTTTTATAAACCTGGTGATTACAAGGGGAAAAGCGGGCTGGAATTTTCGTACGAAGAAACATTAAGGGGAGAAAAAGGGGTTATTAATACTGTTTACGATGCCCGCAATACCCCGCAAGGAAGCTATGCTGATGGAAAGTATGATATCAATGCAGTTTCGGGCGAGCGGCTTATTTCGGGTATTGATATGAGAATTCAGAAACTGGGAGAAGAATTAATGGCCAATAAAGTCGGTGCAATTGTTGCTATTGAGCCTGCTACGGGAGAGATTCTTTCACTGGTAAGTAGTCCGGGCTACGATCCTAATTTATTGGTTGGCAGGAACCAGGGAAATAATTATATGGAGTTTATTGTAGGTAACCCTTATCGTCCATCGTTAGTAAGGCCAATAATGGGTTATTATCCCCCAGGCTCTTCTTTTAAACCCGTTGATGCCTTAATCGGATTACAGGAAGGTGTAATTGATCCCAATACCACTTTCTTTTGCCCACACTATTATCAGGCCGGTAACAGAAGAATTAAATGTGAGCACTTTGATGGCCCTATTTCGCTTAGAAGGGGGATTGCCCGCTCTTGCAACACTTATTTTTGCTATGTTTTTCAAAAGTTGATTACCAAGAATGGCATGAAAAACCAGAGGCAAACTTATCAGGAATGGCGCGATAAGGTGGCTAAATTTGGCTTCGGCGCTAAACTTGGTATAGATATGCCTTACGAAAGAAAAGGTTATTTCTACACATCAGAACATTACGATAAACTATACGGTAAAAGATGGGGCTATACCAACGTAATTTCTCAGGCCATTGGGCAAGGTGAAATTACCGCTACACCATTACAAATGGCCAATGCGATGGCTATTATTGCTAACCGTGGCTATTATATTAAACCACATTTGATTAAAGGTATTGGCGATAAAAACCAGGTTAGAAAAGAATATGTGGTTAAAAATTATGTGGGTGTAGATGCCAAACATTTTGAACCCGTAATTGATGGTATGCAGGATGCGGTAAACAGCAGCTGGGGTACAGCCATATTATCGCGCATCCCTGATGTACTCCTTTGTGGGAAAACCGGAACTGTACAAAACCCGCATGGTAAAAACCACTCTGTTTTTATTGGTTTTGCACCGAGGGATAATCCAAAAATCGCTATTGCAGTAATTGTAGAAAATGCTGGTTACGGCAGTACCTATGCTGCACCGATAGCCAGTTACATGATTGAAAAGTATCTTAAAGGCACGGTAAGTGGAGGAAGGGCAGCCCAGATTGAGTGGATGAAAAACCAAAATCTGTTACCTGTTTTAAAAGATAAAACAAAAGAAATTAAACTCACAAAAGCAGATAGCTTGTTAATTAAAAAAACTGATTCGGTTAAAAGAATAAAAGATAGCTTGAGGATTAATTCGGCAACCATTAAACAAAGCGTTGCCATTAAACCCAAAGAACTTAAAACCGTAACCATCGATAAACCTGTAACCAATAAATAAAATGCAGCAGCAACAGGGAAACCGTTTTTTCTTTAATGTAGATTGGATTACTGTTTTAATCTACATCGCTTTATGCGCTATTGGTTTTACAAACATTTACGCTTCAGTTCCTCCGGAACAAACAGCTGTGTTTGGTTTTAATGCACTTTATGGAAAGCAATTGATTTATATCATCACAGGCTTGGTCTTAGGACTTTCTATTTTATTATTCGACGGGAGATTGTTCAACGTCTTCTCCCCTTTTATATACGGCGGCACCTTAATTTTATTGATGGCTGTGCTGGTTATCGGGAATAAAGTTGCCGGAAATCAGGCCTGGATTGCAATTGGTTCTTTTAAGCTCCAACCTGCCGAGTTTGCTAAATTCGGAACAGCATTATTGCTGGCTAGGTATGTTGGAGCCTTTAACCCAAAGTTCAGGGATGTTAAATCGATTGCCATTGCAGGCTTAATTGTGGGCGCACCACTGTTATTGATTATGCTCCAGCCTGATACAGGTTCTGCACTGGTTTTCCTTGCCTTTATGTTTCCATTATACCGCGAAGGCTTATCGGGTTATTTCCTCCTGATATTTTTGGGCATGATTGTATTGTTTGTGGCCGACTTCCTGGTTCCGACCTATATTTTGATCATCATTATTACTGCTATTGCGGGTCTTTTTATTTACAATAACAGAAGGAAACAAAAGATTATTTTCTCTACAGTTTTGGTAACCATTTTTGCAATTGGTTATTTGTTCCTGATTAAGGTTGCTTACGAAAAAGTACTGGCACCACATCAACGCAGTCGTATTGAGCTGATGCTTGGTCTTAAAACAGATAATAAAGGAGCAGGCTACAATGTAATTCAATCGCAGATTGCCATTGGTTCAGGACAGGCAACCGGACGTGGCTTTTTACAGGGAACACAAACCAAATATGGCTACGTACCCGAGCAAAGTACCGATTTTATTTTTTCGACCATTGGCGAAGAATGGGGCTTTATGGGCTGCTCGGTTGTGATTGGACTATATATATTTTTACTCCTCAGACTCATTAACCTGGCAGAAAGGCAAAGGTCTACCTTTTCGAGGGTTTATGGCTATAGTGTAGCCTGTATCCTCTTTTTCCACGTATTTATTAATATCGGGATGACGATTGGAATTATTCCGGTTATTGGAATTCCGTTACCTTTAATTAGCTACGGCGGTTCTTCACTTTGGAGTTTTACCATCCTGCTGTTTATCTTCTTAAAGCTCGATTCGAACAGGATGGGATTTATTTAAAGATTAAAAGGCATTGCAAATGCCAGGCTCATGCATCCGCATTACAAACACGGACTATCATGATTTGTGGATTTACAAATGCGGACGGTCATAAACTCATCGCCAAACGCCTATCCGCCTAGCGCTTTACTTACTAAACCTTCTGTTCAGCAATTCGTAAAACTGATCAACAGTGGCCTGCTTGCTGGCCCAGTTGTTTTTTGCGGCATAATTGTTTTGTAAGAAACCATCTGCTGCTTCAAAGCTGTTCATTTTGTTTACAATATCAATCGCTTCAGAATAGGCGAGGTTATAACCGTTGAAAAGGTCTTTAATAAAAAGTAACTTTTCGTTTAAACTAATGGCTTGTTTTAAATCGGCAATAGGTGCTTTTAACGGCTCATCTGCTTTACCATTTGTTTTGGCCAGCAAATCATTTAAACTCTGCGCAGGCTTAGCTGCCACTGGATGTGGAGCAGGTTTTACCGGAACCGCTTCTGGTGTAAACAGCGGTCTCTCATGCTCAACCGGAGGTGAAATAATGGCTTCATCCAGTGCTACTTCTTTAAGTGCTTCAATGGGTTGTGAAACTGCTACAACAGGTTCTTCTTTAGGTGCAGCTACCTCTTCTTCTTCCTCCTCTATCTCTTCATGGTCAATCAGAAATGGTTCGGGACCAATTTCATCATCCTCGGTAGGCAAAATAGCTTCTTCTGCTGGTAAAGATCTTTCCTTTTCGTGTATTCTTTTCTTTTGGGCCAAAATTTCGGCCTCTTCTTTACTTAACGGGCGGTCGAAAATTTCTTCGGCTGGTTTTACCTCGTAATCAAACTGGGCGTTTTCATCATGCGCGCCTAACACAAATTCAAAAGTATGATCGTCATGATCTGGCTTAAAAAAATCATTTTTTAAAACCGAAGCTGCCTTTTCTTCTTCAATAGCTTCTTCATCTATAATTTCCCGGGCAGCTTTAATATCTACGCGAGCCTCTTCTTCTTCGGCGGTTACTACTTCTTCCAGCTCCTGCGGATCGAAACATTCATCGTCTTCTACATAACTTTTAGTTACTTCGGGCAAAATAATGGTATTCTGCTCTTCTAAAAGCGGATGATTACCTGGTTCAGGCGCTTTTTCTTCAACGATGGTATTTAGTTTTTTTACGATATTAACGTGATCGGAAAGGAAATGTGCATTGGCCAGAAAAAGTTCCAGCTCCAAATCATTCAGCTGCTGAGGGTTTTGAGCCAAAAACTGGTATTGCTCATTTAATTCTGCTAAAATGCTGCCTATCTTTTTGAAAATATCTTGTTGGTTCATCATAAAGTTAAAACGAATTTCTGATCGATTTATGTTGGTAACTATGTGTTCAAAAATAACACATAATTCTCATATTTGTTCGGTTTAAAAATTATAGCACAGACATAGGAGCATAAAAAATCGGGCATGTTATTTAGCGAACAAAATTTTAGAAGAAGGGGCGAATTTTCGGGGAGCATAGAAGTGGTATGTGGTTCCATGTTTTCTGGTAAAACGGAAGAACTGATCCGCAGACTGAAAAGAGCCCAGATTGCTAAATTAAATGTCGAGATTTTTAAACCCCGTACCGACACCCGTTACCACGAAACTGCAGTGGTTTCACATGATTTAAATTCGATCAACTCTACCCCTGTTGACAGTGCTTCGGCCATTTTATTGCTGGGTACCAATACACAGGTTGTAGGTATAGATGAGGCCCAGTTTTTTGATGATGAACTGCCTGATGTATGCAATAAATTGGCTCTGAAAGGCATCCGCGTTATTGTTGCAGGGCTGGATATGGATTTTACAGGCAAACCATTCGGCCCCATGCCGGCGTTAATGGCTATTGCCGAACACGTAACTAAAGTGAATGCCGTTTGTGTTTGCTGTGGCAATCCCGCCTTATACAGCTACCGTACCGCAGCCGACGAAGCCACTGTGCTGCTAGGCGAAAAAGAAAGCTACGAGCCACGTTGCAGGGCTTGTTACAATCTTGGTAAGGGCTAATCCTATTCCTCGTAAATCTGTATCTTTAATCAGAATTTTATTTCTGATATGGACAGGCGATTTCAACTCGAAACATTTAGAACAGGTATTGCCCCATTTGTAACGTTTAACGAAACAGAATGGGAAATATTTACACAGTACCTTAGTTTTGCTACCTTAAGCAAAAAAGAACATTTTGCTGTTGAAGGAAAAGTGTGCGATTATATGGCCTTTATTACCCGTGGGGCAGTACGCTATTACCACATTAAAGACGGGCAGGAAATTACCGGATACTTTAGCTTTGAAAACGAGCTGATGAGCGCCTACAAAAGTTTCGTTAAACGTACACCAAGCACCAATTACATTCAGGCACTTGAAGAAACCGAATTGGTGCTGATTGCTTACAATAATCTTCAGCAAATGTTAAACCATCCTTTACTGGCCTTAAAAATGGAGCGTTTTGGTCGTTTAATAGCTGAATATTACATCTGTTGCTACGAAGACCGGGTAACGGCTTTTATAACACAAAGCCCCGAAGAACGCTATACTGCGCTTGAGAAAACCGGCCGGGATATTTTTCAGCGGGTTCCGCAGCATTTTATCGCCAATTTTTTGGGCATTACGCCTGTTTCACTTTCCCGCATCCGTAAAAGAACCCTGCTACAACAATAACACTGATCTTTCAGTTATCTTCAATCCTTATCTTTTGTTAACGTTTTTAGCCTTTAAGCTCACTTAACTTTGAGTAAATCAAAAGAAAAAAGCTATGCACACCATATTAGGCGCCGGCGGGCCAACAGCAAACGCGTTAACGAGAGAACTGGTTGCCAATAACGAAACGGTTAGATTGGTAAGCAGAAAACCTGTAACCAGTACCAATCCCAATGTAAGCTGGCTCAAAGCCGATTTATTAAATGAGAAAGAAGTACTTGCCGCGACGGAGGGCTCAACCGTAATCTATTTATGTGCCGGTTTAACTTACGATGTTCAAATATGGCAGCAACAGTGGCCCATTATTATTCAGAATGTGATTAATGCCTGCAGACATACCGGAGCGCGGTTAATCTTTTTCGACAATGTTTACATGTACGGATTGGTAAAAGGTCCAATGACAGAAAATACTCCTTACCAACCTTGTAGTCAAAAAGGCGAAGTAAGGGCAAAAATAGCACAGCAATTAATGGATGAAAGTAAGGCAGGTCGCATTAACGCAACCATAGCCCGTGCTGCCGATTTTTATGGCACCGACTCCATGAACAGTTTTTTCGATATGATGGTACTGGATAAATTTGCCAAAAAAACCAGCGCTCAGTGGATAGGAAACCCCAACACTTTACACAGTTTTACCTACATTGAAGATGCCGGTAAAGCTTTGTATTTGTTGGGACAAACACCAGAATCGGGTAACCAGATTTGGCATTTACCAACTGCCGCACCTTTAAAAGGTAAAGGTTTTATCGAACTGGCTGCTCAGGTTTACAAAACCAAAGCCAGTTATTCGACTATTAATAAACTGATGCTCCGTTTGGTTGGCTTATTTAAAAAAGTTGTAGCAGGCACGGTAGAAATGTATTACCAGTACGATCACGATTATCATTTCGATTCTTCAAAATTTGAAAAAGCATTCAACTTTAAACCAACAAGTTATCACGACGGAATTTTAGCACTATCTAAAACCCTGTACAAGAAACAGAATTGACAAATAAATTACCTGTAGAACGCTATCTTTAGGCCCTATGATTTCAGATTCTAAAGTGTATCAACAAGCAATTAAAAAGGTTTCGGTTTTAGGTTGTGGCTGGTTTGGTTTTGCATTTGCCAAAGCACTAATTGCAAGGGGCTATTCAGTTAACGGATCTACCACCACCGAAACTAAGCTTATTGCATTGGCAGAAGCGAAAATTGCGCCTTACCTGGTTAACTTCACCACTGAAAAAATTGAGGCAGATCCTTCTTTTTTTGAATGCGATGCTTTATTTATCTGTATCCCGCCAAAAAGAAATTCTGCAGAACTGCAAGATTACCCTACAAAAATTAAGTTGATTATAGATGCTGCCAAAGGCAAGGCAACCCAAATTGTACTGATCAGTTCGACCAGTGTATTTGCCGACGAAAACCAGTTTGTAAATGAAGAAACGCCAACTTGTCCGGATACCGATTCGGGCAAAGTTGTGGTAGCTGCCGAGGAAATTTTAAAAGCAGAAACCTCTGAAGCTACCATTATTCGTTTTGCCGGTTTAATTGGCCCTGACCGTAACCCGGGGAGATTCTTTGCCGGGAAAACCGATATTCCTAATGGTTTGGCACCGGTAAATTTAATCCACCAAACTGATGCTGTTGGTATTGCCATTCGCCTGATTGAAAAACAGGCCTTCGGGCGGATTTACCACGCCTGTTCACCTTCACATCCGGTTAAAATGGATTTCTATGTTGAAGCGGCCAAAGTATCGGGCTTAGCCGTTCCTGCGTTTATTGCAGAAAAGAAAACCTGGAAAATTGTAAAGAGTTTGAATGTATCCAAGTATTTGGATTACGGTTTCGAGGTTGGTATCTAATTCAGATCATGTACCAGAGTTGTCAACTTTCCGGCAAAATTGCTATTAAAGTTGACAACTCTTACTCCAGCAATCCCAGCAGCTCTTTTTTGGTTAAATTCTTAAAAAAACTGCCTTCGGTTTGGATCAGGTTTTTAACCAGATCTTTTTTAGTAGCCTGCAGTTTCATGATTTTTTCTTCAATAGTATCGGGACAGATTAAGCGCACCGCCATTACGTTTTTATGCTGACCGATCCGGTAAGCGCGGTCTATGGCCTGGTTTTCTACTGCCGGGTTCCACCATGGATCGACCAGGTAAACATAATCAGCTTCGGTTAAATTCAGCCCTGTCCCTCCTGCCTTTAAGCTGATCAGGAAAACCGGAATATCCGGATCCTGCTGAAACGAAGTAACCACTTCCTCTCTGTTGCGCGTTTGGCCTGTTAAATATGCATAACCAATCCCACGATTTTCGAGTTGTTTCTTAATCAAATCGAGCATGGTTACAAACTGAGAGAAAACCAATATTTTATGTTTACCGGCTTTGCTTTCTATCTGTTCCATCAATACCTCAATTTTGGAAGAAGCCTGTAAATAAGATTTCCCATCGGCCAGCAAAGCTGCCGAGTTGCAAATTTGCCTTAGGGTGGTAATGCTTTTCAAAACATGCATGGAGCTTTTAGGCAAATCGTCTTCTTGTTTACCTAAAATAAAATCCTGAATTTCCTTTTTATTGGCTTCGTACACTTCGCGTTGCTCCTCCCCCATTTCGCAGTACAAGATAATTTCGATTTTATCTGGAAGTTCTTTAGCCACCTGTTCTTTCGTTCTGCGTAAAATAAATGGTCTCACCCTCCGCTGAAGTTCGTCGGCCCTGCGGCTATCCTTAAACTGATCAATGGGGGTAGAATATAAATCGGCAAACTGCTGTTTGCTGCCAAACAGGCCGGGGCAGGCGAAAGATAACTGCCCATACAAATCGAAAGTATTATTCTCTATCGGCGTACCGGTTACGGCTACTTTATTGCGCGATTGTAACATCCTAACAGCCTTGTAACGTTGCGATTCGGGATTTTTAATCAACTGAGACTCATCTAAAAAGATGTAATTGAAGCGGTAATCCTTCAAAAAGCGAACATCCGAAAGCAGGGTACCATAGGAGGTTAAAATGATTTCGTACTGATCAAAGTCATTAGTGGTTTTACTCCGTTCGCCAGCATAAATGGTTTTAACACGTATTGATGGCGCAAACTTTTCTACTTCGGCTTTCCAGTTAAAAATCAGCGATGCCGGAACCACGACCAGATTGACATTGTGTTTCACTTTTTCTCGCTGCGACAATATGAAGGCTAAAATCTGTATGGTTTTACCCAGCCCCATATCATCGGCCAGGCAGGAACCGAAATTAAAATCATCTAAAAAGTTGAGCCAGTTTAAGCCATCTTTCTGGTAATGGCGCAAGGTTGCCTGCAAAGTTGCCGGCACTTCTACCTCCTCAATCGAATTGGCCCCTTCAAATTTTTGCTTATAAAGTTTCAGTTCATTTTTAACTTCGCCATCCAGCAATGCATCCTCATACAGTTCATTAACCGTAGCGAATTTAATTTTCGGTGTCAGAATCGCTTCTTCCGTAATTTCGCCTGCATTAAAATAGGCAGCAAACTTTTCTACCCACTCTTGTGGCAAAATACCTTCGGTACCATCATCAAGCTTAACAAACCTGCTTTTATTGCGGATAGATTTGTGTAAATGCTTTAAAGGAACAATATGTTTAGCAAATTTTACTTCTACCTTGGTTTCAAACCAATCTAATCCGCTTATTACTTCAATGTTTATTTCGGGCTTAAACTCACTTAGCTTGTTATTTTTCAATTGATTAAAGCCCAAAATATGAATATCCTTGTTCCTCCAGATTTCAAAGGCATCTAAAAACCAGGCTTCTTCTAAAAACCGCTTTCGGTGCAGGTAAAAGGAATCGTATTTATTTTGATCAAGGAGGAAATCGTTTTCTATTTGTTCGTAAAAATAAGGGTGCGACCTGATGATGTTTGAAATGAACTGCAGCTCAGCTTTCTCATCGCGGTTAAGCTTAAAAACATTACCAAATTTATCCTGTGCCTGAATTTGCTTTTTCGATAAAACAGGAATTTCTAAATTTCCGTAACGCATCACGGGCGTAAGCAGGATAAAATCTTCGGATTCGGAAAGATAAATCAGTTGTTCGTTTTCAAGGTCGAAACCTTTTTCCTCAATCTGGCTTTTGCTTGCGGGTTTCAAATATGAATAATCGACATGAATACTGCCTTCAAGCTGGATCAGAATGGTTTTCTGAAATTCGGGATATTTGCTTTTGTGTAAGATTAACCGGTTGCTCTGCTTTTTAAAAAATCCGATTACCCTTAAAAAATCGAGCCGGCTAATGAGATAAAGCTGATTTTTAAGTTTTACAAAATACTGGTGAACCAATTGCAGGTTATCGAGTTCGTACGATTTCCCCTCGATGATTAAACGACCAGTGATTTCGTAATAATCCTCTCGCTGGTCTACCAAAAGCCTTAAATCGACATTTAACGGCTGAACATCAACTGCCAAAATAGAAGAAAGCTGAATAATCGATGATTGCTTAGCGTCTTGCAGGTAGACCGGAATTTGGGCGGGATTTTTAACGATTGCTTTTAATGCTTCAATTTCTACCTCGCTTTGATCGGTATTGTAGTTTTGCTGAAAAGTGTTGATTCCGCTAAAAAATTTCAATAGATCGGCATCTTCTGTTCTAAAAATTAAATCGGCCGGGTTAATACCTTTTAAAGGGTTTTTAACTTTTCCCGCTTTGGTTATAGCGGCCTCAAAAAGTTCGACGGTTAAATGGTTGTAATAACGATGCTGTCCAAGCACCAGGATCATTTTACTAAAATCTACCTTAGCCGCTGCCTTAACCTCTGGTTTAGCCTTGGGCAGTAGCAAGTCAGCAAGATTTTGCTGCGCTTCTTTGTTAAAAGGCTGCAGGGCTTCCATTTTAGGCTTAATTTCTACCTCGTCTTGATGATAAGTGAGGTTAAAAAGCAGATCGGGATTTTTCTCTTTTTCCAATCCATAATCGGCGGCTATCTTAACTAGCTTTTCCCTTCTCAGGTTAATATCAAAGAAAATACGCAGCTCTTTGCGCTGAAGAATATTGTATAAAACCTGTGCCTGGTGTGTGCAAAGTTTGTTTTTGGGCGTAATGCAGCGGCACGATAGTTTAACCGAATCTTCTTGCTGCTGAACCATAACCATGGGAAAGGGCTCAGCGGCTTCTGCATGACTAAACGCCGCAAAATCGATTTCGATCTGCTCAGGATACAACCGATAAAAACCTTTAACATCGGTATGTACCAGTCCGCCCAAATGTTTGAGGATAACAATCTCGCTAAGCGCTTTCAGGTTAAAATCCCTTAAAATATAATCGTAAGGGTTTTCTTCTGATCGCAGCTGTATTGTTACCGGTTCACTCATTTAACATTAAAAGGCTAAGCGATAAAAGTAATGATTATTCGGTTTGGGGTAAAGTAGGTTTAAGGGTTTTTATGCACAAACTATAATTTCCATTCAAAGGAAAATAAAATCGTCATGCTGAACTTGTTTCAGCATCCCTTAAATTTAGTTGAGAGACCCAGAAATAAATTCAGGGTGATGGACCAACTACATATTACAGCGATTTCCTCAAATTTAAATAAAAAGGAACCTCTACCCGCTCGGTTTTGCCGCTCAATACAAACTCTGCCGCTTGGGCGCCTAACTCGCTAAAATCAGTCGAAATGGTGGTTATTCCATCTAAAATGATTCTTTTTAAAGGTGTTTCGTTGTAAGAAATTACACCTACATCTTTACCAATTTTGAGCTTTTGTGCAATCAAACGCTCAATCAGCATCACCAGGTCATCTTCCATCAGGTTGATATACACCTCGCCAGGGTTAATTTCTTCATCTCTGATATTGTGGATGACTTTATGATCGAAAGCATACTGCTGACAGAAACGGTAAAAACCAGTTAATATTTCGTGCGGGAAATAGCTGTTTCGCGGAAAGATAATTTTTAAGGTGCGGTAGTTCGAAAGGCGGTCTAAAGCCTGCTCCAAGGCTGCGTAAATATCCTGTGCAAAGTTTTCGTAAGCCGCAGCATAATTGCCGGTTACCCCAGGCAAAAGTTTATCGAGGATAACCAGTTTCTCTTTGGGAATAGTATTGATAATTTCGTGTGCATTTTCCCCACCCTCTAAAAAATGTGGAATAATTACAAAGTGAGAATAATCATCGCGCTTGGCTACGATCATTTTTTTAAACAACGCGTAATCGTTGTTGTAGATGTAAAAATCGATAGCTGCCCTTTCGCCAATGGTTTTGGTAAAGGAATCGTAAATGATCTTTTTATGTGTACTGAGCTTATTGAACAGCAGACAGATTTTTAGCTTTCGCGAGAAATCGGTATTGATGATAAAATAACCCTTACCAGGAACCGAATCTACCACCCCCAGTTTACGCAAATTACGGTAGCCCTTTTCTGCAGTATCGCGCGACATTTCCAAACTAAAACTCAGCTCATTAATAGAAGGCAGCAAACTGTTTTTAAGCAGCTTACCACTTTCTATCGCCGCTAAAATGGCATTGGTTAGCTGTTTGTATTTGGGTGTCGACGAGTATTCATCAACATTCAGATAGGGTATTAGATCTTCTGGTTTCAAAATGGTTAGGGGTATTAGGATTCCCAATATAAGGAAATTCCTAAAAATCTAATGTACGTTGTATGGCCGAATAGTATTTTAACTGAATCATATCCGTTGGTGCCGGATTTTCATTCCAGGCATCGTTAATGGCCAAAGCAGTACCTATAGCCGTAGCCTGCGAAACGGAAGAGGCATACACTTCAATATCTGGAATAGCGGTAGCCAGCAAATGCATATAAATGGCATTTTTACCAAAGCCCCCATCCACAAAAACCCGTTTCACACCCGAATTGAGAATCAATTTTAACGAGTACAACTGCTGTTTCACCAAATCAAAAATAAGCTGATGATAAGCTTCTTCTGCCGTTTGGAAAAGATTCAGATCGCGATCAGGAAATGCCGAGTTTGCGAAAAAGCCTGTCTGTGCGTCCTTATTCTCGGGGATTTTATTGGCCAGTTTTAAAATCATAGCCGGATTAAACTTCAGGTGCTTAAACAGGTAAGCAGCCCTGTCGAAATGTTCGGCGATGCGCTTAAGCTGTACCTCATGCTCGTATCCTGCAAAAATGCGCGAAGCTTTAACGGCCTTACCTTTAAAGTGCATGTAACAGAGGCAATCCTGCTTCAGTTCTTCGGCAGTTAACGGATCCTGGTTAAAAGGGTTTAAACTGATACACCAGGTGCCGGTAGAAATGAGTACAAAAGGGGTATTGAAATTAGCCAGATAAGGAATCAGTGCGGCAGAACTATCATGCAGGCCTACACCAACTTTGATGCTGTTGCCTTCAAAATCGGTTTTCAGGCTCGAATCGGCCGGTGTAAAAGCCCCGAACTTATCGTCTATTTTCTCAGTTGATACCCAATTGTGGTACTGGTTTTTATTAAAATCCCACAGCTGGGTATGACAGCCAATGCTGGTAATATCGGCCACGGCTTTACCTGTAATTAAATAACTGAGGTATTGAGGCAGGTGTAGCGCCCATTTCACTTTGTCAAATATTTCTGGCTTTTCATGCTTCAGGCGGTACAGCTGCATGCCCGAGTTTAAGCTACCCAAAACCGGTGAGGCGGTTTCTAACGAAATCTTATCCTCACCTCCATAAGTGGCATAAAAGCTCTTTTTAAGTGCTTCGGGGTATGCTTTTAAATAATTGTACAGTGGTGTTAAAGGCTCACCATTTTCATCTAGGTACACAAAACTTGCACCGTAGGTAGAAAAATTAATGGCCTTAACATCAAACTCTTTTAACTGCAAAACCTGATGGAGGGAATCGTAAACAGATGAACGCAGGCTTTCTAGGTTTTCGCAGACTTCGCCATCTTCATCAACGGTTTCAACAAAACGGGCCGAACGTTCGTAAACGATCTGATAATTTTCATCAATCAGAAACAGTTTTTTATTCGTTTTCCCAACATCAAATATGGCAATAACAGGTTTTGGCATTTCTATTCTCCTCTTTACAAACCTGTAGCTACAGTTTTTCCACGGTGATTAACTAAATTATTTCTCACAGCTAAATCACGGTATAAACCAATTGGCGATAATGCCGCACCTGCCCTTAAGCGTGCTTCGGCAACAATTGCCCTTAAATCACTACGGAAAGTATGTTGTAAAATTTCCTGCGCCTTGGCTACATCGTTGTTATCCTGAGCAGCGTTTAACGCTTTTCTGTCAACCAAAAGTGCCTGTGCATAAGCAATCATAATGGCCTCGACCGATTGAAGCAGGTCTTCTAAAGGATCTTTCACATTGTGTGAAGCATCGATCATCCAGCCCAGATCTTTAGTATGGTTCATGCCTTTTGCATCCATTCCTTCAACCAGCTCATTAAAAATCAGAAACAACTGGTAAGGTTTAATACTTCCGGCGGTTAAATCGTCGTCGCCATATTTAGAATCGTTGAAATGGAAACCACCTAATTTTCCTTCCATTAGCAACAGGGCAACAATTTGCTCGATATTGGCATTAGGCAGGTGGTGACCTAAATCAACCAAAGTATAGGCCTTTTTACCGAGTTTACTTGCATACAGCAATGACTGGCCCCAATCGCCAACAGTGGTCGAATAAAAATTAGGCTCAAACGCTTTGTACTCCACAAACATTTTCCAATCATCGGGCAGTGCCGAATAAATTTCCTGCAAACTCTCTAAAGTATTTTCGAAAGCCTTACGGAAATTAAGCTGACCAGGGAAACAAGATCCATCGGCAAGCCAAACGGTTAAAGCATCAGATCCTAACGCAATACCATGTTTAATTACTTCTATATTATGCTCAATCGCCTGTTTGCGAATGGCTTTATTTACATTTTGTAACGAACCAAACTTATAACTGTGCGCCGAACCAGCCTGATCCTGAAAGGTATTGGAATTCATGGCATCGAACTTAAGGCCGTAACCTGCAGCCAGTTTTTTTAATTCTCCGGCATTCTGAGGAATATCCCACGGAATGTGAAGCGAAATAGCTCCGCTTGCACCATTTAGGGCATGTAACAAACCTACATCTTCAATTTTTTCTTCAATGGTGCGCGGCTCTCCACCAGTAATGGCAAAACGGCCAAAACGGGTTCCGCCTGTGCCCAATGCCCAGCTTGGAATAGCAATCTGAAAATCGACCAATTTCTGGATTACGCTTTCCAGATCAATGTGTGCCCAATCTTCTTTTAAGAAAGCAAGCTTACGCTGATGTGGAGTTAACAAAGAGTCATTGTGTTTTTCTATTTGGTTCTGCTCGATATTCATGAGAATATTTGGTTTTTGTTAGGTTAATTATTGTGGCGATACAATCGCCCTTCCCGTTCATCTCCGTTGTAAACGAGGACGATTATAAAAAAATTAAAGTCATTTTCGGTCCGTGCCAGGCACAGACCGATGAAACAACTTACTAAAACTGAATTTAAAACTTATCGCCGTGGTTTGTGTCTACACAGACCACATTTATTAACCACAGGTGCATACAGATAAATACAGATTGTATTCCTATGGCCGTGGTTTGTGTCCCCACAAACCACATTTTTTAGTACAAATTCCATCTGTGGTTACATTTTACTATCTCACAAATGCCATGGCTACGCCGCCATCTACATTAAGTACGTTACCAGTTGATTTTTGCAACAAGCCACCAACAAAGGCAAAGCAAGCATTGGCAATATCATCTGGTAATATAATCTGGTTTAACAAAGTACGTTTTGCATAATAAGCTGGCAACTCAGCCACGGTAATGCCATAAGCTTTCGCTCTGCCTTCTGCCCATCCCCCAGCCCAGATATTGCTATCGCTGATTACCGCATCAGGGTTAACCACATTTACACGGATACTATCGGCGCCCAGCTCAGCAGCATTTAACCGGCTTAAGTGTAATTGAGCCGCTTTCGCACTGCCATAACCTGCATTATTTGGTCCGCTAACTAAAGCATTCTTACTTACAATATTAATGATATCGCCGCCGATATTTTGCTTTTGCATCGTATTTGTTGCAGCCTGGGTAATAAAAAACTGCCCTTTTACCAAAACATCATATAAAAGGTCCCAATCTTTTTCGGTATGATCGGCAATGGTTTTAGAAATAGATAAACCTGCGTTGTTTACAATAATATCTACCCCACCAAAAGCCAGTGCAGCAGCATCGAAAGCATTTTTAATATCTTCTTCGCTGGTTACATTTAAAATAGCGGTGCTGTACGAATCTTTACCAAATTGGGCAGCAAATTCGTTACCTGCTTCCTCCAAACGCTCGGCGTTCATGTCGTTCAAAATCACTACACCACCTTCTGCCACAAACTTTTTAGCAATAGCTTTTCCAATTCCGCCAGCACTGCCTGTAATTAGGGCAATTTTACCGGTAAGCGGTTTGGGTTTAGGCATACGCTGTAATTTTGCTTCTTCCAGCAACCAGTATTCGATGTTAAAAGCTTCCTGATGTGGTAAAGAGGTATATTCAGAAACAGCTTCCGCCCCTTTCATTACGTTAATGGCATTGATGTAAAATTCTGCCGCCACCCTTGCTGTTTGTTTATCTTTCGAGAAAGTAAACATACCAATACCGGGGTATAAAATTACTACCGGGTTGGTATCGCGAATGGCCGGACTGTTTGGATGTTTACAGGTTTCATAATAATCGGTATACATCGCTCTGTAAGCTTCAAAAGCAGGCTCAAGCGTCTCTTTCAATGCTTTAACATCCGATAAATCGGCATCGCTGGCTAAATCTAAAACCAGCGGACTGATTTTGGTGCGTAAAAAGTGATCGGGGCAGCTGGTTCCCATTGGTGCTAAACGGCTAAGATCGTTTGAATTGATGAACTCCAATACACGTGAATCATCGGTAAAATGACCAATCATGTGTTGTTTTGAAGAGCACAAGCCTCGTAAAACCGGCGCTAAGGCAGCTGCTTGTTTTTTACGTTTATCTGCTTCGGCACTTTCTATTTTTTGTCCGCCAAAAACAGGGCCTTTTTTACCGTAGTTCTGGTTAAGGTAATCTGAACAGATTTCGATTACTTCTAAAGTATTCAGATAACTTTCGTAAGCGGTATCGCCCCAGGTAAATAACCCATGCGAACCCAACATAATACCGCGGATACCCGGATTTTCATCTAAACACTGCTTTAACTGTAAGCCAAGCTCAAAACCTGGTTTTTTCCACTCTACCCAACCAATGGTACCGTTAAACAGCTCCTGGGTAATGCGTTTACCATCTTTTGCTGCTGCAATTGCAATGGCTGCATCAGGGTGAAGGTGATCGATATGCTTAAACGGCAGGAAACCGTGTAATGGCGTATCGATTGATGGTGCTTTTGAACTTAAATCGAAAATGCAGTGGTTAAACAGTTCAACCATTTCATCTTCGTAAGCTACCCCACGGTAAATATTTTTCAAGCTGCGCAAACGGTCTACATATAAAGCGGCCAAACCACTTTTCTTTAAGGTACCTAAATCGCCACCCGAACCCTTTACCCACATTACTTCTGTTTCCAGTCCGGTTAAAGGATCTTTTTCCAACAGTTTACAAGAAGTGTTACCGCCTCCATAATTGGTGAGGCGTAAATCAGCTCCCAATAAATTTGAGCGGTAGATTAACAAAGCAACTTCATCACCAGCAAGTTTTGCGGCTTCCTCTTCATCCCACAGATAGCTTACATGCTTATAACTTTTCGTATCGATTGACATTATAATATTCTATTTAAATTTTTCTATTGATTAACCTTTAATTTTGTTACCATACCCCACAATGAGTACCGAAATAATGATGGTTAAAATCCCCACCAAAACCGTTACCAGTGTTTTACGCGATACACCTTTCCATTCTTTTAAGACCAGCCCCCAAACATTTGCAATTAAGATGATAAAGGCCATGTGCAGAATCCACGAACTTGCACCATTACCCATTTTACTTTCGCCCATTCCGTAAAAGAAGAATTGCAGAAACCAGGTGGTACCGGCCAGGGCTGAGAAAATATAATTTTTTAGCAGTGGGGTTGTTTTATTGGTATAATCGCCAAATGATTTGTTGCGCGCATTAAGTAGCATACACCAGATAAAGTTGGTAGTAAGTCCACCCCAAAGTACAATTACATAAGTAACGTTGTTTTGATAAAGAAAATTACCGGTTTCAGCTGGATTAGCGGCTTTCCAGATGGCGTTTGCTGCATCGGCCATAGGTTTACCGGCTTCGATACCAAAATTGAAACAGGCGCTTAACACCCCTGATACGATGCCTACAAATAAACCCAGACCAAATTTATATTCTGTTTTTACCTCCATCCCATGCGGATCGGTAATGTCGGTTTTCATCTCTTTTTCCTTCATCATACCGGCCCTGCCACAGATTACAATGCCCAGCACACATACCAGTAGCCCAAGTAAAACCATGCGGCCCCAATCGGTTTGCAGAAACATGGTGAAAGTATCTTTACCTGCCTGTGGGAAAAAATCGAAGTAAATTGAAGGCAGAATTGAGCCCAATACCATACAGAGCCCCAAAATAATGCTGCTGCCTAACGATACGCCAAGGTAACGAACGCCTAAACCGTAAGTAAGGCCACCAATGCCCCAAAGCACACCGAAAAAATAGGTCAGCCATAAAATGCTGCCATTGGTACTGCTAATAATGGCGGTAAAATTTGGGATGGTTAAATAAGCGGCAAGTGGTGGAACAATAAGCCAGGAGAATATCCCGCCTACGATCCAATAGCTTTCCCAGGCCCAACCTTTAACCTTTTTATATGGTATGTAAAAACTTCCGGAGGCGAAACCACCGAAGAAATGAAAAATAACGCCTAAAATTGCCTGCATGCTGTTAATTAATATTTGGTTGCCCTAAAATATAATTTACAGTAATTTTAACTGTTATGCACTGTTATGGATGCCTGTATTTATGCACAAAATTTAAGAAATGACCATTTTGGACGCAAGCTAATAATGTAGAGGTAAATGTTACCAGCTGGTTTTCACTACCTCAAACACCTTAGAACTTAGATCTGAGAACGGATTTTAGATGCCCTTAGGTGTCTAAGGTGGTAAATTAATAGTCTCCTAACCATTACCGCTGACACAAAAAAGAAGAAATTAAATTAGATAGTCACTATTTCACGCAATTCCAAAGATGATTACTTTGAAACCTTCCCACCATGGGTAGCGCTAAATCATTGTAAAAACAGAAAATTAGCTCTGTATTTGAATCCGCTGTGCAATATCCTCAATTACATCAACCGACTTAAGGATTTTATAGTGCCCAACATGTTCGAATGACTGAGCTACAATTGCAGGGTTTTGAATTAAAAACTCCTGCAAAAAAGAATAGGGTGAAATATGGTCTTCGGGATCGAAAGCCAGGAAATGATTGGTATCGTTTTTTAACTGGTATAAACTGGTTAGGTTAAAATAACTTGCCGGAACCGGGAACTCTTGTTCAAAATTGGTGAAGAAAACTTCCTGGTCTTTGCTGGTAATGCTAACTGAATCGAGACTTTGTTCAAAATTCTCTTTGAGCCTGATTAAAGGTGCAATACTAATCAGTAGTTCTGGTTGTATACCCAACTCCTGCAGGGCAATAACATTGGCCATTCCGCCCAGTGAGTGACCAATGAGTATATCAGGCTGTGCATAATTGAGCGCTATCGATTTAACCGAATCGGCATAAAGCATCAGGTTCGAAAATTCAGAAACAGAACTTCCGTTTCCGGGTGCATCAAAAGCGATTATCTCCAGATCGTCGTTTTTTAACAGCTCGACAATAAGTTCGTAGAAATCCAATGCCTTAGAAGCCCAGCCATGGGTAAGCAATACTTTCCGTTTGCCCTTACCCCAGCTAAAACAGTTGATACTGATTTCGGAACGGGTAAAATAGGTGTCGAAAACCGGTAGACTAAATTGTTTTGATTCCGCTATCAGCTGTTCCTGGTGCAGGCGTAACGGCATTTTAGGTGAATAAAAAATAAACTCGCGCATTAAAGCCTCATCGGGTTTATCCGGCTGCTGCTTCAAATCACCAATTAATTGCTTTAGCCTTTTCAATGATTAGTAAATTAAATGCGATTTTAAATCTGCCGGAGAATAATTGATCGATTTCAAAGTCTTGTCGTCCGATTTGCGGAATACCAGAAACAGTCCATCGATTTCTTTGTAGTAAGACTCTGTTCCGTCCTTATCTAAGTAGAACTGAATGGTATTTTCGGCCTCTTCTACAGTTTTGCAGGCCTTGCTCATGTTAGAGCGATGCACCTCATCAAATAAAGTTTTAAATTTTCCGCCCAGGCCAAATTCGTGTATAGCACCGGCCAAAACATACTGTAAATCGCACAGTGCATCGGCAACTTCTACCAGATCATCGTTTTCTACTGCTTCCTGTAATTCTTTCAGCTCCTCGGTCAAAAGCGAAATACGCAGGTTAGCTCTTTGCTTAGATGGAATAACCGGGTTTTCGAGAATAGGGTGTTTAAAAGTAGTGTGGAATTCGGCAACCTGGTTAAGTGAATTGGTTTCTTGCATGCTCATGTTCAATTTAATCTTTATGCAACAAACTTAAAAAAAACGGGAGAAATATTTGGGAGATTTTATGCACACTTGGGAGGCTAGTGTTGGTTAATCGGTTAATTATTGAAAATGGTTAACTGTAAACGCATCCAAACAATTAACCAGTTAACCAATTTATACAGTTAACCTATCCTTGCTTCTTCCCTTCTCTTACCACCTTAAAAAACTCTTCTTTATAAGTTTCGCCAACGGGAATGGCCTCATCGTTAATAAAAACGGTATTGCCATCGATCATTTTAATCTTCTCGATAGAAATGATGTACGATTTATGGATCCGGTAAAAAGGTGGTTTTGGCAATTGCGTTTCCAGCTCGCGTAGGGCCTGATAGGTGATGATCCGCTGAGTAGCAGTGTACACCGAAACATAGTTTTTAAGCCCTTCTATGTATAAAATATCGTCGTAATTTACTTTGATGAATTTATTTTTGGTATCTCCTTTTATAAAAATAAAGTCGTTGCCTGGTGCAGGCTGCTGAGTCACTTCGGGCTGTGCTGCAGGTACAGGAGCTAAGATTTGCTGTGCCTTTTGGGCTGCTTTATAAAACCGCTCGTAAGAGATGGGCTTTAACAGGTAATCTACCACATCGAGTTCAAAGCCCTCCAATGCATATTCGGGATAAGCAGTAGTTAAAATTACCTTGCATTTGCCTCCACATATTTTTAAAAACTGGATGCCGGTTAATTCTGGCATCTGGATATCCAGAAACACCAAGTCAACTTTTCCTTCCTGTACCATATTTAAGGCCTCAAAGGCATTTGTCGTGGTACCTACCAGTTCGAGAAAAGGCGTTTTATTAATAAAAGCCGAAATAATATCGGAAGCATAAGATTCATCATCAACAGCGAGGCAACGGATCATAATTAAGATTTTGAAGGTAATTCGGGTTTAAAGGTAAAGCTACAAATTTAAAATCAACGTACTTTTATAGGTATTGCCGTTGTTAGAAACCAACAGTTCGTGCTTATCAGGATAAATCAGATCCAGCCTACGGTGTACGTTTACCATACCTACCCCACTGCTGTGGTCTTTTTGTGCGTGACTGATCTTATTGCTGACCTCAAAACTCAGTCGTTTCTGCTGTACTTTAAGCTTAATGCGTACCGGTTGTGCTTCATCGTTTACCGCGCCGTGCTTAAATGCATTTTCGACAAAGGGAATCAGTATCAGTGCAGCAATTTTCTGGTCGCCAATGCCCTCAGTTGTAAACGTAACATAAAAATTAGGCTCGAAACGCATCTTGAACAGCTCTACATAACTCTCTAAGTAGCCTACTTCTTTATCCAAACTCACTTTGCCATCCGGGCTATCGTTTAAAGTATAGCGCATCAAATCAGATAGTCGCAAAACCGCATTAGCCAGTTTATCCGAAACAGGAATGGCCAGCGAATACACATAATTTAAGGTATTGTACAAAAAATGTGGGTTAATCTGCGATTTTAAAAAAGATAGTTCTGCTTTTACCACTTCGTCTTTGAGTTTAAGGTTCATCCGTTCGGCCAAAAAGCTTTTTTCTATCCCATAAACCGCAGCAGGAACTACAATAAAGGCTAAACTCCAACAAATGTTATCAGAAATATAGTGCCAGGCCGTTGTACCTTCGGCATAGTTATGAAAACCGAACCATTTTAAATACAAAACCTCTTCAATCAGGTATCTGGAAGCGATAAAAATTGCAATAGTCAGGACGATCCCCCCAATTAGAAACGGGGTTTTACCCTTTTTTAAAAAACGGGGATATACCCACAGGTAACAGATATAGAACTCCATAATTTGAATAAAATTCATGGAAATGGTAAAGGCCGATGCCCTTAAAGTAGTGCCTTCTATCAGTGAACCACCGTAAAAATAACCCAGAACCAGTACCCAGCAAAGTATATGTAGTGCAACCGTTTTTAATGTTTTCATGCCCTAAAACTATACAAAGCTTTTTTAACGGCCTATTTTCTTATGCCAAACCTATAAATAATTATCCCAACCCCTCCTTTTTTAGTACGAAAGGCATTTAAAGTCTCAAAGCCGGTTGGGATAATATTTTGAGGGGTTGGGATGATTTAATTTTCAGGCTCCTGCGGCCGCTGCATCTTTGGATCAATCAATTATAAAACAACAACCCATGAACCGCTTATTTAAGACTGCTCTTTTTATATTATTTATTTCAGGCATTCAAACTGCCCTGGCGCAAACTACCAAGGTATCGGGAACAATCACCGATAAAAGCAACAAAGCTTTAGATTATGCATCAGTAGCACTGATCCACTTGCCCGATTCGGCTTCGGTTGCTTTACAGGCTACCAACCAGCAAGGCGTATACGCGTTTAATGATGTTAAGGCAGGCCGGTATTTAATCAAAGCATTGATGATGGGTTATGATAAAAATCAATCGGCAAGTTTTGAGGTAAAAGCAACCACTGTAAAAGTACCGGTGATTGTATTAACTGACCACTCGCAAAACTTAAAAGAAGTAAACATTGTATCCAAAATGCCGGTTATCGATCAAAAAGCCGACCGGGTAATTGTAAATGTAGAACAGATGAATACCGCGGGCGATAATGCTCTTGAAGTCATTAGCCGGTCGCCGGGTGTAAAGCTTGATAAGGACGATAATATTGTGTTAAAAGGTAAAAGCGGCATCAATGTGATGATTGATGGTAAAATGAGCTACATGAGCGGCCAGGAGTTAACCACTTACCTGAAATCGCTGCCTGGTTCGGTACTGAGTAAAATCGAGCTGATTTCTAACCCTCCTGCTTCTTTTGATGCAGCTGGCACCGCCGGGATTATCAACATTAAACTGAAAAGGAACAAAATGCAGGGTTTTAATGGCAACATGAACCTGGGCGGGGGTTATGGTCGTTACGAAAAGGTTTACGGAGGAACCAACCTCAACTACAATATTGGTAAGGTGAGTACCTATCTCCGTTTAAATGCTGGCCATTACAATTCTTACAACCGCTTAACCCTAAACCGCAGCATTGGCGAAGAACAATATAACCAGCTTAATTTCTGGCATCCGGTTACCAATAGCCTCAACTACTCTACCGGAGCCGATTATTTTATGAACGAGAAGCATACTTTAGGTATAATGGTAAAAGGCTTTACTGCTCCTGAAGAAACCAAAGTAAACAGCAACTCGATTAATTACAATGCTGCAGGCACAAAAATGGGTGCAACATCGATGTTTAATCCGCAATCCAATACAGAGAAAAACCATGCTTTTAACATCAATTACCGCTATAAAACCGATAGTTTAGGCGGCGAGCTGGGCTTTGATGCTGATTACGTGCGTTACGATAACAGCAAAAACGAAACCTTTACCAACACCTACCTCGATGCAAGCGATAATGTGATTGGCAATCCTATCGATTTACGCAATATGGGAATGGGCAACGTAGCCATCTATTCGGTAAAGGCCGACTATACTTTAAACTTTAATAAAACATTTAAAATGGAAACCGGCTGGAAAAGCAGCTGGGTAAAATCGCAGAGCGATGTGCGTTTCGATTCGTTAAAAACGGCGGGATGGATTAATGATGCTCGACGTACAAACCAGTTTTTATATCACGAAAACATCAATGCCGTCTACCTTTCATTGGATCAGAGTTTCAAAAATATACAAATCAAGGCAGGTCTTCGGGCCGAACAAACGCTGGGAAATGGTAGCTCATCGGGTACCAATACGCTAATCGACAGAAAATACTGGAAGCTTTTTCCAACCGTTTTTGTTTCATTAAAAATTGATTCGAACAACCTGCTTACCGCGGCTTACCGAAAAAGCATTAACCGCCCTTCGTACAGCAGCTTAAATCCCTTTACTTTCTATAGCGATCCTTACACCGCATTACAAGGGAACCCTTTGTTACAACCTTCTTTTGCAAACAGTTTCGAATTGAATTATTCGATCAAAAATTTCAGGGTGTTAACTTTAAGCTATTCGGTTAACAATGGTTCGATGTGGGAAGTGGTGTATCAGAACGATGCTACTAAAGAAAGTATATCGAGACCCGAAAACCTGAACCGCACTACCAATTTTTACATGGCCACGGGTAGTCCGGTTGATATAACCAAATGGTGGAACAACAATACCGAGGTTTCGGCTGGATTTAACCGCACACAATCGGCAGTGCAGGGAAATGGCTTTAATGCTTTTTCGTGGAACTGGTCGGTAATGATGGATAACACCATTACTTTACCTAAAAACTATAGCTTAACTACTTATGCCTATTACGATTCGCCCTCGGTTTCGGGTTTGTTTCAGAGTTTAGGTAGTTACCAGTTAAATATTGGTGCTAAAAAAACATTCTGGAAAAAGAATGCAACACTTGCTTTAAAGGTTAATGATATTTTTAATACGAATTCTTTTAGGGCAAACCTGGAATACAACAACATTAAAACTTACTGGAGAAATGAATGGGAAAGCCGTAGAGTAAACTTAAGTTTCACTTATAAGTTCGGCAATATGAAAATAAAAACTGCCCGTAGCAGAAGTACAGGTACCAGCGAAGAGGAAAACAGGGTGGGCAAAAATTAAAGGTGTGTATTGGTTAATTGTTGGATTGTTTGGATAAACTTACGGTTAACCAGTTTCAACAATTAACCAACCTACAATACCAGCAACATCCACACATTGCAGGCAAAGTGCCCTGAATTGCCTAAAGGAGCAGGAAGTTTAACAAAACCTGCTTTTTGATACATGCTTATGGCTGTTGTAAGCTCCGGAAATGATTCGAGATATACTTCGTTATAACCAAAGTGTTGTGCCGATTCGATACTTTTCTCCATCAGCATCCTGCCAACTCCTTTTCCCCTTGCCGATGCAGCAGTGTAAAGTTTAACCAATTCTACACAACCTTCAGGCAAGCCATCGGTTGGATAAATGCCGCAACCTCCTATAATCTCTCCATCCTCTTCGGCAATCCAGTAAGCTGATCCAGCCTGTTCAAATAACCGAGACAACTGGTCGGTTGTTGGGTCGGTATAAACGGTACCAGGCTTGTCTATTTTAAATTCGCGTAAAATTGTCCTGATCATTTCTGCAGTAGCCTCATTATCTTCTGCTACTATCTTCCTTATTGTAATGGCCATGCTGTTAAATTTCTTGTCAAAATAACTCAAAACCTTGTTAATTGCCAAATCCGCAGAAACTTAATAATTGTAGTTCTCACCCTTCTTTACCAATTTAAACAGTTAACCAATATCATACTAAAATAGTTTTAGTATTTTGGCGTTATGATTAACATGAAAAACACACTAATGATTTGCCTGCTTGTAACTACTGCGTTGGGTTGCGGCATTAACAAACAGGCCCAGCAAATAAAAGCGCTGGAAAACTGTACTTATAAAATTACCGGGGTTCAGCAGGTATCTATTGCAGGCACCGATGTAAAGAAATTAATGGATCAGCAAAGTTTTAGCCTTACCAGCCTACCGGGTGTAGCACTGGGCTTATTGCGCAAGGATATTCCATTAAAAGCTAACCTCAATTTAGAAATCAGCAATCCTTCAAGCAATGTGGCAGCTATAAACCAGTTCGAATATAAAATACTGGTAAACAATACCGATTTGGCCGAAGGCTTGGTTAACCAAAGTGTAAGCATTGCACAAGGTCAAACTGTAACCGTGCCGGTGCAATTGGTGAGCAATATTTATGGTCTGGTATCCAACGGCAATGTATTTAACGATATTGTAAAAGCTGCTCAAAAAGGTTCATCGGCTAAAGATGAAAAACTGGGTTTATTAACCATTAAAATTAAACCTACTTTTATGCTGGGTAATACGCCTTTCAAATATCCTGGCTACATTACCATCAATAAAGATATCAGCAGTAAAATATTGTTGTAGCACTTAGCTCGCACAAAAAAAGCGCGGTTACCTTGATAGGCAACCGCGCTTTTTTATTGATTAACTCAGGCTGTTACATTTTCCCATGTGGGGTCATTATCATTCCTTTAAATCCGTTCGGGTCTAAATGGGCATCAACCGATTTAATTTCTTCTGTTGATAAGCTTGAAGAAAGCGGTAAAGTACTTGTTTTTAAACTTGCCGTTTTTGGCGCAGTAAGCGGAAAAGCACCGGTATTGGCATAAGCCAATGCATAATATAAATAAGTTTCGGTTTCATCGCCCCAATCTTTTTTATAATCTTCATAGGCATCTTTATCAACTGTTAATCCCGAATAATATCCTCCGGCACCTGCCTGGTTTTTGGTTTCAAACTCCGGAATATACATATCGAGTTTATCAATCCTGATCGGGAAAAAGCCTACAGGCTTACCATAAGTAGTTTTGCCAATCAGTTTTACATCCATTACAGGCTTTAAACTATTAATGGTTAACTCACTCGCCGAAGCGGTAGCCCCTGTTACGATAAAATAAATCCGGCTTAAAGCCAGGTTACCCGATTTTGCAAAACGCTCTATATTATCGGCAGAGGTTGACGAATAATTTAAATCGGCATAGGTGGCATATTTTCCATTAACCCCTGTAGTAAAAGTCTGCAATTTACCTGCATCATCTAATAAAGGCTGGTGAGCCAAAATAGAAGCTTTACGCTGGGCAGTAGTAATATTTTGTAAGTAACTGTTGTAATAAGAGGTAAACATGATGCTACCATTTTGAGCAATAGGTGCTGCCAGATTGATGATTTGGGTGGCGGTGGATACATATCCTCCACCATTATAACGTAAATCGACAACAAGCTCACTTACACCCTGTGTGGCAAAATTAGCAAAAGCACTGTTTAAACCTGCGGTTGCATTATTGGTAAAGCTGTTAAAAACAATATAACCTACTTTTTTTGTTCCAACAGTGTATACGTGGGTATACAAGATTGGATTAACTGTATAGGAAGCGCTGGATACGACCACGCTTTTGGTGTTATTATTTAAATCGGTAAAAACGAGACTCACACTCGCATTTGTGCCCAAAATAGCATTGTACAGAAAACTTACATTGGCAGTGCTGTAACTGAGACTGGTACGGCCATTTACGCTCGTTATCCTGCAGCCACGGGTTAAGCCCTGCTGTGCAGCCGGAGAATTGGGGTATACATATTTTACCCTTAAATCATCAGTAGTACTGTAATTTATTGAAAAGCCATAATCGTTGGCCGAACCATTTACATCAGCCTTTAAAGCACCTGTTTTTCCGGAAGTGGCCGCGGTATAATCAAAAAACGAATATTTGGGCTCTGCCGAACTACTCACATATTCATAAGGCTTTCCGGTTGTCGGATCGTTAGAGTATTGGGTCAGGGCATAAAGCTCGGCCTCATTTGAGCCAAAGCTACGCGGATTAAAAACCTCATAAGTAGGTAACGATGTATTCCAATAGTATAGTTCTTTGGAATACAAAAAGATCGAATCTTTAGTCAGCTCTTCACGGGTTCCTGCAGGTGTAACTGTAGTCGGCGTAACGGGCTCATCGGGTACAATACTGCTTTTTTTACAGGCAGTAACTACCATAAGGCTCAAAAAGCCAATTATTAACAGCCTGTTAAATTTATTATTTTTCATGGAAGTTGGTAACATGGTGTTGTATATACGTAACGTGTTGTAATAAAGTTGTTTTTATTGGTTTATGGTTAGCCCCGAAAACAGCCCTAAAAAAACTCCCTATTGAGAACTGTTAACTGAAAACCCACCAACCAACAACTAAATTTAATTCAAAATATTGTGCAGCTACGCAGATGTATCGTTGAATTACGTAAATCTACCGATTAAATTACTTATTTATGAGATTATTATAGTGAAAATATGTTAAATATTGATGCTTGTTTTAATAAGCCTGCTGATTGGTTGACTGCTATAAAATGTGGGCACCTAAAATGAATCGGCTCAAAAAATAAATGGAAAGTTAAGTCCTTCCACCCCCTTAAATTGTCGCCTTTGCACCGCAAAAAGCAACTAAATACTAAACAACTTTGTAGTATAAATTGTTTATTATGAGTATTGTAAAAGTTAAGGCGTTTATGGATACGCTGGATCATCCTTTAAAAAAGGAAATGGAAAAGGTAATCGAAATAATTACAGCTGCCAGCCCAAAAATAGAAAGCGATATTAAATGGGGTGGACCAAGCTTTAAGTATAAAGAGGATATGGCCACCTTAAACCCCAAAATAAAAAACTATGTAGTTGTAGTTTTTCATAAGGCCTCGTTACTGAACAATGATTTTGGCTTTTTAGAAGAACAAACCAAAGGAAAGGCTTACGCCAAATTTTACACGATGGCCGATGTAGAGCAGCATACTGAAGCACTCACAAAAGCTGTAAATGCCTGGATAAACTTAATGGAAACCAGTAAATAAAATATAAAACCATGGAAAAGATTGAATTTAAAACCACAATTAATGCCAGTGCCGAAAAAGTTTGGGATATACTGTTCGGTGTGGAAAGCTATCCTAAATGGACTTCGGTTTTTGCTGAAGGATCGTCAGTAGAAACCGACTGGAAAAAAGGAAGCAGAGCAGTATTTGGGGATGGTAAAGGACAAGGAATGGTGGCGGTTATTGCAGAGAACATCCCCAATCAATTTATGTCCATCAAGCACGTGGGCGAGATAAAAGACGGTAAAGAAGTAGTGCATGATTGGGGTGAATCGCTGGAGAATTATACCTTAAAAGAAAAAGACGGGCTCACAGAACTCACTATTGATATGAACATTATCGACGAATGGAAGGATTATTTTAATGAAACCTGGCCTGCGGCTTTAAAAAAGGTAAAAGGCATGTCAGAAAGTGAATACCATGTGGAAACCTAATTGGCCAGTAATGCTTCGTTGCGTTGGCTAACGAGAAAACATTAACCACAGATAAAAAGGATAAACACAGATATTGGTCAATATTTGTGTTTATCCCTTGTTAAAAGCCTAAATTCACAACATTACAATCGGGTGCTATATTCTTCTCTTCAAGATAAATATGCAATTCCTTTATTGCTTTATCGGCTTTAGTAAGTTCGAAATAATCTAGGATGCCTTGTGTCAACAAAAAACTAATTAGGGTTTGTTCGGCAACAGCCAGGGAAAGTTCAATTTGTGTTAAAGCTACAAAAGAAATAAATTATTCCTTTACCCCCAACTTTTCCGCTTGATCCCTTTTCCGCTTGATCCAAATAAATACTAATAGTAGCAAAATAACCGTATAATAAAAAAGCCTCTCATTTCTGAAAGGCTTTTGGAAGTGGTGCCACCTGGATTCGAACCAGGGACACAAGGATTTTCAGTCCTTTGCTCTACCGACTGAGCTATGGCACCCTCCGTTTGGGAATGCAAATGTAGTGTTCTTTTTCACAAATGCAAAAAATAATTTGAGTTTTTCTGCTTTAAAAAACCGTTTAACCGACAAAAAACGCAGATCTTTCTGATAAGCAAGCAGATGCATAAAAATTATTTTTCAAGAAAATATCTGGTCTACTCACTTCAATATCTTTTAGGCTATTTTTTACTTGTCTCTGTAGCAAGTAAAGACTTTAGTTCACTCACCTTTTCTGGAAATTTAGCCACAACATTATTTTTTTCCCCAATATCAGCCTTTAAATCGAACAACTGATCGCCATTTTTGCCAAATGGGGCAATATATTTCCAATTGCCTTTTACTACAGCCAGATTATTGTATCCCTCTTCTATCATCATTTTCCGCCCTACCCGATCTGCTCCCGTAAATGCAGCAAATTGATTTTCACTATCGCCAGCCTCCCCATTTTTAATGGGTACCTTAAAATAGCCTGCAAAAGAGGCCAGCAAATCTATCTGGTTAACCAGTGCATCAGACTGCCCGGGTTTAATTTTTTCTGGCCATGAAACAATAAACGGAACTCTCGTACCACCTTCATAAACACTCGTTTTAGCTCCTCTTAATGGTCCCGCAGGCAAATGCCCGTTTTGTTTAGCAATAGCTTCGTCTGCATAACCATCATCCAATACAGGCCCGTTATCGCTACTAAAAATAATAATGGTGTTTTTGGTTAAACCCAATTCATCTAACTGCTTGGTAATTTCACCTACCGCCCAATCCATTTCCAGTATGGCATCGCCTCTGTATCCCATCTCGCTCTTTCCTTTAAACATGGTAGCAGGCATACGCGGAACATGGATATCATTTAGCGCATAATACAAAAAGAAAGGTTTTTTCTGATTTTTTTCAATGAACTGCATCGCTTTGGTCAGAAAAGTTGGGGCAAGTTCTTCATCTGTCCACCTCGCTTTTTTGCCTCCTTTCATATAACCAATACGACCAATGCCGTTAACTATTGTATTATTATGTCCTACTGAGGAGGGGAGTTTTAACAACTCGGGATGCTCTTTTCCGGTTGGTTCATCGCCAACCTTTTTACCATAATCAACCTCAATCGAATCACCTTTTTCTAAACCAATTACACTATGGTTTTCCATAAATACAGTTGGCACCCGATCTGCAGTAGCTGGAAAAATAAAAGAATAATCAAAACCAATTTCGTTAGGTCCTGGGCTGATATCACCATTCCAGTCTTTACTTACTTTATCACCAAGACCTAAATGCCATTTACCCACAATTGCCGTTTGATACCCTGCTGCTTTAAATACTTTAGGTAAACTGGTTTTATTGGTCGAAAGGATTAGTGCCGCATCACCAGGCAAAATATTACGGCCTTTTTCGCGCCAGGGATATTCGCCACTCATTAATGCGTACCGCGACGGTGTACAGGTAGCAGATGTAGTATGCCCATTTGTAAATTTCAAGCCTCTTTTGGCAATAAGATCGACATTTGGTGTAGCAATTTTTGTAGCCCCGTAACAACTTAAATCTCCGTAGCCCAAATCATCTATGTAAATAAGCACAACATTTGGCTTTTGCTGAGCAGAAACAAGGCAAGGCAAACTGCTTAAAAATGAGAGAGGTAAACCAGTTAAAATCATTTTACCTAATATACCATTAAAAAATTTCTGAAATGCGTGCTTGCGGCTGTTTTTGGCTCTATAGTTCAACATGATTGTTTTAGATGACATTGATAGGCACCCTAAATGAGGTGGTTGCAACTAATTTAGCCTACACCAACTACTAAACCAAAACTAAATAAAGCGCAAACGATTGATTATTTATATTGTTACGTAAAACTTTTTATTAAAAGCTTTAAAACCAAAAAAGCCTTTCATTTCTGAAAGGCTTTTGGAAGTGGTGCCACCTGGATTCGAACCAGGGACACAAGGATTTTCAGTCCTTTGCTCTACCGACTGAGCTATGGCACCATCCGTTTGGGATTGCAAATGTAGTGTTCTTTTTTCAAAAGCAAAACTTTTTTTCTATTATTTCACTGCTCAACTGATTATCAGTGAATTAATTTTTTGTGCATTTGAAAAAAGGCCCTAATACCTGCTTAGAATGAATACAAACAAACAATTTTATCTATTTTTTTATGCATGCATAGTAATTTATTTAGATTAATATCCTAATTTAGCGTTAACAATCTAATATTGCATGGTAGCACAGATCCTTTTTCTAGTACTTACACTTGCAGCAATTGCGCTGTTTACAGTTAACCTCCGTAAAATTATCCGTAATATCCGGTTGGGGAAAGCGGTTAATCGCAACGATCAGCCTGCAAAGCGCTTGATAACGATGTTACGTGTGGCATTTGGTCAGTCTAAAATGGTGGTACGCCCCATTCCGGCATTCCTCCATTTCTTCGTATACATTGGCTTTGTCATCATCAACATCGAGGTGCTCGAAATCATGATCGATGGAATTTTCGGCACACACCGCATTTTTAACGGCCTTGGCGGTTTATATAACTTTTTAATTGCCTCGTTTGAAATCCTGGCTTTTACCGTTTGGGTATCGTGTGCCATCTTCCTGATCCGCAGAAACATCTTAAAATTAAAGCGTTTCAGCGGGGTAGAAATGAAAAGCTGGCCAAAATCTGATGCCAACTATATCCTCATTACCGAAATATTATTAATGACTGCTTTCCTGCTGATGAATGCTGCTGATGCAAAATTACAAAGCATCGGCGCAGGTCATTACGTACAAGCAGGTGCATTTCCGGTTAGCCAGTATTTGATAAATTTATTACCATCAACCGAAAGCGCTTTGGTGATTATTGAACGCAGCTGCTGGTGGTTCCACATTATCGGTATTTTAGCTTTCTTAAACTACCTACCATATTCAAAGCATTTCCATATCATTTTTGCTTTTCCAAACACCTATTTTTCTAATCTTGAGCCTAAGGGTGAGTTTACCAACATGGCATCAGTAACTAATGAGGTTAAAGCCATGCTCGATCCGTCTTTTGTACCAGCAGAAAGCGAACCTGGTAAATTTGGGGCAAAAGATGTGACAGATTTGACCTGGGTAAACTTAATGAATGCCTATACTTGCACTGAATGTGGAAGGTGTACTTCAGTTTGTCCGGCAAATATTACAGGCAAGCTTTTATCACCACGTAAGATTATGATGGATACCCGCGACCGGATTACGGAAGTTGGCCAAAACATCGATAAACATGGCGCAGAACATCAGGATGGTAAATCTTTGTTAGATGATTACATTAGCAGAGAAGAGATCTGGGCCTGTACCAGTTGCAACGCTTGTACCGAAGCTTGCCCTGTTAATATCGATCCTTTACAGATTATTGTAGAGTTGCGTCGTTTTGCAGTAATGGAAGAATCGCAGGCACCTGCAAGTATCAATGCCATGATGGGTAACATTGAAAACAACCAGGCGCCATGGAAATACTCTCCAGCCGACCGTTTTAACTGGGCAGAAGGCTCTTAGTCTAAAGTCCTGAGTCGAGGAATATTCAAAACGAATGAGCAATTTAACAATACAATTAAACAGTTAACAATTTAAACGGTTAACCTTTAAAATACGAGTAAACATGGAATTTAAAGTACCTACAATGGCCGAATTAATGGCTGCTGGCGAAGAACCGGAAATACTATTTTGGGTTGGATGTGCCGGAAGCTACGATGAACGGGCGCAAAAAATAACCCGCGATATCTGCAAAATCTTACATCATGTGGGCATTAAATACGCTGTTTTAGGCACCGAAGAAAGCTGTACAGGCGATCCGGCAAAGCGTGCAGGTAACGAGTTTTTATTCCAGATGCAGGCCATGACCAATATTGAGGTTTTGAATGCCTACAATATTAAAAAAATCGTAACTGGCTGTCCGCACTGCTTTAATACTATCAAAAACGAATATCCAGGCCTGGGCGGAACCTACGAGGTTATCCACCATACACAGTTGATTCAGGATTTAATTAGCGAAGGGAAACTGAAAGCTGAAGGTGGCGAAAGTTTTAAGGGTAAAAAAATTACCTACCACGATCCTTGTTACCTGGGCCGTGCCAATGGCATTTATGAAGCGCCACGAAAAGCACTCGAAGTTTTAGATGCCCAGCTGGTAGAAATGAAACGCTGCAAAAGCAATGGTTTATGTTGCGGAGCCGGCGGAGCACAAATGTTTAAAGAACCCGAAAAAGGCAATAAAGATATTAACGTAGAACGTGTTGACGAAGCCTTACAAACCAATCCTCAGGTGATAGCTGCAGGCTGCCCTTTTTGCATGACCATGTTAAGCGATGGGATTAAGTTGAAAGATAAAGAACAGGAAGTTAAGGTATTGGATATTGCAGAAATTACCGCAAGAGCGAATGGCCTCTAACCTTTGAATTAACCATATAATTCATTAAAGAAAAGTAAGTCTTGGCACACCGCTAAGACTTACTTTTTATTGAAAGGAATATCCTGGCAGCAGAATTATATGACGGGTCGTCATTCCCAGCTTGACTGGGAATCTTAAAGCTTATGCAGAACGATCTCGCTGTGCAGAAATGATAAATACTAATCCCCAAGCTTCACCGCATCCTTAGCTGGCTGCGCCGGTATTTTAACAATCTGCTCTAAATTATCACGAATCTGGTTTAAATCTTCAGCCTCCATATTTTTGAGCGGGATAATAATTTGTGTTGCCATCGAATCTACATCTCCCCCTTTATCTTTATAGGTCTGTACAATTACATCATCACCCTTGGTATATAGATAGAGTTTACCCGATACGGTATTACCATAATAATCCATATCTTTAAATTTCGATAACTTAAATGCGAAATACTCCGTTTTTCCGTTATTAAAGTATCGCTTGTAACGACAAAAGCCATTGTTAGTAACATTTAGTTCATAACGCTTAATCTGGTTACTTTCCTGTGCAACATCGTAATGGTCGGAGAAGGTTTTTTGTAGAAAACCAGCACATTGTTCTAAGGGATCGGGATTGGAAAAAGCATAAAAAAACACACAAAGCGCCGAAACAAGCGACATTTTCAAGCAAAGTGTAAACTTTTTCATATGGCTAGCGTTTTAAACACACCAAATTAATTAAAATCATAAATTTGTATATGAGTTTTTCTCCACAATCAAGAGTTTGGATATACCAAAGCGATCGCAAGTTTTCTTCAATTGAAGAAAACCAGATCCTGAATAAATTAGCAGCTTTTACCAACCAATGGAAAGCACATGGTAATGAATTGCTGGCAAAGGCAGAAATTCGTTATGGCTTTTTTATTATCCTCACTGTTGATGAAAGCCAGGCCGGTGTTACCGGATGCTCTATCGATAGCTCGGTTAGGTTAATTAAGGAGATCGAAAGCGAATACCACGTTGATCTTTTTAATCGTTTCAATATTGCTTACCGCATTGACGATGAGGTGAAAGTTCAGGGCAAGGAAGATTTCGAAACATTGGTAAACATTAAGCAGATTACACCAGAAACGATTGTTTTTAACAACATGGTGCAAACACTGGCAGATTTGGAGAGCAAATGGGAAGTTCCCTTTAAAAATAGCTGGCACTCTACAGTTTTTGCACACTTGCTTTAAACATATTTAAAGCTATAGCGGTATGCTGTACTTAATATACCTTTTTATAAGTACAACTAATGGGAGAATAAACCCAAATGCTAATCAAAATTCTTAAAACCTGTAACTCTATTTTTAGTTAATTTTAGTTTACAGGCAAACAATTAGCAGCCAAAAAGCATTATATTGGTTAAATCAAAATAATGTGTATGAAACGCTGGCTCAAAATTTCCTTAAAGATATTAGCTGCTCTGGTTGTGCTGGTTATTTTAACCTGGCTGGCTGGTGCATTTTACATTAGCCGCAATAAAAAAGAAGTGCTTACTTCTATCCTATCGCAACTAAACAAAAATTTAAACGGCGAAATAACGGCTACCAGCATGGAGCCTACCCTCCTGAAAAGTTTTCCAGGAGTTTCGGTATCGTTAAATGGTGTGTTGTTGAGAGATAGCTTATGGGTACAACACAAACACGACCTTTTAAAAGCACAGGATATTGACGTATCGCTAAATGTACTTTCGCTTATTGTTGGCAACGTAAACATTAAGCAGATTGCCATTAACAATGCAGCTATTTATATCTATACCGATTCTGCAGGTTACAGCAATACCAGTATTTTTAAAAGTAAACCTTCTGCCGAGAAAAAAACATCCACTAAATCATCGGCGCTTGAAGTCAAGAAAATTGATTTTAATAGGGTAAGTCTGGTACTCGATAACAAAAAGCGGCACAAGCTCTTCAACTTTAATATCGATCAGATACAAGGCCGGATGGAATACCCCGATAGCGGCTGGACTGGCAAAATTAAGCTAAAAACCAAGGTAAACAGCTTTGCTTTCAATACCCGGAAAGGAAGTTTTTTAAAAGACAAAACTTTAGATGGCACACTCTCTGCACATTACAGCAAAGCATTGGATGCGGTAATTTTAGATCCTGAAATATTAAATATTGGCGGACATCCCTTCAAAATCGGTGCTAAAATAGAACTGGATAAATCGGCTTTTGCCATTAGCATTGCCGTTGACGATATTTTATTCAGAGATGTAGCCCTGCTTCTTGCACCCAATATTTCTTCAAAATTGTTAAAATTTGGCATTGAAAAACCAATCAACATCAGGGGGAATATTATTGATGATGGATCTGGAAAGTATGGCGACCCGCTGATTAAGGTTGGTATAACCGTAAGGGATAATGTGGTTTCAATCCCAGCAGGTAGATTAACAGCCTGTAATTTTGATGGTTCGTTTACCAATCGAGATACAGTTGGCGGCATTATTGGCGATGATAACTCTTCCATCAAGTTCCATAAACTCACTGCAAAATATTTCAACGCACCATTAAAAATCGACACTTTTACGGTTAATAATCTATCACGCCCCATTGCCACGGGCTTGGTTACTTCGCAGTTTCCGCTTTCTAACCTCAATAATTCATTAGGCACAAACGACTTTGAATTTAAAAACGGAACAGCAGATTTAAAACTTTATTGCCAAGCCGATATCGATAATTTCAAATTCACCAAACCAGTGGTTTCAGGTAAAATCAGGATTGCTAATGCCGATATCCTTTACATACCACGGAACCTGCATCTGATAAAAAGTGCATTAGATATCGATTTCAACCAAAACAACTTATCTATACAAAACGGACACTTCCAGCTAGGCAAAAGCGAGCTCAACGTAAACTGCAATATTGCTAATTTTGCTAACTTGTATTATACCGCTCCCGAAAAAATACTGGTTAACCTGAAGATGACCAGTCCACAGCTATATTTAAAAGAGTTTTTACCTTTTTTGGGCCCCAGAACAACTAAAAAAACAAAATCCAGCGGAAATAAACAGGTGGTTTCTAAAGAGTTGAGTAATGTTTTAGAGCTCTCGCAAATGAATATCCGCTTAACGGTTAATAAGGCTATTTATGAGAAGTTTATGGCTAAAAACCTCGATGCCGACATATCGCTTCGGGGAGGTGGCATTTTCTTCAATAAAATCAGTGTGGCTCATGCCGGAGGTCAATTATCCTTGGATGGGAATATCATTCAGCAGGCAGCTTCAAACAGCTTTAAAATTAACTCCAAAATCAGCCATGTAAGTGTTAAAGATTTCTTTTACTCTTTTGATAATTTCGGGCAAAACACCATTACGAATAAAAACCTTAAAGGCTACTTATCTTCTTTGGTAAATATCTCCGGCCGCATATCGCATACCGGCAAAATATTGCCCCGCTCTATCAATGGTAAGGTCGTTTTTAACCTCAATAATGCTGCGCTCGTTAATTTCGAGCCGATGGTCAAAGTAGGCAAATTCGCCTTTGCCAACCGTAATTTATCTAATGTAGAAATTAAAAACCTGGATGGCACCTTAAACATCAACGGCGATAAAGTAGAAATCAGCCCAATGCAGATAAGCTCGAGTGCATTAAACTTTAACGTAAAAGGAACATATGCTTTAGGTTCGGGAACAAATGTAGCCATGGATATTCCGCTTAGAAACCCTAAAGGAGATGAAAACCTAACCAGACAGGAAAAAAGAGAAGCCCGTATGCGCGGTATAGTGCTGCACCTAAAAGCAGTAGACGATGAAAAAGGCGGCATCAAAATCCGATGGAATAAGGATCATGATTAAATGATGTATAATGGATGATGGAAGAAAACTGCATTTCGATTATCCATATTATATTTCACATCTTACATTTTAGAAATCAAGCGGCCCCAGCCTATTCATATTTCTTAATATCAGATACTGGCGATGCCTGATGTAAGGAGTTGCATTTTTGGGTGTCCAACGCAAAGGGTTAGGAAAGCATGCAGCAATCAAGGCAGCTTGTTTTTTGGTTAATTTAGTGCACGATTTGCCATAATATTCTTGTGCAGCAGCCTCAGCGCCGTAAACGCCATCACCCATTTCGATTACATTGAGGTAAACCTCTAAGATGCGTTCTTTGCTCCAGAACAATTCAATTAATAGTGTAAAATAAGCTTCAAACCCTTTTCTAATCCAAGAACGACCTGGCCACAGGAATACATTTTTAGCTGTCTGTTGCGAAATGGTACTCCCTCCTTTTACTTTTTTACCTTTTGCATTACTGGCAAAAGCTTTTTCGATTGCTTTCATATCAAAGCCGATATGTTTTAAAAATAACTGATCTTCGGCCGATACCGCTGCACGTTTCATATTATCCGAAATCTCATCGAAATCAACCCATTTTTTTTCGGTTTTAAAAGGCTTTCCATCAGCTTTACGCTCAATGTTGCGTAAAACCATCAGCAAGGTGATGGGTGGGTTAATAAAGCGAAGTGCAATGACCCAAAGAACAGAAACCAGCAAAAAGTATAAAAACACCTTCGATGCAATGTTGGTAATCTTCTTTAAAAGCGGGTGTTTTGCTTTACTTTTCGTTTTGGTTGTCCGGGTTTTCGCCATAGCGCAAAGGTAATTAAAGGTATGGAAAAGGAAAATGTAAGCGGAAAGATTTATTAATCATCTTCTCATTTGTAAATTAAATACTGGAATAAAATTAAATGACCCGATTTTATGTATTTTGGATTCAAATTTACACAGATGAAGAAACTCGGATACCTTTTTTTTATGCTGACTCTTTTATGGGGTTGCAGCACCACAAAAAACACAAGCACCAGCAATGGCAAGTGGACTTCACTTTTCAATGGGAAAGACATTAAAGACTGGAACGTTAAAATCCACCACCATGATTACAATGTAAACTTCGGGAATACTTTCCGCGTAGAAGATGGCATTATTAAAGTGCGTTACGATCAGTACGGCGATTTTAACGATCAGTTTGGCCACCTTTACTATAAAACACCTTTTTCATACTATCATTTAAAATTAAAATACCGCATGGTTGGTGAGCTGCAAAAAGGTGCACCCAGTTATACCTTGCGCAATAGCGGTGTGATGTTCCATTCGCAGGATCCAAAAACAATGCCTAAAGAACAGGATTGGCCAATTTCAATTGAAATGCAGTTTTTAGGTGGTTTGAGCGATGGCAGGCCACGCCCTACCGGCAACATGTGTTCACCAGGCACTGAAATTTTTTATAACGGCAAAATGTTCGCTGGTCATTGTTTAGATTCGAGATCAAAAACTTACGATGGCGACCAGTGGGTATCGGCAGAGCTGATTGTATTGGGCGATTCGCTGGTTACCCACATCATTAACGGCGATACCGTTCTGCAATACAGCAAACCCCAGATTGGCGGAGGCGTAGCTAACCGCTTCGACCCCAAAATTAAGATAGACGGTAAAGCACTTAAATCAGGTTTTATCGCCCTGCAAAGCGAAGGGCAACCAGTTGATTTTAAAGATATCGAAATCATACAGCTCCCGATACCTGCCACCACAAAATCTAAGTAAACATTTTTGAGAGATATACGTTAAGAGAACATGAAAGTTGCATTAATTACAGGAGGAAGTAAAGGAATTGGGCTCGGTATTGCCGAAGCCCTTTTAAAAGACGGTTATAAAGTAGCCATAACCAGCAGAACAATTGACGCAGCCAATAAGGCGGCATCCAGTTTAGTAGCTCATGGCGATATATTGGCTATTGAAGCCGATGTTAAAGACTTTAAATCGCAACAGGAAGCAGTAAGCCTGATTATTCAGAAATGGGGGCGGCTGGATGTACTGATTGCCAACGCAGGTGTGGGACACTTCGCTCCCATTGATGAACTGGACATCAATTTATGGAACGAAATTATTGATACCAACTTAACCGGTGTTTTTTACAGTATTAAAGCCAGTGTAGAGGAAATCAAAAAAACACAGGGGCATATTTTCACCATTTCGAGTTTGGCAGGCACTAACTTCTTTGCAGGCGGTTCGGCTTACAATGCCAGTAAATTTGGTTTAACCGGCTTTACACAGGCAGTAATGTTAGATTTAAGAAAATACGGCGTTAAGGTAAGCACCATTATGCCGGGTTCGGTAGCCAGTCATTTTAACGACCACAACCCCGATGCGGAGGCCGATTCCTGGAAAATACAGCCTGAAGATATGGGCAAGCTCCTGGTAGATTTATTGTCCATGCCAGCCAGAACCTTGCCAAGTAAGGTAGAAATAAGGCCAACAACCCCGAAGGGATAGGAAAATCTGAGATTTGAGATTAAAGATTTAGCACGCGTTGGCATTCCTCAAATCTCACATCTATTCATAAAAAAAAGGCTTTTGNNCAAAAGCCTTTTTTTTATGATTCTTTAAAGAATGCTTATTCAGCAACTACTTCGAAAGGAACTTGAACTTTAACTTCTTTGTGTAAGTTTAAGTTAGCAACATATTCGCCAACAAATTTAGGTTCAGTTTCGAAAGTAATACGACGACGGTCTACATCAAAGCCTTGAGCTTTTAATGCTTCAGCAATCTGGATGGTGTTAACCGCTCCGAAGATTTTTCCGCTTTCGCCAGCTTTAGCACCGATTGAAAGTTTAACAGCAGTTAAACGCTCAGCAACACCTTCAGCATCTTTCTTAATTTTATCTTGTTTAAAAGCAGCTTGCTTTAAGTTTTCTGCTAATACTTTTTTAGCAGAAGAAGTAGCCAATGCAGCAAATCCTTGAGGGATTAAATAGTTACGGCCAAAACCTGGCTTTACTGTAACTACATCATCTTTCTCACCAAGGCCTTTAATATCTTGTTTTAAAATAATTTCCATATCTCTAGCCTCCTATTTTAATTGATCAGCAACGAAAGGTAACAAACCGATGTGACGGGCACGTTTTACAGCCTGAGCCACTTTACGTTGGAATTTTAACGAAGTACCAGTTAAACGGCGTGGTAATAATTTACCTTGATCGTTAATGAATTTCAACAAGAAGTTTGCATCCTTGTAATCGATATATTTAATTCCGTTTTTCTTGAAACGGCAATATTTTTTACGGTTATCCTCTACTTTAGGGGCAGTTACGTATTGAATTTGTTCTCTTGCCATTACGCTGCAACCTCCTTAGTTTTTTTGTTAAAAGCACCACTACGCTTTTTCTCATTGTAAGCAACAGCGTGTTTGTCTAAACGGATAGTTAAGAAACGTAACACACGCTCATCGCGTTTTAATTGAAGCTCTAATTTTGCGATCAAATCACCTGAAGCTTTGTATTCAGTTAAGTTGAAGAAACCATTTGACTTTTTGTCAATTGGATACGCTAATTTTCTCAAACCCCAATTATCCTCCTGGATAATTTCGGCACCGTTATCAGTAAGAATCGCTTTGAATTTAGCTAATGCCTCTTTCGCAGCTTCTTCAGATAACAACGGGGTTAGAACGATAACAGTTTCGTACTGATTCATTGTTATAAATTATGTTTTTAATTTTTTTAATCCCGAGGTATATTACGGGGATGCAAAAGTAACAATATATTTCTTAAAATCAAACGATTAATCAGAATATATGAGGTACTGTATGAATGTGCCCCTATAGCACCGCGAAAAATCATCTTATTTTACGAAGTAATATGTAAAGAAACTATTGAAGATGGGTAATAAGACACCTTTCAGGCCTTCATCAAATGCTATTAAATCTAAAGATGCAGGCTAAATAAAACTGTCATACGTTAATTCGGATAAAGGAATCAAAAAATTATGTCGAATTTTATTTTATGAAAAACTATCGTTTCCGTTTTAACAACAGCAAAAAAACTCCAGCTATACTGCTTTGGTTTTTTGCTGCCTTGCTCACTGTTACACTAACTGGTACCACTCTAGTTTTATTACCAAATTCGCACCCGATTTTCCCAGCTTGGCTATTGCTAATTTACTTACCATTAACATTAATAGCCATTTACAAATTGTTTAAAGCAGCCTCCGAAAGACAGTCGACAGAAACTATTTCTCTAAGCAAAGAAGGCTTTAATAGTGCTAGTTTTGGAACCGTCCTGTTTTCTGAAATACATTCCATTCAGGTACCTGTGAGGGAAATAGGACAATTGGGTGGACTACAGCACGACTATTACAAAAAAACGGATGCTGATTCACCTAATCTTGAATTTTCGATCACCACCAGAGATGAAAGAATATTAAGTTTAATATTGAATGAGTGGGGTGGGCTTTACAACTCGCAAGAAGACTTCTCCATTTTCTTCAACTTTCTCACAGCCCTAACCGATCAGCTGTATCAACTTTATCACACCAAGGAGCCCTATAAGAGTTACTTAAAAATTCTTGATGACAAAGGGTCCTGGAAAAGGCCGGGCTAAAAAAAAGGAGATTATCTATCCGACAATCTCCCTAATCAATTAGCTGTTAGTTTTTAGTAAGTTTCGATCGTTTTAACAAAACTCTCATCTTTAAACTTTACTACGAAAGTTAACGATCTTGAATCTGTTTTGCTGATATTGAACTTTTTAGTTAACTGAGCTTTATCTTTAAATGATTCTGCATAAACCTCGTCGTTGTATTCGTTGTAAACTTTTACTTCGATTGGGCTTTTATCCAGGTTGTTTAAGCTAAGCGTAACTAGATCGTCTGTTTTAGTATAAACCGGTTTAAATACATTTGCAATTTTTGGCTCAGAAACAATTGCCTCACCATTTTCAATTACTACATTATATTTTGCAAGTTTAGATTCCGATTCTACTTTTAGCACATATTTCCCATCAGGAAGTGCATTTAAATCATATACTTTACTTGTTGTTGCAGAAGCATGAATGCTTTCTTCGAACAATACTTCATCATCGGCACCTACCAATGATAAATTTAGATCTTCTGCTTTGTCTGCAGAAAAACGGATAAACTTTTCCTTTTCACCTTTTACTTTTAAAGTAAAATCATCATCGTTAGCGTGTACACCCGTAGCAGTAAAAAATAACGCTGCTATTAAACCGATTTTTAAGAACTTTTTCATAACCAAATATTTTAAAGAGTTAATTACTATATGATGGTACTAAGGTAGATATAGCATTAATGTTTAGACGATTGCATATTGGCCTATATCTATGCTATATTACCCCCAATTCAGTCATATTTTCGTAAAACACATAATTCAGCATATTTTTGATGTATTTTAGTAAATAAAATTGATCAGCATGAAACCAAGTTTTGAAGTTGTCGAACCTTCTTTCGGGAGTTCTTTTTATTACTCGAAATACATCGCTAATGAAAACAACATGGCCCATTTGTGGCACTATCATCCCGAAATTGAAATGGTTTTTGTAAACGGTGGTACGGGCAAAAGGCAAATCGGCAGTCATGTTTCTTACTACACCGAAGGTGATTTGATTTTAATTGGCAGTAATTTGCCTCATTGCGGTTTCACCGATACCAATACAGGCAATAAAAACGAAACCGTAATCCAGATGAAGCCCGAGTTTTTGGGCTCCGGTTTTTTAGGCCTTCAGGAAACTAAAGGTATTCAGGAATTATTTGATAAAGCAAAGGGTGGTATTGCATTTGGTAATGAAACCAAAGCCCTTGTGGGCGATAAAATAGAAATGATGGATGACCAGCCTCCTTTTGAACGCTTGCTATCCTTATTATATGTATTAAAAGTGCTCGAAAACGCAAAGGACTATAAAATTTTAAATGCCCGGGGCTTTTCGATGGAAATGCAGGTACAGGATAACGACCGCATTAACATGATCTTCAACTTTGTGAAAGACCATTTTCAGGAACCCATCAGTTTGCACGATATTGCAGAAATGTCGAGCATGACTGTCCCGTCATTTTGCCGGTATTTTAAAAAAATTACAAAAAAAACTTTTACCCATTTTGTAAACGAGTACCGTGTGGTGCACGCTTCCAAGTTATTGGCAGAAAAACCGGTAAGCATAGCCAATATTGCCTACGAAAGTGGTTTTAACAATTTTAGTCACTTTAATAAGTTGTTTAAAGAATTTACGGGTAAAAGTGCATCTGAATACAGGCACGAACTGAAAGCGATTATGAAATAAATCAAAAACGCTGTTTAAAGAAGGTATATTGCAACATGAAAAAACGTTTTCTATTTTTATTGGTTAATTTGATCAGTCTCGCCTCCTTTGCCCAATATATAGAGATTAACCAGGTAAACTGCAAAATAAGCGATACCGAGCAAAAGAAAATAGAGAAGCTGATTGCCTACGAGCGCATGTTCTGCAATGAAATTTTCGAAACCCACGAGAACACTACTGCGCCGGTAAAAATAAACCTCTATGGAAAGAGTAAAGATTACCGCTTAGAACAGAAAAAATACAATGTACCTGCCAGCAGCGATGGCTTTTATATCGATGCCATTAATGAGGCCTTTGTTTACAAGAACCGTGATTTTATATCGGTTGCCCTGCACGAAGCCAGCCACAGTATTTTTCAGTTTAATTTTAAAAAATCGCCCAGATGGTTAAACGAAGGACTTGCCGAATTTTTCGAAACACTCGATTTTGACAGCGAAGGCAATTTATATGCTTACCCACAGAGCATGCGTATTAAAAGCATAAAAGCAGGTATAGATTTAAAAGACAGCGAGCGGTTAAAAAAGTTTTTCAATATTTATGGCGGTTCATTTTATGGGCACGAGGTTCGCGATAATTACAACACTGCTTATAGTATTATTTATTTTTTCGTTAAAGGTAAAAGAACCGAGATTTTAAAAAAAATCATCAGGCTTACCAACCAGGGCTACGACACAGAAAAAGCCATAGCGCAGGTTTTTGGCAGTTTTGAGTCGTTCGAAGAAAGCTATAAACTATTTTACAATTATCACCAATAACAGTTTAATTTGGTCATTCAGCTTTTATCTTATTCCAATCTTACGTTTTATAACTTTTCCACATTCCAGTTAGCCCACATTTCAACTCATAAAAAATTCCTATTTTCGTGCCGATGGAAAATTTTATCGTTTCTGCCCGTAAATACCGCCCAGCCACGTTCGAAACCGTAGTTGGCCAGCAGCACATTACGGGTACTTTAAAAAACGCCATCAAAAACAACCAACTGGCACAGGCATTTTTATTTTGCGGTCCGCGTGGTGTGGGTAAAACCACTTGTGCACGTATTCTCGCCAAAACCATTAACTGTACTAACCCTACAGCGGAAATGGAAGCCTGTGGTACTTGCGACAACTGCCTTTCTTTCCAGAACGGACATTCTTTTAATGTGCATGAGCTCGATGCGGCATCAAACAACTCGGTTGATGATATCCGTAGTTTAATTGAGCAGGTGCGCATACCGCCACAAGCCGGAAAATATAAGATCTATATCATTGATGAGGTTCACATGTTATCGCAAAGTGCATTTAATGCCTTTCTGAAAACTTTGGAGGAACCGCCTTCGTATGCTATTTTTATTCTGGCTACTACCGAGAAACACAAAATCCTGCCAACTATTTTATCACGTTGTCAGATTTTCGATTTCAATAGGATCCAGGTAGAAGATATTGCCAATCACTTATCAACCATTGCAAATCGCGAAAACATTGCTTTTGAAAGTGATGGTTTACATATTATTGCACAAAAAGCTGATGGTGGTTTACGTGATGCCCTTTCGATGTTCGATCAGATTGCCAGTTATGCCAATAAGAACATCACTTATAAAGCGGTAATCGACAACCTTAACATTTTAGATTACGATTACTTTTTTAAACTTACCTCTTTTTTAACCGCTGCCGAAGTTAGCCAAACACTGCTTTTGTTTGATGAAATATTGAACAATGGTTTCGATGGCAATAATTTTATCAACGGTTTAGCCAGCCATTTCCGTAATTTGCTAGTGGGTAAAGATAATGCTACCATTAAACTTTTAGAGGTTAGCGAAAACATCAAACAAAAATACTTAGATCAGTGCAGGCAAACAGAATTGTCGTTTCTGTTAACAGCTTTAAATCTGGCCAATACCTGCGATTTAAATTATAAAAACTCTAAAAACCAACGTTTACAGGTAGAGCTGGCATTAATTAAAATGTGCCATATCCGGTCGGTCGTCAATTTAGCACAACAACCCTTAAACCCTAGTAACACAGCAACTGACCAAGATCAGGATAAAAAAAAAACTAATGTCGTAGCTGAAAAAGCGGCACAAGCAGAAAGCATACAGCCGAAAACTGTAAGTGAAAGTGCTGCTCCGGCAACGGTAAATATCCCTAAGGCTGAAGTTCCAGCCAGCATACCTTTAAATAAACCCAGCGAAACACCAAGGGCAACTAGCATGCCTACGGCTACTTCCATCAGCATTAATATTCCGAAGCCCAGCGCGGCCGGTACCTTAATTCCCTCTTTAAATGATTTTGAACGTATAGCAGATGCAGACGATGATGGTAAGCCAAAAGCCATAACCGGCGAAGCACGGGAAATGTTTAGCTACGACCGTTTGCTGGAAGTATGGAACAATTACATACAGATTCTTAAAGCCGCCGATAAAATTAACCTGTTTACGATTCTGAATAATTTTGCTCCGGTACTTTTAAAGCCTGAGCTGATTGAAATCTCAGTAGAAAGTAAAACCCAGGAGCACCTGATCCAGCAGGAATCTGTTGAACTTTTAAATTATTTAAGAAACGAGCTTAGAAATTTCGGGATTTTGGTTACATACAAACAAGTAGAACGCAAACTGGAAAACAGGTTGTACGGTAACCGCGAAAAATACGATTACCTGGTCAATAAAAATCCAAAACTAGATGAGTTGCGCAGGAGGTTTAATTTAGATATTAACCCTTAACATGAATTACGAAAAAAAACCTGACACCAAAGCTTTTATAAAGATAGGCTTATTGGCTGGTCTGTTTTTTTGCTTCTTTTTTGGCATTGCATCAACCTTCCTTTACGACTTACATGCCGCATTAATAATGGCCCCCATTAGTGGACTAATATTCGGATTGTTCATGGGATTAATGCTTTACTTTTTTTCAAAATCGAAAAAAGTAAATGATCAGACAAAATTAGAGGGAGTTAACGAAACTGATATCGTTTACGCAGGTGCTTCAAATCATTTTATAAAACGGGAGGCTGTAGGAGGAAAGTTGTACTTGCTAAACGATCGTTTAGTATTTAAATCCCATAGTTTAAATATCCAGAACCATACCCTTTCTATTCAAATCGATAATATAAATGAAGTTTCATTTTTTAGTCCGCTGGGAATAGTTAAAAATGGGTTGCAGCTTACGTTAAAAGACGGTGCAATTGAAAAATTTGTAGTCAACAATAGGAACATCTGGAAACAACATATCGAACAATTCATTCAATAGGTTTGTATTCAAACAAAAAGCAGGACTACACTGAAGTAACCCTGCTTTTCCATTTATATGATTGTTTCGTCAAATCACCATACTCACGATGGTGTGCTATTGACTATTTTTGAGGCATATCGTTAACCGGATAACCTTCCTCATCCAAATCATCGCGGCTATCTTCTGGTGTACGGGCAAGAATTTTATCTTCAGGGCTTAGCTTTACGCTTTGTCCTTCATCTACGTGCATACCCAGTTCTTCCAGATCATCGTTGGCAATTTCTTCATCGCGTGCATATTCATCACCTACATAAGGATTGGCCTCATCGTAGGTAGAATCATCATCACGGGCACCGGCCGCTACTGTTTCATAACCCATCGGGTGATCGTAATCTTCATCTGTACCTTTTACATCAAGCTCATAACTCTGCTTGCTTTCGTTATATGATAAGTTCTCCCTGTTAATTCCACCATGCTCGGTAGTACTATGCAGTTTATCGCGTGAAGGTTTATTATTTGCCATGTGATGGGTCTCCTATAATTTAATATGAATATAACAAAATGATAGGAATAAGGTTTGTTAATGCAAGCACAATCTTAAAATTATTTGGGTAAAGCTGAGATACTTTATTACTGCAGCTTTAAAACAAAAGCGCCCCAATAATAATATCGGGGCGCTTCTTCTAAATGTTAATAATGCCTATAACGATGCTAAAGCAGCATTTAATGTTTCGCTAGGACGCATGGCTTTGCTGGCCAGTTCATCATTCGGGTTATAGTAACCGCCAATGTTTTGTGGTTTGCCTTGCGAGCCGATCAACTCTTCGTTGATTTTAGCTTCGTTTTCAGTTAAGGCTTTTGCCAATGGTGCAAATCTGGCTTGCAAATCAGCATCTTTAGTTTGCGCAGCCAAAGCTTCAGCCCAATATAAAGCTAAATAGAAATGCGAACCACGGTTATCAATGGTACCCAGTTTTCTACCAGGTGATTTATCAGTTGCCAGGAATTTAGCATTTGCTTCATCCAAAGCATCAGCTAAGATTTGTGCTTTCGTATTATTTTGCGTTTGCGATAAGTGCTCTAAAGAAGCCTGAAGCGCTAAAAATTCACCCAACGAATCCCAGCGCAGGTAACCTTCTTCAATAAACTGCTCAATGTGTTTAGGAGCAGAACCACCGGCACCGGTTTCGAATAAACCACCACCATTCATTAACGGAACGATAGAAAGCATTTTGGCCGAAGTACCCAGTTCTAAAATCGGGAAAAGATCAGTTAAATAATCGCGCAATACGTTACCAGTAACCGAAATGGTGTCTTCACCTTTGCGGATACGCTCTAAAGTAAATTTAGTAGCTTCAACCGGCGCTAAAATGCGGATATCCAAACCAGTGGTATCGTAGTTTTTTAAATAGGTATTTACTTTAGCAATAATCTCCCTGTCGTGTGCTCTTTTTTCATCTAACCAGAAAACAGCTGGTGTTTCAGATAAACGGGCCCGCGTAACCGCTAATTTAACCCAGTCTTGAATTGGGGCATCTTTAGTCTGGCACATGCGGAAGATATCGCCTTTTTCTACCTGCTGATCGAAAAATACTTTACCATCGGCATCAGTTACACGGATTATTCCGCTTGCAGTAGCCTGGAAAGTTTTATCGTGAGATCCGTATTCTTCTGCTTTTTGTGCCATTAAACCAACATTAGGTACCGACCCCATAGTAGTTACATCAAAAGCACCATGCGCTTTACAGTCATCAATTGTTGCAGTATAAACACCTGCATAACAACGATCTGGAATTAAAGCAATAGTATCTTGCGATTTGCCTTCTTTATTCCACATCTGGCCCGAAGTACGGATCATGGCTGGCATCGAAGCATCCACAATTACATCACTCGGTACGTGTAGGTTGGTAATGCCTTTATCAGAGTTTACCATGGCTAAAGCCGGACCATTTTCAATCGCTTGCGTCAATGCAGCTTCTACTTCAGCCTGTTTAGCATTACCAGCAATTTTGGCATATACATCGCCTAAACCGTTGCGAGTATCAACGTTAAGTTCTTTAAATAAATCAGCATATTTAGCAAAAACATCGGCAAAGTAAACTTCAACAATGGCGCCAAAAATAATCGGGTCAGAAACCTTCATCATGGTTGCCTTTAAGTGAGCCGATAATAACACACCAGCAGCTTTAGCTTCGGCAATTTCTTTGGCTACAAAAGCTTTCAAGGCTGATAAACTCAAAGCAGAGCTATCAATCACCTCACCAGCTTTTAATGGCGATAAACCTTTTAATTCGGTAACCGCCCCATCAGCGCCTACAAATTCAATTTTAAACTGGCTGGCAGCTTCGATTGTTACCGATTTTTCTGAGCCGTAAAAATCACCTTCAGTCATGCTGGCTACTCTTGTTTTAGAATCGGCCGACCATTTACCCATCGAATGAGGGTTTTGCTTTGCATAGTTTTTAACTGCCTTAGGTGCTCTACGATCAGAGTTGCCTTCGCGTAAAACCGGGTTAACGGCCGAACCTAAAACTTTTGCATATTTAGCTTTAATTGCTTTTTCTTCTTCGCTCTGTGCATTATCAGGATAGTTTGGCAAGGCAAAACCTTGTGCCTGTAACTCAGTAATAGCACCTACTAATTGTGGGATAGAGGCAGAAATATTTGGTAATTTAATAATATTTGCTTCCGGAGTGGTTGCCAATGCACCAAGCTCTGCTAAAGCATCACCAATTTTTTGGTCGTCTTTTAAATACTCAGGAAAGTTCGCCAAAATTCTTCCTGCTAAAGAAATATCTCTGGTTTCTACATCAATACCTGCTGATGCGGTAAAAGCTTGTACAATAGGTAAAAGTGAGTAGGTTGCCAACATTGGCGCCTCATCGGTTTTGGTGTAGATAATTTTTGATGTATTTGACATGTTTATATTGATTTTGCTTATTAAGGTTAAATATCCGACTGGTTTGACAGATTTGTAAACCAATCTTTTTAAAATCGCCTAAAGATAAAATAATCAGCTGAATTAAGGAACACCGTATTGTTATTTATGACCTCAAAAAAGCATATAATTGTGTTAGTATTTGCTCTTTTTAAATAAAAAAAAGATTCCGCGTCAAAAGATCAATATAGTTAATTAAGGGTACTAATCTTATTTTAAGTTAAAGGCTACCTAATCGAAAATGAAAAAAGCGACGAAAAAACATAAAAAGGTTAGTGTAAAAATTTTATGGCGATAGCAAGCACTTAATGTTTTAGTTATAAATTTAATCTATCCGGAATCTCATACTCAATTGGTAGCAATAGGCTATAGAATTTTAGATTAACACACACAAATGAAAAAAAATCAAAAATTTAGTGCATTGTTTTTCGCTTTGCTCCTACTTTCGCTGTTTATTTACAGCTGCTCGCCTAAATTGTATGTAGATGAAAGCAAACGTTACGAAGCCGGATCGTTAACCGATACCCAGGTAGATTCGTTACATCTTTATCTCAAAGAAAACCAGCGCGTTGTCCTAAAAGATACCATTATCATTAAGTACGATTTTAATAACGATGATTGCTGGAGAGATTTAAATTATCAGAATGCCGATTTTTTGAACAATGTGAGATGGACATTTCAGAAAAATATTATCGAAAAAGCACAGGCCCGTCCAAAAGTTGCCATATACCAATATCGCCAGGTTGGCAAAAACTTCAGTCAGGTAAAATCAAAAGGGTTGGAAATAGAAACTGATTCAGGATTTCTAAAAAAGATGTTTTTTAATGAGGTAACTACCTGCGGCACTTCGGCCATTATCCTCCCTACCGGAAAATTCCTTCTGGTAAAATCCGATCCTCAGTTTTCAGCCTTATTGCTCAACAACAAAGAGATTGAAAAAAAATTACTCGAAAACCTGGTTAAGTAATCTGTTATATTTCAACAATTTAAGCTACAGAAAACATTTTAACATTTCATTAACTAAATATTTGGTTACAATGCTCTAATTTAGTTTAACTAATCATTTACATAACCTCTTAGATCACTATTGTAAAATTCAAAATACCAGCTAACGATCTTTCAATCAGATCAATTCAGTAATCAGATTAGTTAGCCATCCACATAAACCATATCTAAATAAATATATACGCTCTCAGGGAAAGTGCCTAATGGTACTTTCCTTTATTGTTTATTGATCACTTTAAACTTGTTCCAGTCACAAAATACCTGATAAACTTATATTTTGATAGAATAACCTGTAAATTTATTGGCCAATGTATGGCTAAACCTTCAAGCACCAATTTCATTGAAACCGAACCTTATCTTATTGCTAAGTTTAATTTCTTTTACCAGCCTTGCGCAAACCCTAAAACCCGATTCAACCAAAAAGTTAGAAGAAATAACTGTTAAAGGATATTACAACCACCAACCTTTACTACGATCTGTATCAGCCGTAAGCCTTGTTGATAGCAACCAGATTAAAAACCAGTCTGGCAATTCGCTGGTAAGCACCTTAAACACGGTTACTGGTGTACGCATGGAAGAACGCTCGCCTGGTAGTTACCGCCTGTCGCTCCGAGGAAGTTTACTTCGCTCACCATTTGGGATTCGCAATATCAAAATTTATGTAGACGATTTTCCATTAACCGATGCAGGCGGCAATACTTATTTAAATGCACTCGATGTAGTTGCAGTAGGTAATCTGGAAATTTACAAAGGTCCGGAGGCCAGCATATTTGGTGCAAGTACGGGAGGCGCTATACTGATTACCCCTTCAAACATTAATAGTAACGAAATCTATGCCGTTGTACAAGCAGGATCTTACGGCCTTTTTCACCAAACAGCTTCAATTAAACGACAGTTTAAAAATTACAGTTTTAGTATTAGCGAAGGATATCAAAAAAGCACAGGTTTTCGTCAGAATAGTGCATTAAACCGCAAGTATATTCAAATGCAACAACAGTGGAATTATAACCCTTTTGGTAGTTTAAAAGCATTTATTTTTTACAGCGATCTTAATTACAAAACACCGGGAGGCTTAACTTCCGCGCAATTGGAACAGGACCCTAAACTGGCCAGGCCGGCAACCCCTACTCTACCCGGCGCTATTACACAGCAAGCAGCTATTTATAACAAAACTGCTTTTGGAGGACTTTCTAATTCCTATCAAATTAATTCGCATTTAAAACACGTAATTGCATTATTCACCACCTATACTGATTTTAAAAATCCTTTTATTACCAACTACGAGCAACGTTATGAAAGCACCCTTGGGCTGAGGACATTTTTAGCTTATGATGCAGAAAAGGAAGGCTTCAAATTTGGTGTACAAATAGGTGTAGAAAGTTCTGGAACAAAAAGCCAAATTAAAAACTTCAACAATAATGCCGGGGAACCAGCAGCCATGCTAGCTTCCGATCGCCTAAAAGCGAATCAGGACTTTGCTTACCTCCGCTTAAATTTCGATTTCAACAATAAATTATTAGTTGAGCTTGCTTCCAGTTTAAATTTCTTCAATTACAACTATGAAAGTTATTTCCCTTTAACCATCGCTACTAAAAGTCGGAAATTTGCCCCACAGTTTATGCCTAAAGTGGCATTATCTTATCTGATCAGCCAAAACCTCTCGGCCAGGGCTTCTGTCAGCAGAGGCTATTCTCCGCCTACTATTGCTGAAGTACGTTCCTCAGACAATAATATCAATAACGACTTGCAGGCCGAACGAGGCTGGAACTATGAGCTTGGCCTCCGTTACAAAACAAAAAACAACCGTATTTATATTAATAGTAATATTTTCGGCTATCGTTTACAAGATGCAATTGTTAGAAGGCTAAATCAGAATGATGCAGAATATTTTATTAACGCAGGCGGCACTAAACAACAGGGGCTTGAGCTCGAAACAACCATCTGGATCGTTAAAAACCAGCATTCTTTCCTGACCGGTTTACAGTTGAGAAGCAATTACACCTACAGCCATTTCAGGTTTGAAAATTTTATCAACGGCACTTCGGTTTACAGCGGCAATAAACTCACAGGGGTACCAGCACACACTGTGGTAAATAGTCTCGAATTTAACTTTCCAAAAGATTTTTACCTCTTTGTGCAACATAATTACACCTCCAGCATCCCATTAAACGATGCCAATACGGTATTTGCCAAACGGTATCATCTGGTAGAAGCCAAAGCAGGTATCAGAAACTTAAGGATAGCTAAAACTCATTTAGAATTGTTCGGCGGAGTAAATAACCTCCTCAATGTAAATTACAGTTTAGGCAACGACTTAAATGCTGCGAACGGCAGATATTTTAACCCGGCAGCTGGCATTAATTTTTATACGGGTTTATCTGTAAAACTGTAATAAAATAGCATTATGTATTACCTACATGATGCTATAGCGAACGCCATCATTAAAATGCTTTTTTTGCACCCGTGTCTTTAATAGCCAGTTCAGTAAAATTTAAGTTTCTAATCTTTTAACGAACAGCTGCCACCGCGGCAACCGACAACACAAAATTGCATACAGGAGGAGACTTCAGTCGGAATCTAAATATTTATAGTCGATTATAAACGTTTATACACGGAAAATATGCGTTTAAAGATTACAAATAAAGTTTTTATTTTTTTGTGTAAAAAGAGGAGAAAAAATTTGGCTGGCCTGATGATATAAATATTTTTTTTTATTGCTCAAGAGATTGCTAGTTTTATGGCTTTATGATAAACTACAACGACAGAATTTTCAGGGCGGTTAGCAATACTGAGAACGGAGAAACATCAGATCAAACTGTTTTTAAATATAAACAGAACGGCCATTTGCTTAGCGCCGAATATTTTGGCGGGAAAATTAAATACGGCCATTTAATTGGCCTGGTTGATGAAAATGGAAATATTGATATGCGTTATCATCAGGTAAATGATGCCGGTACATTAATGACCGGAATCTGCAATTCTAAACCTGAGTACCTGCCAAATGGCAAAATCAGGCTGCATGAAACATGGCAATGGACCTCAGGTGATTGTTCAAACGGGGAATCAATTATTGAAGAACAATAAAAAATCGATGTGCATTAATTATGCGTGTAAAGGGAATTTAACCATCCTTCCTCCAGCACTGTTAGCCGCAATAAAAAGGGCATACAGTCCCCTAGGTTACCAAATCAGTAACTACCGCCAGGAAGCAGAGAGCAAAGTATATTGCGCTTCAACTTTCGGGTTAAACCAGTTAAAGGTTAAGTACCGCGAAGCTAAAATTACCCCTACAAAAACCGGGCAGTTTGTGAGTATCTGGAAACGGGATGAAAAAAGCATTACCGCTCCATTTAATGCTTCAGATGATTTCGATTTGTTGATTATTTCAGTAGAAAACGAAGACTTGAGCGGGCAGTTTATTTTCCCAAAAGCAATATTAATACAACAGAAGATAATAACACATAATAAAGTAACAGGTAAAAGAGGAATCCGCCTTTATCCGCCCTGGGATATGCCGACCAGTAAGCAAGCCATTAAAACACAACAATGGCAGAACAAATATTTTTTACTTATTTCAAATCAATCTCCATTGGCTGTTTCACTCACCAAAAAACTTTTAAACCCGTAAACTGGTTACGGTAACCAATAGAATAATTAAAAGAAAGCGCCATCTTTGCAATTATCATTAAATTAAACTTAGCAAGTTTCGGGTAGTTTGCCCTTTCTTTACCAGGTACTTTTGGATATAATTATTCAAAACCATGAAAGCACAAGAAGAAATCAATTACAATAGGATAGCAGAAGCCATAGGTTATATTAAGGACAATTATAAAAATCAGCCCAGCTTAGAAGAAATTGCTGAAAATGTAAATTTAAGTCCTTTTCATTTTCAGCGTTTATTTAGCGAGTGGGCAGGCACTACCCCAAAACGTTTTTTACAATACATTAGCATTGGCCACGCTAAAGAAATGCTAAAAGAAAACCAGAGTTTATTTGATACCGCTTTGGCAACAGGTTTATCAGGAACCAGCCGTTTACACGATCTGTTTGTGAACATTGAAGGCATGACACCCGGCGAATATAAAAATGGTGGAGAAAACCTTCAGATCAATTACAGCTTTGCTGAAAGTCCTTTTGGGAATATTATTGTAGCCGCCACGCCTAAAGGAATCTGCCATATGGCTTTTTACGATGATCAATCGGCGGCCCTGGTTAATCTACAAGGTAAGTTTCCTGCCGCAAGCTACCAGCAGATATTTGATATGCAGCAGCAGAATGCCTTATATATTTTCAACCACGACTGGAGCAAGTTGAATCAGGTTAAACTACATTTAAAAGGAACCGAATTTCAGTTAAAAGTTTGGGAAGCGTTGCTAAAAATCCCAATGGGAAAGCTGGCCACTTATGGTAAGCTCGCCAAGCAACTGCAAAACCCAAATGCATCGCGGGCGGTAGGCACAGCCATTGGCGATAATCCGGTAGCTTTCCTTATCCCCTGCCATCGCGTAATTCAATCGAGTGGCGCTTTGGGTGGCTACCACTGGGGACTGAACAGAAAAACCGCCATGATTGGCTGGGAAGCAGCAAAGATGGATGTACAGTTTAAATAATCAATTATGGATTTATTCAGCACCGAACTCAACATTGACCAAAACCTGCTTCCTTACGGGGGAACCGTAAACTATTATGGTAAATTATTTAGCCGGCAAGAGGCTGATCATTATTTCGACGTACTGATGAACACCATCGAATGGAAAAACGACGAAGCCTTTATTATGGGCAAGCACATCATTACCAAAAGAAAAGTAGCCTGGTATGGCAACGAAGCTTATTCTTATACCTATTCTAATCGTTCTAAACTGGCCCTCCCCTGGACGCCGGAGTTGCTGGAGTTAAAAACATTGGCCGAAACGCAAACAGGTCATAGCTATAATTCTTGCCTGCTTAACCTGTATCACAACGGCGAGGAGGGCATGGCCTACCATAGTGATGATGAAAAAGCCCTGGCTAAAGATTCGGCCATTGCCTCTTTAAGTTTTGGTGCAGAAAGGCGCTTCCTTTTTAAACACAAACAAAGCAAAGAAACAGTTACCCTGTTTTTAGAGCATGGCAGTTTGCTGGTGATGAAGGATGAGACACAAACGAATTGGCTACACCGGCTCCCACCAACCAAGAAAATAACCCGGCCAAGGGTAAACTTAACTTTTAGGACAATGGATCTTTCTGCCCTTTCTTCTAATTCTTAAGCAAGCCAACAATCAATACCGTAAAATGCAAAAGGCAGCTACAAAAATATAGCTGCCTTTTAATAAGATTATCGTATCTAAGTTTAATGCTTAAACTCTTTAATATCTACAATACGGTTATCATCGGCATTTTTCTTTAAAAAAGGTGTTCCATTCGCACTAGGTACCCAAGTGTAGTCTCTTTGAATATTGCCCACCAATGTTTCCGGTTCTCCGATAAGTGAGGCTGGTAAAGGCAGTGTAAAAGTTTCGCCATTAGCTACATTCGCCTGATATAAAGCATCTTTTGTTAAAAAAACTAGTGTGGTTTTATCACTTGAATACATGAAAAATTTACCTTGAATGCGTTCCGCATCGTTTTGCCTTTTAACCGGGTAAACTTTCGAATTAACCGTGTTAATAAAGTAATCGTTGTTGATAAGCAAACTGGTACGCGTAAGTTCTTCAAGACCATTGGTATATTTTTTATCTTCAGCACCTTTAGATGGTTTATTTAAACTCACTACTTCTGTATTGCCATCATTTAAGTAAATGATATAAAAAGGTGCTTTTTTACCGCTTTCGTTTGCAACCTGTACCAACACGGCAGTTTTTTGGGTATTGATAAATGAGGCACTCAAAAATTTCTTTGAAGCCGCATTAGGTGCATCATCAATGGTAATGGTGGTATCTTTATAATTAATGGCAAAGCGATCCGCATAGGCCAAGGCGCCCGAATCTGTTTTTACAATAGTAAGTACGTTTTTCTTCGATTTAGGAAAAACATTAAAATCATCGTTGGCAGCAACTGGTCTTGCTTTGTAGGTTTTTTCGGAATTTCCTACCCCACAGCCAAACAGAACAACGGAAAGTAAGAGTGCATAAAGCGTAATTTTCATAGGATATTGCTATTTAATTTGTTTTTCGCGAATTTAAAATCTTTCAGGCGTTTTATTTATCAAAGTCACCAGAAAATTACCACTTTAACTAAAAATTAACTATTCATATCAGAGAGAATGCCTGGCCTGCAATTCGGGTAGATCAGGCCTCCTAATTTCCGGGTTTATTCCTTATTTTTGAACTGAAGAATCATTCCCCATGCCAAACGCTGTTAACTTTTTAGCTAAAAATAAAAGCACCATCCTATACGGTGTTTTCCTTGCAGCATTACTTTTTCTGCTTAAATGGCTCGAACTTCGTTTCATAATCATTAACCATGCTTTCGAAATTTATGCGGGAGCAATAGCAGTTCTTTTTACGGCACTGGGCATTTGGCTGGCACTAAAATTAACTAAACCTAAAACCATACTCATCGAAAAAGAGGTTTTTACCCCCAGGCCTGAAACATTTATCCTCAATGAAAAGGAACTGACCAAACTCAACATTAGTAAAAGAGAGCTGGAAGTTTTGCAACTCATGTCGGCCGGATTAAGTAACCAGGAAATTGCAGTAAAGTTATTTGTTTCTTTAAATACGATAAAAACACATAATGCAAGGCTTTTCGAAAAACTCGAAGTTAAACGCCGAACGCAAGCAATAGAAACTGCCAAAAGATTAAGCCTTATTCCCTAATCGCATTACTACTTTAGTATTAAATAACTGCTTCTTTTCAAAATCACCCTAAAGTATGAGGGCCAAAAAGAATAATCGAACCAATTTTGTTGTGTAAACCCTTAAACTAAAAAAGATGAAAAAGAATGTAATTGTATTCGGATTAATTGCCGGCGTAATTGTATCCGTGCTGATGGTAATCTCGATGGCCAGATGTAACAGCGACGCTAACTTTGAACACAGCATGCTTTTGGGCTATGCCTCAATGGTGCTGGCATTCTCCTTTATTTTTGTAGGTATAAAAAACTACCGTGATAAATACAACAATGGTTCAATTACCTTTGGCAAAGCATTTAAAATCGGTCTTTACATCAGTTTAATTGCCTCAACCATATATGTAATAACCTGGCTGATTGATTATTATGTTTTCATACCCGATTTTATGGATAAGTACGTAGCCCATATGCTGAAAGAAGCTAAAGATAGTGGTGCATCCGTAGCTGAGCTGGCAAAACAAGCCAAAGAACTGGCCTACAATCAGCAATTGTATAAAAACCCGATCATGGTAGTATTGTTTACCTATCTGGAAATTTTACCAGTTGGTATTATTGTATCGTTAATAGCCGCACTCATTTTGAAAAGAAAGCCTGGCACGCCATTATCTGCCCAGGTGGCTTAATCAAATGGCTATACCCACATGGGCTTGTCTTATCAACCTATGTGGGTATTTACATTCCAGCAACAGCTAATTTGAATTTTACCAGATATTAACAACAATATCCTTTTTTTAAAACAAAAATGATTTAAACTGATTTTATTAAGTACCATCCGCTCCGGGATTCTCAAAAAATAAAATTATGCTGGTAAAATCACTATTGGGCGAATTTCTTCTTGAGGCAGAAAGCACCCGTAAATTGCTAAAAGCAATACCGAATGCTATTTTAGATTATAAACCCTCACCACATTCGTGGACTACAGCGCAACTGGCCTCACACATCGCCGAAATTTACGACTGGTACCCGGGTACTTTTCATGGTAGCGAATTTAATATGGATGCTTACCAGCGCGATGAGGTAGCTCTAAACGATATAGAAAATATAATAGCAAAATTTGAGCGCGCATTTAACCGGGCAAAAGAAAGTATTGAATCGGCTACCGACGAAAGCATGCTTGAAGACTGGAAAATGACAGCAAGGGGCAAAACCGTACTGCCCCCAATGGAGCGTATCAAAGTAGTTCGCAGTTTTTTAATGAACCACATCTACCATCATCGTGGCGAAATGATTATTTATCTGCGCGCTACCGGCCATAAAGTTCCCAGTATTTACGGGCCAATTTATGAAGATGGAATTAAATAGATTTTATACATTAGCTTAAAAATTAGGTACTTTATTATTCAATGAAAATTTTTGTAGAAACGGAACGATTGATTTTAAGAGAGTTGTTATCTGCTGATGCAGCCGGCATGTTTGAAATGGATAGTGACCCCGAAGTGCACCGTTATTTGGGGAATAAACCCTATAGCGCTATTGAAGAAAGCCAGGCCAATATCGAATTTATTCGCAGGCAATATATAGAAAACGGCATTGGCCGCTGGGCTGTGATTGAAAAGGAAACCAATAATTTTGTGGGTTGGGCTGGTTTAAAATTAATTACCGAAACAACCAATAACCGAATTAATTACCACGATTTAGGTTATCGGTTTAGTAAAAAATACTGGGGAAAAGGCTACGCTACCGAATCGGCCATTGCAGCAAAAGATTATGCTTTTGATACCTTAAAACTAGCAGAAATTATCGGTATTGCCGATATCAATAATTCGGGTTCTATCCACGTACTGCAAAAAGTTGGGCTGAAACGCATTTCACTTTTCGATTATCAAGACATAAAACACCATTGGATGGAAATGAAAAACCCCGCAGCAGAACAATTGGTTTAGTTTTTGATGCAAAAAAGCGAATCATTAAAAACTAAGAACATGAAAAACTTAATCTTTATTGGCCTGCTATTATTTCTATTTAGTTCGTGTAACGAAAAAATAGATCCGGCGAAATTTACAAACACCAAATGGGAACTCACAGAACTGCCGGGTTTAGTACTCCCTACATCAGCTAAGGCAACCTTAAACATTGCCGATAGCCTAAAATTGAGCGGAAAATCATTTTGTAATAACTATGGTGGTAAAGCCGAGATTGCAGACAATAAAATCTCCGTAAAAAATGTTTTTGGCACCAAAATGTTTTGTCAGGAAACTGATGCGGCAGAACGTGCTTATCTGCATGCGCTAAACCAGGTAAATAATGCAAAAGTAACTGATAACAAGCTCTATCTGTTAAATGGCGATAAAACACTACTTGTTTTCACCAAAACAAATTAGAAACTTTAACGATACAAAGGGCGGTGACAAAGTATTTTTGTTAATTTCGCGCCTTTTAGTTTAATGCAGTAGCGATGCCATCAATAACAGAAGACCTGAAGTTTTTTTTCTCTACCATAAGAAAAGCATTTAGTTTATTTCAGCAAAATGATCCACTACGCTTAGCAGGTGCTACTGCTTTTTTCACCAATTTCGCTTTGCCCCCCATCCTTATTATCCTCATCAGGTTATTTGGGATGTTTACCGATAGAAGGCTGTTTGTAACCCATTTGTTCGAGCGGCTGGCCAATATTCTCGATAATGAGAGCATCGCACAGATCAGAACAACGTTAAGGAATATCAGGGGCATTGATCAGGCATGGTATGTTACACTCTTCAGTTTTATATTTTTTCTGTTTGTAGCTACAACCCTTTTCAATGTAATTAAAAACTCTTTAGAGCAAATCTGGAACATCGGCAAGAAAGATAAAAAGGGACTCATTTACACCCTTAAATCGCGGGCCGTATCGGTTATTATTATCTTGCTGGCGGGTATATTGTTTTTTATCGGCTTATTGGCTGATAGTGTGCAAGCTTTTATTGGTGCCTATTTAAAAACAAATTCACCTTCTTTCAGTCTGATTTTAACTTCTATCATTAACCAGTTGGTTTTTGTAATTATTGTAACTACCTGGTTCACTATGCTGTTCAGGTTTTTAACCAACGGCAGGCCAACCTGGCGTGCAGCAATTTCGGGCGGCCTGTTAACCGGATGTTTATTTACAGCGGGTAAGTATATTTTAAGGATTTTATTGCCACTTAGCAATATCAGCAACATTTACGGCTCAGCCGGCTCTATTATTGTAATTATGCTTTTTGTGTTTTATTCATCGCTGATCTTTTATTTTGGGGCTTCTTTTATTAAAGCGCTCAGCATTGGCAGGGCAACACCTATTGTACCCAAAAAAGGATCGTTTGCTTATGAGCTTACTGAGGTAGAGCTGGAAAAAGGAGATTGAGAAAACGTTAAGGTTAAATATATAGTCAGATAGTGACACTATCTTCTGTATAAATTAGATTTAAAACAGCAGATGAAAGCCTTTACCTTGTTTTGGTTTGGTAGTTTCCTCAAACTTTTTAATTTCATCTTTCAAAAGCAAAGTATATTCCCTGCTCATGAAATCCCTGAAAATATTGATATCTTCTTTTGCTCTGGTTTCTTTTAAAGCTTCTATATAATCAACTTTTGATTGCTGGTGAACAATGGCAAGAGGTAACTTGTAATAGGCCTGTATATAATTCATGAGCAGCCTCGAAGTCCGTCCGTTGCCATCGTAGAATGGATGTATACTAACCAGGTTATAGTGTGCATCAAATGATAATTGAATCTGCTCTGATACTGACAAATCAGCCTGCATTGCTTTATAGATTACATCAGCAAGGTTTTCAGTAAGGTAAACAACTTTATCATAATTTGGAAAGTAGGTGCCTCCAGCAGTAACATTTCCTTTTCTAAACTCTCCCTTTGTTGCATCAACAGTGCCAAAAATGGTATTATAAACCAACCCTGTATTGCGAATAAGCATCGCATTTAACTCCTGAATGAATGATACTGTAACCGGCCTTTTATTATTGGCTTCTTTTAATGCAAATTGCAGGGCAGAAAAGTGATCGGTAACCATTAAACTATGCGTAAGGGGCTTCCCTTTTGGAGTTAATCCCTCGTCTATCAAAACCTGGGTTTCAACTTCCGTTAGTGTAGAGCCCTCCAAAACAGTAGAATGGTGGACTATTGAAATATTGTTGAATTTCTCATGGTCTATAACCTTAGCTATATCCAAAGCTTTGTACCTTTCAATTAACCTTAAGTCCATTTCTTTAAATTTTAGCGGCCTTTTCTGTATTTAATATAACAAATATATCCTTTAAATATCAAGCTTTATGAATTAAATTTCGGTAATAATTAAAGTTTCCTCATTCATGCCCTGAGCTCACTATTAATGCCCGATTGAAATAACAAAAGGCAGATGATTCTAAATTCGACCTGCCTTTTGTATAATTGTTAACATTATTCCGGACTTCCTCCCGGCCATTAGCCGAGCCTTTCAGCATCGCATTTCTATAGCGACTGAAATCATTTATCTACAAAATCCTGTACCCTAAGCCAACTGTAAATAAGTTTAACTTAGTACCCGGATAGCCCGATTTGTTGATTTTAGACAAGCCAAGTTCATAACGCGCATCGAAACTTAACTTTTTAAGGTCTAAACCTGCTCCAAACTGCCATGCCACAGCCTGATTTTTAAAATCGGCTTTGAAAACGCTACCAGCTGCCTGACTAAAGCTTTGGTTTTCATCTAAAATTAACGAAAACATAGGTCCGGTGTTTAAACGTAAACCTACTCCTGCAGCACCAAACTTGGTACCTACCAGTAAAGGCACATCTAAACTTGTAAAGGTTACTTTATTTACCTCGCCCGCATTGCTTACCAAATTTGTTTTCTTGCCAGAAACGTAGAGTTCTGGTTGAAAGTAAATGCCGGCAGCTCCTACCCTGGCCCATAGCCCACCGTAAAAACCTGCACGGTTTTCACTGTTAAAAGTGTTTTCACTATCAAATTTCGAAAAATTTGCACCAGCTTTAATGCCCAGCTGGAATGAAGGTAATACTTGTGCACTGGCTAACAGGCCAACAAGTAAGAAAGCAACGGTTAAAGATAAAAATTTCATATGCGATTAAATTTAGCTGGTGGCATTGTTTATGGCTTCCTGTTCTTTTAAGGCATCCACATTGTTTTTATCACCAAAGGTTTGTGTTTTACCTGCAAAGTAATCTAAAATTCCCGAAATAGTATCTAAGTTATCACCTAAATTTTGGTGAATATCGGGTAAATCTTTTTCCAGACGGCTATCGCCAAGTTCGATGTTATCTACTTCAATTTTACCGATTTTTTGAATAAGGGCCTGCTGAGAATTTTGTAGATCTTCCAATTCACGCACAATCTTTTCCATTAATTCAAACTTCTTTAAAGTGTTCATAGGTTCTTATTTTAGTTAAACTATTCCTTATAAACCCCTTAAGGTTTATTTTGTTTTTATTTAAGGTTTTCGGCAGCGATAAATATGCTCATGTTTAAAAACAAATTTGGAATTAACAAAAACAACTAATAAATTAGTTTTATAATTCCTTATTATGAGACAGCTGTTTATATCATTTGTATTATTCTGTTTTGCTAATGCAGCGTACAGTCAAAATGTAGTGGTAGATAAAGAAAAACTTTTCGATTTTTACCAAACCCAGCGCTATGCCGACGCGGCACAATACCTGAAAGAGGTTTATGGCGAAAATGTGAACGACATTAAAGTACTTAGCCAAATGGGTTATTGCTTTTTAATGGCCGGGAATAATGTAGAAGCCGAAAAATTTTACAGTAAAGCTTATACCCTTCAGCCGCAAAGCCTCCCTATCCTGTTTAGTTTAGGCAGCATTAATGCCAAACGCGGCAATACCGAAAAGGCCCGGTTATATTATGGTGAAATCGCAAAAATAGACAGCAATAATTTTAATGTGTATAAACTACTGGCCAATCTCTATAACATTCCTACCGATTCGCTTAAGCTGTTATATTTATTAAAAGCCAATAAAATTAACCCTACAGAAGGCGATGTTGCCATAGACCTCGCCAACATTTATTCCGTAAAACAGGATCACGAAAAAGCCTACCAGGTACTCGATATTGCCAGCAAAGCCGATACTGATAACCTGATTTTACAAAAAGAGAAACTTCCGGTTGCCAACCAGTTAAAGAAATACAATGAAGTAATTGGCTCGGGCGAAAAACTATTAAAAGACGGAGCCGATGCCGGCGTGGTAAAAGATGTGGCAAAAGCTTACTATTACACCAAAAAATACCAGAAAGCGATTGATCTGTTTAAAATGCTGGAGAAAGTGGCTATGCAAAACGAAGCGACTTTGTATTATACCGCATTGAGTTACCGGGCTTTGAAAAATTATCCACAAGCTGCCATTTACACAAAAAAAACGATAGATGAGGCGATTTCGCCCAATACATCGAGCTATTATTCGTTGCTGGGACTGGTTTACGAAGAAAATAATCAGCTTAGCCTGGCTAACGCGGCTTACAAAAAAGGCCTGCAGTTTAATGCCACTTCTACCCTCTATTACCGCCTCGCTGTATTTTACGACACCAGACTAAAAAATGCGGAAAATGCTTTAAAGTACTATAATCTGTACCTTAAGAGCAAGCCCAATGTAACAGATGATAAGGAAGAAATTAAGTTTGCAAAAGACAGGGTAGCACAACTGAACCTGGCCGATTAAACCAGGTTTTCGAATACAGGCTTTACATTGTCCCAAAAATCATCGAGTGCAATAATTCGGGGCTTGAAAAAGGAAATCAGTTCAGGCCAGTGCTGTTGGTTAAAAATACTTACACCACTAATGGATATCGAAATCAGGCTTACAGTTTTACCAAAATCATCGGTTGCATCCTTAATCCATTCCCACTCTTCGCCTACCTGATTGCTAAACATAAGCTTAAACTCTTCGAACTGCTCAAATATTAAATGCCTGATATCTGCATCGGGATGTGACAGCTGGATGCTAATAAAAGCCTTTTTTTTATCGACATCCATTTTAAAGAAGATATTTTTAACTCCTGTTTTGTAATTGGTCCAGTTTACGGTTGATCCGCTAGCCGAGGGCACGGGTTTCATGTATTGCCCGAAACTAATCCAAAACTGTTGACGTAACCTCGCTGATTCTTCTTTACTGTACATTTATTTTTTAAGTCATCGGTTAAGGAAGCGAATCATTTAGATCTGTCACGTTGAACCTGTCGAAACGCTTTAGCCTACAAGTAAACTATAGTCCTTCGACAGGCTCAGGATGACAAAACAAAATAAATGGTACAGCCTCCTTTTAACCGTGCTGCAATATTAAGCGATTAATATTTGGTTTCAAAATGATAGCTTCCCGATCCGATTTCTTCTTTTTTGTCGGTTTTCGGTAATACCACCGTAGCTGTGGCATTGGCAGGCACCACTACATCAAGCTTAAAAACACCATCGCTTAAAATCCATGAAGACTTTACAGTTCCGTAAACCGTTTCGAGTTCAGCTGATGCGCTGGTTAAATTACCTCCAGGCCTAGGCGCAATTAAAATTGCTTTGTAACCTGGCTGGGCTACAACCGGATTAATACCCGTAATATTTTTGTACATCCAATCGCCAATTGCGCCATAAGCATAGTGGTTAAAAGAATTCATATCGGCCGTTTGGAAAGAACCATCTTGTTTAATACCATCCCAACGTTCCCAAATGGTAGTAGCGCCCATTTTAACAGGGTAAAGCCACGATGGATATTTTTCCTGCATCAACAAATCGTAGGCTACATTTTCGTGCCCGAAGCGGCTTAATACATGGCAGAGATATGGTGTACCCAAAAAACCGGTGGTAAGGTGGTTACCATAATCACGCACATTATCTACCAGGCGTTGTGCAGCTTGCGCACGCAGGTTTTCGGGCAGCATATCAAATTGCAACGCCAAAACGTAAGCCGTTTGTGTATTCGAGATCAGTTTACCATTAGCGGTCATATTTTCGGCCAGGTAGGCTGCTTTTATCTTAGCCAGCAAATCGCTGTATTTCGTTACATCGTCTGTTTTACCTAAAACTTTTGCGGCATTAATGAGCAATTGTGTAGAGTGGGCATAAAATGTTTGCGCAATCATGTACTTATCGGTTACGGCGGCACGACCATCGTTATCATCGTTAGGACGGTAAAATAACCAGTCTCCAAAGTGGAAACCACTGTTCCACAAATTATTTTTAGCTACTGATGAAATATAATCGACCCATTTTTTCATGCTTCCATACTGTGTTTCGAGCAAACCTTTATCTGCGTAAACAACATACAGATCCCAGGGAATGATGGTAGCCACATCTGCCCAGCCCGCCGAACCCGCATCGGTGCTGTTGAGTACATTGGGCACCACAAAAGGTACACTGCCACTCGGCAACTGATCGGCAGCTACATCTTTTAACCATTTGGTAAAAAAGCCTGAAACATCCATGTTGTAAGCCGCAGTATTGGCAAAAGCCTGGGCATCGCCCGTCCAGCCGAGGCGTTCGTCGCGTTGCGGACAATCGGTAGGTACATCTACAAAGTTCCCTTTCTGTCCCCAGCTGATGTTATGCTGCAACTGATTTAACAAAGGGTTAGAGGTGCTAAACTTACCGCTGGTTTGCATATCTGAGTAAACCGCAACAGCCGTCAAATCGTCAAGCTTTAACTCGCCGGGATAGCCATCTATTTTAGCATACCTAAAACCCTGAAAAGTGAAATGTGGCTCAAAAACCTGTTCATCGCCACCCTTTAAAGTATAATTATTTTGTTGTTTGGCTGTACGCAGATTAGTGGTATAAAAATTACCTGCTTTGGTTAAAACTTCGGCATGGCTAATGGTAATTTTAGTGCCTGCAGGCCCTTTGGCTTTCAGCATTACCCAACCTACCAGATTCTGTCCAAAATCTACAACGGTTTCGCCAAGTGGCGTTTTAAAAATCTTTAGGGCTTTAAATTCTTCGTGTTTGGTTACCTGTGGCCCGCTCATGCCTACCAGTTTTTCTGGTCCGTTTTCGAGCGTGCGCACAGGCTTCCAGTCTGCCGTTTCTTTATAGCCGATATTGTTCCAGCCTGCAATCTCTAACCTGGCATCGTAATTTTCGCCATCATAAATATTTGCAGCGCGTATTGGTCCGTAATTGCTTTTCCAGCTATTATCGGTAACAATGGTTTCTTTGGTTCCATCGGTATACACTACATCTAGCTGTAGCAATAGTGCCCGTGTATCGCCGTAGAATTGTTTTTGCCAGCCAAAGCCAATACGGCCTTTGTACCAGCCATCACCCAATGATACACCAATTACGTTGGCACCTTTCTTAAGTGATGTGCCGAGCTCGTAAGCCTGGTATTGAATATGATTTTTGTAGCTCGTCCAACCGGGGGCGAAATAAGCATTACTGATGCGCTTACCATTTAGCTCGGCCTGATATAGACCCTTTGCGGTAATGTAGGCCATTGCCGAGCGGACATCTTTTTTCAGGTTGATTTCTTTTCTGAACATGGGGCTGGCCAGAGCGGTATCTTTTCCATCAACAGCGATCCATTTGGCACTCCAGTCTTCGGGTTTTAAACCGGTTTGAAAGTACTGAACCGGAGACCAGGCCGAAGTATTACCATGGTTATCTTTTACCCTAACCTGCCAGTAATACCTGGTTTTGGATGATAATTGTGGTCCATCGTAACTAACCAACACCGATTGATCATTGCTTACATTTGCTTTCCACAACGCTTTATTCTCGATTGTGGCTGAGGTTCCCAATCTGATTTCGTAATTATTTTGTTTGGTGCCTTTAATTGCAGATACCAGTTTCCAGCTAAAGCGTGGTTTGGGATTATCTATACTAAAAGGATTTACTAAATGCTCAACGGTTAAATCCTTTACAGAAATTTTCTGCGCTACTGCGTGAGTAACGATCGAGAATAGCAATGCGAGAGTACATAGTGCGCCCGGCGCGCGTAAGATTTTGTTCATAAATGGTTAGTGTTAGGTTTTTTGTGTTTCACAGTAATAATCAGCAATATTATCCGCTCAACTATCCTGCACTGTTATGAAAAGTTAAGCGTTACAGCAACGTTAAAAAATACACAAAATACTCATAAACAAATAATTAATCATCGATCCAATCTAATTGCTCATCGATGGAAATTATATCCTGAAATTTCATTTTCTTAAATGATTCTGTAAAAACAGTTTCTGAAAATTCTTCGTACTTACCTGAATCAGGATTTATTTTATTGTAGGAAACGTAAATTTTGATAAAATCTGAATCCTTGAAAACAGGATTATTTTGATCAAGGGTAATTTTACTTTTAAAAATAAAGAAACGTTGTGCGTTTACACCAAGAAAGTAATTGTTGAAATATTGTGTATTATAATACCTATTTCCATAAGGTGGCGATAAATATTCGGGTACTTTCTCATAAAGCACAGATAAGTTGGAGTCAAACTTAACGTCATCTAAATAAACCTCAACTTTTTCCAGCCTAAAATTAAGCTCCATTTCGGTTAGTTTTTCTAAATGAAACTCGATCCAATAATCATGTTCACTGCTTGAAAACCGCTCTATACCCATTAGCACTTTTAAAGATAAAAATGTTGAAGAGGTTGCTGACACCACGGGAGCATTGGTTGTTGCCCCTATTTTACCCAGATGCTTAATTGTACTATTTACTGCATTTATTTTATCGTATACTTTTTGAATTTCTTCCGCTTTTTTTCTTTCGATTTTAATCCCGAAATACAGTGCAATCATAAATCCAAAAAAAATGACGGCAGCAACAAGCCAAATCGTTCCAATTATTGTCATGCAGTAAATATTAAAATTACCGGCTCATCAGTCGCGCCACGTATTTGCCAATAATATCGAACTCGAGGTTTACCGTATCGCCTACATTTACTTCCTGTAAATTGGTATGTTCGAAAGTGTAAGGAATAATGAAAACAGAAAATTCGTCGGCAGCAGAATTTACCACAGTTAAGCTGATGCCATTTACACAGGCCGAACCTTTTTCTACAGTTACATTACCTGCAGATGCGTCGTATTTAAAGCGGTATTCCCAGCTTCCATCCAATTCTTCGCGCTTAACGCAAACTGCAGTTTGGTCTACATGGCCCTGAACAATGTGACCATCTAAACGAGCGTTCATTTGCATGCAGCGCTCCAGGTTTACCTTGCTGCCCACTTTTAATGCATCCAAATTGGTTTTATTCAGTGTTTCATCTATTGCTGTAACGGTATGTGTACCATCATTTAAAGCCACGACTGTTAAACACACGCCGTTGTGTGCAACGCTTTGGTCTATTTTCAGCTCATGACTAATGGTCGATGAAATGGTGAAATGGATGTTGGTATGATCGTTTTTGATGGCGGTAACTTCGCCAAGGGTTTCTATAATTCCTGTGAACATTGGTGTTTATTTTTTTCTTCGAAACGTCATTCCCGCGCAGGCGGGAACCTTAAAGCTATTGGTTTAAGATTCCCATCCGATAGCTATCGGATCAAGTTGGGAATGACGGTCAGCGCAATAGTAAAATGTATTAATATTTCAACCTGTTTTTCCTCCAGTCCGAAGTATTTTGCTTTGTTGTATCGCTAACCTGCACATCCTTTTTCTGGAACAGCCTGGCAGCAATAACCGCAGCAATTAAGGCTTCAGTTTCGTCTTGTACCTTTAAACTTTCAGGTTTAAAATATTTTGCGACAAAATGCGTATCAAAATTTCCGGTTTTAAAAGCTTCGTGCTGCATTACAAATTTACCAAAACCTAAAGTAGTTTCTATCCCCGTAATATCATATTCTTCAATTGCCCGCACCATACGCTCCATTGCTTCTTCCCTATCCTTGCCATAAGTAATCAGTTTGGCAATCATCGGGTCGTAATAAATGGGTATATCCATTCCTTGTTCAAAGCCATCATCCACCCTTACACCATTTCCCTGCGGGGTTACGTAGGTTTGAAGTTTACCAATATCAGGAAGGAAATTATTAGCCGGATCTTCTGCATAAACCCGAAGTTCGATGGCGTGCCCATTGATTTTTAGATCGTCCTGATTAAAACTTAATTTTTCGCCGCAAGCAATTTTAATCTGCTCTTTTACCAGATCGATCCCCGTAATCAGTTCGGTTACCGGATGCTCTACCTGCAAACGGGTATTCATTTCGAGGAAGAAAAAATCGAGGTTTTCATCAAGGATAAATTCAACTGTTCCGGCACCGGTATAGTTTACCGAACGAGCTACATCTACCGCACATTTCCCCATCCGCTGCCTGATTTCTTCGGTGAGCACAGATGAAGGCGCTTCTTCTACCACTTTCTGGTGACGGCGTTGCACGGAGCATTCGCGTTCAAAAAGATGAACAATATTGCCATGTGTATCGCCCAGCACCTGTATTTCGATGTGACGGGGCGAAGTAACATAACGTTCTATAAAAACCGCTCCATCGCCAAAGGCAGAGGTTGCTTCACTTACCGCCAGTTGCATCTGTTCTTCAAAATCGGCAGCTTGTTCTACAATACGCATGCCCTTACCACCACCACCGGCAGCTGCTTTGATCAAAATCGGAAAACCCACTTCAATGGCGCGCTGTTTGGCTTCGTTTACATCCTGTATGGCTTCTTCCGTGCCCGGAACCATTGGGATGTTATATTTTAATGCTGCAGCCTTTGCAGATAGTTTATTGCCCATGGTTTCCATAGCCTGCGGCGAAGGACCAACCAGAATTAAACCTGCATCGGCAACCATTTGCGCAAAACCTGCATTCTCGGATAAAAAACCATAACCCGGATGAATGGCCTGTGCACCTGTAAGTTTACAAGCCTCTATAATTTTCTCCCCTACCAGATAACTTTGATTGGAAGGCGCTGGTCCGATAAAAACCGCCTCATCGGCATAACGTACATGCAACGCATTGCGATCAGCTTCAGAAAAAACAGCAACCGTTTTAATCCCCATTTCTTTTGCTGAGCGCATAATACGTAAAGCTATTTCGCCACGGTTGGCGATTAGCAATTTGGAGATTGGAGTTATTAGTTTGGAGTTGTTAGGCATAATATTTTATTTCCACCACTTTTCAGATTCTTTTCTATTGGCTATTTTGTATGCGTCGGTGTTATTGTTACCACCATAGGCTAATCTATAACTTTCCCAACCATTCTTAAGATATTTATCGTTTACACTAAATTCAGCTGCACCAATATCAAGATCGCCTGAGTTTGGGATTCTAAAATCACCCCAGTTACATTTTTTAGCAACGTTGGTTTTATAACTCGTCCATATTCCTTCGAATGTATTATTTGAAAAACCATCGGCTACAGCATTTACAGAATCATAGAACATATTCCCTTTTGTATCTAAAACAAAATTTGTCTTTATTTTCCCTTTTAGTACACCTGAGGAAATGTTACTTTGATCTTCAAAAAACAAAATATCTGCAATGATAGTACCTTGCTTAAATTTAGGATTATCGCTTTCTTTACCGAACTGTGCACTGGTAATCTTAATTTTTCCCTGAAAGGCACATATATTATTTTTCACCTTAGTTTTTCCATAAGCAAAGTATTCATTCGGATTTTCCAAATCCTTAACAACAGAAATCAAATGAATATAAAATCGCTGATAATTATCGCCAATAAAGCCAAGAGGTTCGGGAGTTTTAATTTTTTGGTTTTTATTTTCATTTTCGAAATATAAATCAGCAATGCAATCCCTAACCCATATTTTTGAGAAATCATATTTTGCACTACGAACTAAAAAATTTGCCTGAGCACGCTCTTGTGCCTTAACCTTAGCTGAAAATACAACCAACAAAAGCATTGCCATAAACCTTATTGTCTTCATGTAGTACTTTAATATTTGATTATAAAAGGTAAAATATGAGTTTCTGCTTAAAGGTGCAAAATTATTTCAATAGCCTGATCTATCATTGCAGGAGTAAGGTCTAAATGCGTAACCAACCGCACTGTGCTTGCACTGGTGGTGTTGCAATGCAATCCTTTTTCCTTTAACTGGTGCACAATTTTCTCTGCAGTACCTTTTTCAACCTCAAAAACGACAATATTGGTTTCAACCGGCATAATCGCTTTTACATAAGCTGTACGGGCCAGGGCCACAGCTAAAGCCTTTGCATGCGCATGATCATCTTTTAACCTGGCGACATGATGATCGAGTGCATAAATACCCGCTGCAGCTAAAAAGCCTGCCTGACGCATACCGCCACCAAAAGCTTTCCTGATTTTTCGGGCTTTATTAATCATTTGTTTGGTTCCCAACAGCACCGAACCTACCGGAGCGCCTAAACCTTTTGAGAGGCACACCGAAATGCCATCAAAGTATTTACCATATGCGCTTGCATGATCGCCGGTTGCCGCTAAGGCATTAAAGATGCGGGCGCCATCTAAATGCAGCTTTAAACCTTTTATATTGCATAAATGGTGAATTGGCGCAATCTGCGATAAGGTATAGCAACTACCACCGCCTTTATTTACCGTATTTTCTAAAACCACCAAACTCGAATTGGGATAATGAATGTTGTCATCATTAATTTCAGGTTCAATGAGCTCGGGTGTTAAAATACCACGCTCGCCATGCAACAACCTTACCGATGCACCAGAGTGGAAAGCAATGCCACCAATTTCGTAACGGTAAACATGTGCAGTCTGATCACAGATTACCTCATCCATCGGCTGGGTAAAACACTTAATGGCGATCTGGTTGGTCATGGTTCCCGAAGGGCAAAATAATCCTGCTTCCATATTAAAAGCCAAAGCCAGTTTTGTCTCCAATGCATGCACCGTTTCGTCTTCACCAAAAACGTCATCTCCCACTTTTGCAGTCATCATGGCTTCCAGCATTCCGGCTGTTGGTTTGGTAACCGTATCACTTCTGAAATCTAAAAATCTGTTGTTCATTTCGCTATTCGATTGTAAAAAATTCTTGATGTTAAAAAAAAAGACCAATGCCCTTTCTGGTATAATTTTAAGGTTTTTCGGCCATTAAACGCTCTATATAGTGTATTTTTTACACACTTAATTTTCAGCAACAACAAATTGTTAAAAAATTATTAAAAAAAAGGATACAAAATATAAGACTTTTTATACTTTTATCGTGCTAAAACCAAAAATAAATAAAAATGATAGTAATTGCAGACGGCGGATCGACCAAAACAAATTGGTGTCTGATTAACGAGGCCGGCAGAAAAATTTACTTTAACACTGAAGGTTACAATCCATATTTTTCCAAAGGAGAGTACATTGTAAAGTCTTTGAATGAGACTCTTCCAGACCACTTGGAAAGAGAAAAACTAACAGCAGTTTATTATTACGGCGCGGGCTGTTCTACACCGGCAAATGTAAAAATTGTGGCCGATGCCATGCAACAGATTTTTACCAATGCTACCATTTTTGTAGGTCATGATTTACTTGCCTCTTGCAGAGCGCTTCTTGGAAACGAGCCAGGATTTGCAGCTATTTTAGGTACAGGTACAAACTCATGCCTATATGATGGAAACGAAATTACCATGAACATCGATTCTTTGGGTTATTTCCTTGGTGATGAAGGTAGCGGTTCGTACATTGGTAAACGTATTTTAAGCGATTACATGAAAGGTTACATGCCAAAAGGATTACGTGAAGCTTTTTACGATAACTACGCATTAACCAACGAAGATATTTTCGACAACATTTACAACAAGCCTTTGCCAAATCGTTTTTGTGCCAGCTTTAGTAAATTCTTATATGATTTTAAAGATAACTACGAAGATTATGCTTTCAGCACTATCGATTATGCATTTACTGCATTTTTCGAAGCTTTGGTTATCCACTATCCAAACTACAAGGACCACAAATTAAATTGCGTGGGTTCTGTAGGCTATAGTTTCCGCGATATTTTAAGTATTGTTGCCGACCGTTACGAAATGGGCGTGGGTAAAATTATCCGCTCACCTATAGATGATTTAGTACATTATCACTTAGAGCTAGCGCCTAAAGCATAGTTGGGAGTTTTCAGTTTGGAGTTGCCAGTACTGAAACACAAAGAACAAAAAACCCGGATTTGAATTTCAAATCCGGGTTTTCTTTTTTATAAATATTATTTGTGTTTTAGTATTTTCGCTTTAAGCTTTGGTCTCTCTGCTCAACGCCCTCCGCTCCTCGCTCTTTCGCTAGAACGAAATCTCCTTACCAAAAAGTTTAGCGTATTTTCGTTTATCGAAACGGTATAAAGTAGCTGCACGGTAAGAAACGCCTTTTTGTTTCTCATCCAATTCTTTCAATACACCGAAGCTTACAATCTTCTTCCTGAAATTCCGTTTATCCAATTTTTTTCCCAGAACCAGTTCATATACATGCTGTAGCTGGGTAAGCGTAAATTTTTCGGGCAAAAGTTCAAAAGCAATCGGCTGGTGTTTAATCCGGCGCTTAATTTTTTCTAAACCTTTATCGTATATCTTCTGGTGGTCGAAAGCCAGTTTAGGCAGATCGGTAATGGGCAACCAATTGGCACGTTTGGCATAAGTGCTAATCGGCCGTAACTCTTTATCGCCACCTAACCTGATCAATGCATAATAAGCCAGGGTAATTACCCTACCTTGAGGGTGCCTGTACGGATCTCCAAAAGCATAATACTGCTCCATGTAAATGCCGCGCAACCCCGTAAGTTCGTATAAAATCCGAGAGGCAGACTGATCTAAACTCTCGTCTGGACCAACAATGTTACCAGGCAAGGCCCACCAATCTTTAAACGGTTCTTCATTCCTTTCGATTAGCAGGATTTTTAACTCCTTACCATCAAATCCAAACAAAACGCAATCTATCGAGAATACAGAATCTAAATGAGGTAAAATTTGTTCCAAAGTAAAAATTAGTTATTTTAAGCAGATAAAGGTATGACTTTCAATATTAAGTAAAAAAAATAAAAAAAATTACTTAGTGTAAAAATTACACACTATATTCGTATATTATAAGATGGAGCCAAATATTAAAAATATAGCCGTATTAACTTCTGGTGGCGATGCCCCCGGAATGAATGCTGCGATCAGAGCTGTTGTTCGTACCGGAATTTACCATGGCATAAATATGTATGGTGTAATGCAAGGGTATCAGGGTTTAATTACCGACAACATAAAACCAATGGATGCCCGTTCGGTGAGTAATATACTACACCTGGGCGGAACCATATTGAAAACCGCACGCTGCTTAGAGTTTAAAACAGACGAAGGTCAGCAGATTGCGTACAACAATTTAAAGAAAAACGATATCGATGCCCTGGTGGTGATTGGTGGCGACGGAACTTTTACCGGGGCCAAGCGTTTTTCGGAAAATTTTGGTGTTAAAGTAATCGGTATTCCCGGCACAATTGATAATGATCTTGCCGGATCAGATTTTACCCTGGGTTACGATACAGCAATTAATACTGTAATTGAAGCGATAGATAAAATCAGAGATACTGCCGATGCGCACGACCGTTTGTTCTTTATTGAGGTAATGGGTCGCGATTCGGGATGTATAGCTTTAAGAAGTTCGATTGCGAGTGGTGCCGAGGCGGTATTACTACCTGAAAAGGAAACCAGTGTAAACGAACTGATCGATAAACTTGCTTTAGGTGCAGCAACTAAAAAATCATCAAGCATTGTAATTGTTGCCGAAGGGCACAAACAAGGCGGTGCTTATGATATAGCAAAAAAAGTAAAGGAAACTTTTGATCATTACGACACCAAAGTTACCATACTTGGTCACCTTCAACGCGGTGGTAGCCCGAGCAGTTTTGACCGTATTTTAGGCAGCAGGTTAGGTTTTGCCGCAGTAAATGCGTTAATTGCAGGCCAAACTGAACAAATGGTAGGCTTAAAAGGTAACGAAATTAAATTAACCAGCATTAAGGACGCTTTAACCGCGCATTCCTTTAAACTTGAACCCGATTTATTGGAAATGACCGAAGTACTTTCTATATAATATGATAGCGGTTGTTTACAGTGGATCGAAAACGGCGTTTTGGAAAATCACCCAAAATGGCCAGGTGGTGGCACATTGCAATACTACAGGCTTAAACCCATGCTTTGTTGATCCGAAAACTATTTTACAGATCCTAAACAAAAAGGTAGTCCTGGTTAACAATGCAGAGAACATAAAAAAAATTTATTTCTTTGCCGCAGGCGCCTCATCAGCTGACAGGAAAGAAGAACTGGCAAAAACCCTTTCTTCATTTTTTAAATACAGTAAAGTTGTGGTCGAAAATGATATGTTTGGCGCAGCCAAAGCGGCTTGTTATGACAAACCAGGCATTGTAGGTATGCTGGGCAGCGGTGCACACTGCGCCTATTTTGACGGGAAAAAGCCACTCAACAATAACTTTGGATTGGGTTATATATTAGGTGATGAAGGCTCTTCAAATTACTTTGGAAAAATGATACTCAGAGAATTTTTAAGCCATAAACTACCTAAAGACATTGAAACCAAATTCTTGTTAACACACAGTCTGGACCGCCCTCAAATTTTAGAACGCATTTACAATAAGCCGCAGGCGAATATTTTCTTAACTTCGTTTTTCGATTTCGTAACCCAAAACAGCAAACACGAATACATTCGTAAGCTGATTGATGAAGGATTTGAAAAATACATTGAGACCTATATTTTACCTACAGTTGAGAAATACCCAAACAAGGAGCTGCATATTGTAGGCAAAGTAGCTGCCGAGCTCGAAGATCGCTTAAGACTGGTAGCAGGCAAATACAACCTTGAAATTAAAAGCATTATTAAAGAACCAATACAGAATTTATTAAAACATTACATTAATTAACAAAAACAATGAGCAAAATTGGAATAAACGGCTTTGGCCGTATTGGCCGACTGGTTTTCAGAGCCGCATTAAAAAGAGGATTAGATATTGTAGCCATTAACGACTTAATTGATCCGGATTACATGGCTTACATGTTAAAATATGATACTACTCACGGTAAATTTGATGGCACAATTGAAGTTGTTGACGGTAACCTTGTAGTTAATGGTAAAACTATCCGTGTTACTTCAGAAAGAAACCCTGCTGACTTGAAATGGGATGCTGTAGGTGTTGAAGTGGTAATCGAATCAACCGGCTTATTCTTAACCCGTGCTGATGCTGAGAAACACATTGCCGCAGGTGCTAAAAAAGTAGTTTTCTCTGCTCCTGCTAAAGATAGCGATATCCCTACTTACGTAATGGGTGTTAACCACGATAAATTAACTGCAGATCAGACTATCGTTTCTAATGCATCATGTACTACTAACTGTTTAGCGCCAATTGCTAAAGTATTAAACGATAACTTCGGTATTGTTGAAGGTTTAATGAGCACAATCCACGCTGTAACTGCAACTCAAAAAACTGTTGATAGCCCATCAGCTAAAGACTGGAGAGGTGGCCGTGGTGGTTTCTCTAACATCATCCCTTCATCAACCGGTGCTGCTAAAGCTGTAGGTATGGTACTTCCTGAATTAAAAGGAAAATTAACTGGTATGTCTTTCCGCGTTCCTGTTGCTGATGTTTCTGTAGTAGACTTAACTGCTCGTTTAGAAAAACCAGCTACTTACGAGCAAATTAAAGCTGCAATGAAAGCTGCTTCTGAAGGCGATTTAAAAGGCGTGCTAGGTTATACTGAGGATGAAGTTGTTTCTTCTGACTTTATTGGTGATGACCACGCTTCTATTTTCGACGCAAAAGCTGGTATCTCTTTGAACGATAATTTCGTAAAAGTGGTATCTTGGTACGATAACGAGTGGGGATATTCTTCAGCATTAGCTAAATTCGTAGAATATTACGCTAGTTTATAATAAAAAATAGCGCTAAGCGCATCATTATACTACTAAAAAGGTAGCATTATTAATTTAATGCTACCTTTTTGTTTTAAACAGCATTTTCACCTATAAATTTTATTTTAAAATCAATCAAAAATTCAACTTTATTTAATTTAAAAGCAAATAATCCAGCTAAACATCTCAAAAAACACAAAAATCTATACAAAATTTCAGTAAAACATATTTTTTAGCAAAAACTAAACAAACGTTTGACTAAATCGTACTATAAATTGTCAATATTTAACAATTAGTTAACAAATTTTTGCCTTATCTTTGTGGTACGATCATTTTAAATCCTAAAAGCCTCCAGAAAAGGAACAGGAAATAAAAAATGACAAAAAAAATACTTAAAATTTTCTTAGTGTATTTTTTACACTATCAATTTTTTTACTATATTTGTATCATAATAAACGGAACGATGTTTGTTATCAATAAAAAAAGATAAATCACTTTCTGGATAAACCCCGGTTTAGAAAGAAGGTTAAAGACAAAGCCTGGCTCATAACAGGTTTATATTTGGTTAGAAAAAAGAGATACGTCTGGATGGAGTATCTCTTTTCTTTTATACGGGGTTTTTGTTCCTTACCCGCAGCGACATCAAAAACCGTGTTTACTAAGGAAATAAGATAAGAGCGCTAATTGCACGGTATACATTACAAAGGTATATCTCTTCCATCCGCGTTACAAACGAAGTCGATTAACTAAACAACCTACTTTACTCCGAATCAATAATTATAGGTTATTTTCTAAACGATATGTGCTCAGAGCTTATAATTATAGGTTATTTGCTAAACGATATATGCTCAGAGCTTATAATTATAGGTTATTTGCTAAACAATATATGCTCCGGACTTATAATTATAAGTTATTTTTTAAATGATATATGCTCCGAGCTTATAATTATAGGTTATTTGCTAAACGATATATGCTCCGAGCCTATAATTATAGGTTATTTTTTAAATGATATATGTTCTGAGCTTATAATTATAAGTTATTTGCTAAAAGATATATGTTCCAAGTACGATTGTGCGTATCCCTTTATAATTTTAAACTATTACATAGATATTAGCTTATTTATGAACTTACTAATTAGAATCTAAGTTGTTTATTAAGCATTTTTAACATTCTCAGATATCAAATATCAATATTTATTAAGTTACGGACTACCGAATATCCTAACCACAAAACCTTGTATGTTACTATAAAGCAGATTACCGCCATAATCAAAGACATCGTATGGCTCCTGTTCATCAAAATAAGGTCTTCCTTTTTGAACAAAGATTAAATCTTCGTATTTCTTTGCTGTATTATAATATGAATCATACTCAATAGGAACAATAATTTTATGATTAGCATCTACGACACCCCATTTGCCATTTTGGGCAAACCAATACTCTTCCTGATAGTTGTCGTTATATTCTAACGTACAACCTATATTTACAGCATAATTATTTAAAGCAAGCTCCTCAACCCAATCATACTGAATCGGAACCAATATTTCATTGTTTTCGTTTATAATACCCCATTTTGCCCCTTTAGCAATATAAGTTATTTCACCACCGATCTGACTTTTACAAAGGTCAATCACCAAATCTCCTAAAGCAACTTTAAATTGAGTCTCACTACAGATGCAATCGATAAAATCATACTCTGCCGGAATGATCAATTTACCATCGCCATCCAACATCCCCCATTTACCTTTATAGCAAACCATATCATTTTCTACCAAAGCCAAATCATCTTCCTCGCAATCAACAACCACCTTTCTATAGCGCAAACATTTCCCCTGAGGAGCACCATAGGTATTACTCTGAAAATATATTATCTCCATGTTGAATTACTTACTTTCAAACAAAAGCATCTTGCATTATTCTTTCTTTATCCTTTATTGTCCTCGTTTGTAACGATGATAAGTGAGACTGACGATTGTATCGCCCACACATTGCAAATGTATAGCTCTATACACTGCAATTCTTCTAGTCTTCTCATTAAAGTTGACAAAATTATAGGTAGATGGGCATTCTACAAAACCCAGCAATTTATGTTTATAAGTACCTATAAGTGACATGATCCCTAAAAAATCTAAATGATCAGCTAAACACAATATTTTTTATGATAAATTTAAACCATTAGCTATACGCTTTTAAGTCAATCTTGATGGTTTTATATTTTAGCTTCACCCCTTTACTATATTTTTCTGTAAAGTACTTGACAATAAGTATTCGACTGTCAAATAGTGATGTATCAAAAATATATTCAGGGAACAAATATTTATTATTTTTCATTCCTTTTTCAATTTCACCCTTTTTTATAGCAATCTTATAAGATTTTTGACTGTCGATATTATAGAGCGTTAATGAATTATAGCTAAATTTCGAGCCGTGATCGTAATCATAATTGGCAATAGAGACTACAAAAGGTATTCGGCTGCTGTCAGGAACATAAATGACTCCATCTATTACTTTTAATAATTTACCTGTGGCTTTGCTGTAAAGATAATAGTTGTCAGGATCGCAACAACCTGAGATAACTCTGTTTGTGTAAAGGAAAGTCGTTTTAAATTCTTTAAAACCGGTATGACCAAGTCGATTAGTAAGCTGTACTAATCCATCACCCAAAGTGAAAATGATTCTTTTTGTCCTGTTCTTACCTTCGAATGTTATCCAGGAAGAATCGCAATTATAACTCCAGTATAGTTTTGACCCATTGGTTAAAGTTTTAGGTTCACAAGAAATAATATGAGACAATATCGAATCCTTTTCGCAGTTACAGTTTAGATTAGCCTTTCCTGAGCTTACTTTAACTTTTTGGGGCTGCTTATTAATGCAGCCCGATATTATTAAAAATAGCGTTAATATATTTAAGCAGCGCTTCATGATTAAAGTACAGGGCGTTAATATTCTTATATCTAATTTAAATGCAGCAAATCCTTTATTGTCCTCGTTTGTAACGAAGATAAGTGAGACTGGCAGTTGTATCGCCCACACATTACAAACGTATAGCTCTTCCATCCGCGTTTCAAACACGGACCTCAATAAAGGGATTTCCTTTTTCTATCAATCAATTGTACATTAATCAACTTTTTAACTGTAAACTTCGCTTTATTAGTACCTAAATGCCCATAACCGTGTTCATTCCCAACTTCATATTCTCCTATGGCATCAATTATTAAATATTTTTGCCAGTATTTATCCTGTACATCTTTAAGTAGTTTTTCAAATTTAGGGTAAATAACTAAGCTCTCTGGTATTTCCAGTTCTACACGTAAATCTATACAATTTTTATCTCTTGATGTCAAAGCCCAGTACTCTTCTACCCCTCTGTAAATTGCGCTGGTATAAACAAGCTCTTTTTCCATTTTAGGCAGCTCGCAGAAGTTCGTGAATTCATATTCTGAAATCACCATAGGCGGGAGTAAAACTTGTTTTGTTTTACAACTCAAAAACAGAGGAAATACAAAATACAACAGTTTCGTTTTCTTGATATTGCCAAACACATACAGAACATTCTTAATCGCCATTTTTTCTCCCGCAGATTTAAGGTGATACACTCTTTATTGTCCTCGTTTGCAACGAGGATAAGTGAGACTGGCGATTGTATCGCCACACATTACAAATGTATAGCTCTTTCATCCGCGTTACAAACGCGGACGATGACTAACTACACCACCTCAATCCCCAAATGCCTGTAGGCATCCAAAGCAGCATTAGCTGGCTCGGTTTCAGTTATAATTACATCAACATCGGTAACAGGACATACATAATAAGGCTCTACGGTATTAATCTTTTCGAGGGCCGAAAGTGCAATGGTTTTCTGCGCCTGGTTAATCATGGTATTGTTTAGCTGTGCATCTTCATATATGATAGAGGTAATCCCCATGCTATGGTGTAAACTGCAAATTCCGAGCATGCAAATATCAGCACGTATTTTCCTGAAGGTATCGATGGTTTCCTGCCCCATAGTCGTAAATGCAGTTTTATGCAATTTTCCTCCCGCAAATATTACTTCGGCACAGGGGTGATCTTCTAAAATATTGGCCACCGGAAAACTATTGGTAATAATGGTAATTTTTAAATCTTTTGGCAAAGCGGCTGCCAGCGCTACAACTGAGGTACCACCATCAAAAAAAACTACCTGACCATCTTTTAAAAATTGTAAAGCTTTGGCTGCAATGATTTGCTTGTGCTGTTGATTGTACTTTTCCCTTTCTCTGTAATGCTGCGGAATAGGCGAGCGTGCAATTGCCCCTCCCCGCACCGCCCTGAGCAAACCTTGTGTATCGAGTTCTTTAATGTCGCGCCTTACTGTATCTTCTGATACCTTGAGCAAACTACTCAGCTGATCCAGGCGTACTTTATTGTCTTTTTCAAGCGTATCGATAATAATCTGTAAGCGTTCTTCTTTTACCATATTACTGCAATATACTGCAAATATAAAATTTTAAAGCGAAACAAATTTGCAATATATTGCAATATTTAATATTTTTGTTGCAAAATATAGCAAACCATGAAAAGAACAATAGGCATTGATATGGATGGCGTACTCGCCGATATAGAAGACCACATATTACAATCGTATGCGGCACAAACTGGTATTGTACTTACCAGGGATGATATAAAAGGTAAATCGGAAGAAGAACTTTTCCCCGACAGGGAAACGGTAATGCAAATTTGCAATAAAGCGGGCTTTTTCAGAAACCTGCCCCTGATGGATGGCGCCGTTGAAACTGTAAAAAAACTAATGGAAGATTATGAAGTGTATATCGTTTCGGCCGCAATGGAATTCCCTTTATCGTTGTTTGAAAAACGCGAATGGCTCACCGAACACTTCCCTTTTATTAGCTGGAGAAACATTATCTTTTGTGGTGATAAAAGCATTATCGACACCGATTATTTAATAGACGATCATTGCAAAAACCTAGATTTCTGCAAAGGGAAAGCACTTATGTTTACTGCATTTCATAATGTAGAGAAAGATCACCACCAACGGATAAACCATTGGAACGAAGTACCCGGGCTATTAAAAAAACTGGAAGAAGAGCAATTAGAAAGCCTTGCGATTGCGTAAAGATCTAAACCATAACAAAAAAGGATGTAACCACTGGCTACATCCCCTATCTAAATTAACGCTCTCAACTTATGAAGTTGATATAAGGCTCTCACCCCTTATGCTTACAATATTACGGCAGAAAGATTAAGATTTCATGAAGAAATACTTTTTTCTTTGATAATTCTCAAAAGAAATGAAGCAAGCAACTAGTGTGGTTATTTTTCTGAATTTTCTTTAATATGCATCAAAACCCTGGTGTGTATTTTATGAATAATGTAATTGCTCCAGAGCTGCCAGTAAAAAACCGGCTTAATGTTATGATAATACCAGGTTGTACCAGCCAAAAGTGTTCTACCATTTGGCAGTGCGGTTAACTTAAATTGGCCACGTTTAGATACGAAATAATCGTGCAGATGGGGAGCATCAATATCCCAAAAACTGATTTCTTTCATCGGCGCAGGCTGTTCCAGCACATCGAACTTTAAAAGCTTTGGTTTATCCCAAACAGTTACAGGTTCTACAAAACTACCAGTAGTAAAATTACAATGTCGCACTGCACCAACCCCGGCACCATCTATCCGGGCATTAATGGGATAGGCAATGCCTGTTTTAAAGAGAAACTCTTTAGGCGCTTTAAGCTGTGGAAAAGCAATTACATTTTCCCAAACTTTTTCTGGACTGGAATTTATTTCTATCGTAGTTACTACAGCGGTAAGTTCGGGTGCGCTTCGTTTTTCTATAAACGCAGTGGTGGGGATCATTAAAATATACAATGCCATAACAGTTGGAGCATTACCGGCTTTCTTTTCTACCATTGAATGAGCAAGTTTACTACCCAGCCAGGTAAGCAGCAAAGCAAATGGAGCTGCCATAAAAATACAGATAATGCCCTCTATGGCAAATACCAGCAGCACAGCAGTAAAAATAGCCAGGGTAGTAAAACCAAGCTTAACTGCCTGTTTCTGGCTTATTTCATTCTTTCGGCCATAAAGTAAGGTGGCTCCCCCTCCGATAAAAACCGGGGTAAATATAAATAATGCGATCCCGTATACACCAATGCCATAAATACCTACCAGCGTTAATACAGCGGCAATGATAACGGTATAAGCTATTGCAGCCCATTTTTGCTTAATGGGACTAGCAGGGAGTAACTGATCTAATATTTTCATGACGGGCGTTTATCGGATAATGCTCAGTACTAAAACTAAACAGGGGCAATTTAATGATATTATGGAAAGAAGTAATGAGTCCTTCCCGAAATCAATGTAAATATTAATCGCCAAGGCACAATAGAAATTCGGGACCAGCTGAAACAAAATAAGCCTCTCTTAAAAGAGAGGCTTATGAGTGTAATCTAAATCGTCCCGTTGATTTAATTTTTACTTACCCAAATATAGCCAGAATTCTTACACATTCAACCCTTGATACTATCTTGTACAGCAATTTGTAAAATGTGTATAATGCTATGTAAACATAAAGTATCAAACACAATAAAATACCGTAACTTATTATGAATTAACAGGAAACAGGTAGTTAAAAACTTAAACCAGTTCTTTAACTAATCTGCTGCGTATACGGCTCAACGTTTCTAAACGCATACCCAGGTAGCTAGCCACACAGCGTAGGGGAACTTTGTTAATCTCGAAAACGTTTAGTTCCAGAAATTTTTCATAACGCCGCTCTGCTGAAGGGATACGCGCTAATATTGCACGTTCGGAAGCTGCATAATACTGAAGGGCCAGAATCTTTCTGCCAATAATATTGGTTTCGATATGGCTTTCGTATAACTTATTGATAAAAGCATTTGACATGGCTACAACTTCTGTTTTTTCTAATGCCTGCAGGTACTCAATAGAAGGTTGTTGATTCTGCTCATCAGGATGCTGAATAGCACCAATAAACTCATTCCCCAAGCTTACCCAGGTAGTAATTTCTTTACCTTCATCTTTAACAAATCCCCTAACCAACCCAGAGGCTACAAAAAACACATAATCATTATTATCAATTGGCGACAGGATATATTTATTCTTTTTGATCAAAATTGGTTCAGCATGCTTTTTCACTTCCTGAATAAAACCCGGGGTTACCGGATTTAAATTGCTGAGGTAATTTAACATGTTATTTATCAAAAATACTTTGCGTGTTTCGAGCATATAATTACTGGAATAGACTTTAGACCTCTAATTATAGCGAATTAAACTAAACGACAAAAATAAACTACATTGGAGCGTCGGATTTACTGATTAAAATCAACAACTAAGCTTAATTTTTACTTTTCAGGCACAATTTTGACATATATCCATAAGAATGTAAGTTAACTCATACGCCTTTAAAAAGATCTGGCGCTAAAACGCTCAGAGGGTTATACAGTTTATCCATAACAATACCCATTCTCTCGCTACTTAATCATCTGTAAGGAAAATCCTGAGGGAGTAACTTATAGGTATTTTGTGCGGTCCGTGGTAGTAACTACCCAGCTTATTTAAACTATAATGTTAAGCGTAAACAATCCGGAGGTTTTAGCGCAAAAAAAATCGGTTACTAAACTTAGTTGATTTATCACGGTCCGGTTCATTCAGGATACTGTAGTGCTTTTTACTATAAACCGCTGTTTTATTGACTTTCATCAACAAACCACAAAAACTAAAACATGATTTGTACATTTGCAAACTACAATGAGAATATTAGCCTACTTCTTAAGTTTAAGCATTCTGCTCATCTCTTGCATTACCTGCGAAGATGTACCGGAATTTACTTGCGATAATCAACTAAATATTGCCATTGTAAAGTCGACCGAACCAGCAAACAGTACCCACAAAGACGACTGTTCGCCAATGTGTACCTGCAATTGCTGCGGGCAACCAACGATAAGCAGCCTCATTTTTTCAGATTTTGTTTTCTTAGGGTATGAAGTAGCTGTAAAACAAAAAATTCATTACAGTAACCGTTTTATTTCTGCATACATCCAAAATATCTGGCAACCGCCGAAATTGAATAAAATAGTAATCGGCTAACCGATAACCCTCGATTGTAAACTTTACAATCTGTTTATTCAATAACCCATTAAAAAATACATGCAAAAAATAATAATACTGCTATGCACTATGCTGTGTATAACAAATGCCTACGCACAGGATAATTTTAAAGTAACCGTTAAAGACAAAGAAAACGCTTCGCCCCTGCAAGGCGTTACCATTCTTGTAAAAGGTAGCGGCATTATAGCCAAAACAGCCGAAAACGGAACGGCCAGCTTAAGCAACATCCCTAATGGCAAACAGATTTTAATTGTCAGAAATGTAGGTTATGAAGAACAATTGATTACCTTAAACTTCCCGCTAAAACAAACAAGCCCGCTCGAAATCTTTTTAGCAGCATCCGAAGATGAACTGGAAGAAGTAATTGTTTCTTCAACAAGAACCAGTCGCAGCATTCAAAATACCCCTACCCGGGTCGAAACCATCGAACTGGAAGAAATTGATGAGAAAAGCAATATGAGGCCTGCTAATGTTTCGATGATCTTACACGAAAGTACTGGTATTTCGGTACAGCAAACATCGGCAACGAGCGCCAATGCCAGCATCAGGATTCAGGGACTTGACGGCCGTTATACCCAGTTGCTGAAAGATGGCTATGCCAGTTTCGGCAATTTTGCCAGCGGATTAAGTATTTTGGAAATTCCACCTTTGGATTTAAGTCAAGTAGAAATTATTAAAGGCCCCTCTTCTACTCTATACGGAGCAGGTGCAATAGCGGGGGTAGTGAATTTTATTTCGAGAACCCCAAAAGAAAAGGCAGAATTTAACTTTATTGTTAACCAATCGAATGTGGGCCAAACCAATATTGGTGGTTTTGGTATGCAGCGCAATAAAAAATTCGGTTATAGCCTTTTGGCGTTGGCTAATTTTCAAAAAGCTTACGATGTAGATGATGATGATTTTACCGAACTGCCTAAAACAAAAGATTTCACCATTCACCCTAAACTGTTTTTCTACCCAAGCGAGCGTGCAACTTTGGTAATCGGCAATGCTTTTACCAAAAGCGACCGTACTGGTGGCGATATATTTGTAGTCAACAATAACGCCGATGCCAGTCACCGCTATTTTGAAACCAACAACAGTATCCGGAATACTTCCACGCTCGATTTTAGCTATAAAACAACCGAAAAGGACCTGTTAAAAATCAAAACCAGTTTCAATTACTTTAAGCGTGGTATCGCCATCCCTGATTACCGTTTCGATGGTATTAATTACAATGCTTATACCGATATCAGTTATTTGAAGAATATCAAAAACCAGAGTTTAATTTTCGGGGCCAACTTAGTATACGATGATTTTACAGAGCAGAACCAGGCTGTAAGCCTTGCCAAAAACTTCACCACAAAAACGGCAGGACTTTATGCACAGCAAACCTGGGATATTACCCAAAAATTTAAGCTTGAAAGTGGCATGCGGATCGATTTTGTAAATTACTTTAATGCGAATTACAATAAAAAAGAAGCTTTTGCTCTACCAAGAATCTCAGCATTGTATAAGTTCAATGATAAGTGGAGCTCGCGCATTGGTGGTGGACTGGGTTATAAAACCCCCACTTTGTTTACTGAACAAACCGAAACCTTCCAATATCAAAACTTGCTTCCCTTAAACCAGGTAAAGGCCGAACGGAGCTACGGTGGTACAGCCGATGTTAATTATAAAACCAATATAGGCGACGACTGGATGGTTAGCCTGAACCAGATGTTTTTTTATACCCGGATTAACAATTCGACTATTTTACTCCAGGATGTAGCTGGCAGTTTTCACTTCGAAAACACCAGTCTGCCAGTACAAAGCAAAGGTTTCGAAACCAATGCAAAAATAATTTTCAAAGAATATTTTAAGCTTTTTGCTGGTTATACTTTTACTTCTGCCAAAGCAAATTATCTCCCGGTTATACAAACCATCAGGTTATTACCTAAAAACAAATTAAACCTTGCCCTGCTTTACGAGAAGGAAAGAAACTTTAAAATGGGACTTGAAGGGTATTTTACCGATAGGCAATACCTTTACAACAACCAGCAAACCAGTGCTTTTTGGGAGTTTGGCTTTATGGCCGAAAAGGTTTTTGGCAAGATTTCGGTTTTTGTTAATGCAGAGAACTTTACCGATACCAGGCAAAGCAAATATAAAAGTGTAGTAAACGGATCGCACCTTAATCCCACTTTCGATGACATCTGGACACACACAGAGGGAAGAACTTTTAATGCCGGGATAAAGTTAAAGCTCTAAAAATGAAAGAATAAAAAATAATACTTGCAAGTGCACAAGATTATTGTACCTTTGCAGCCGCTCTGGATGCTTCCACTCCAGAGTTTAAGAAAGCCTTTCAGCAATGAGAGGCTTTTCTTATTTAAGGGTATTTTGTAGTCAATTAAATAAGTTTTGGCGCAATATAAAAACCTATATCACGCCAAAACCAGGTTTTATTATGCAGTTTTAGCGTAATATAAATTCAATTCAAAGCATAAAACTGCCTTTATTTACTTTTAAAAACAACTACTGCTAAAGGAGGCAGGTTTACATCAATAGCATATTTTTGGTTATGATAACCTTCTGTGCCAGGTATAATTGCGCCCTTATTGTTAATGCCACTACCGTAGTAAACAATATCATCGGTATTAAAAATTTCGGTCCATTTGGTTTTAAATGGTACGCCAATCCGATAGTGTTCTCTAACGACAGGAGTTAAGTTTATGGCAATTACCAGTGTATCTTTTGCTTTGGGTCCCTTGCGCATATACACAAATACCGATTCGTTTGCATTATCTGCATCGAGCCACTCAAAACCTTCGTAACTAAAATTAAAATGATATAGCGCGGGTTCTGTTCTGTACAGGAAATTTAAGGCCTTAACAGTTTCCTGCATTCCTTTGTGCGGGGCGTATTGCAGTAAATGCCAATCGAGCGACTGGGTAAAATTCCACTCATTGGTTTGACCAAACTCGTTGCCCATAAAAAGCAGTTTCGCACCCGGATGAGTAAACATATAACCATACAGCGCCCTTAAATTGGCAAATTTCTGCCAGTCATCGCCCGGCATTTTATACAACATAGGCGATTTACCGTGTACCACCTCATCGTGCGAAAAAGGCAGCATAAAATTTTCGGTAAAGGCATAAGTCATGCTAAAGCTCAACTGATTATGGTGGTGCTTTCTTCCTAACGTATCTACCTTGAAGTATTTTAACGTATCATTCATCCAGCCCATCATCCATTTCATGCCAAAGCCAAGTCCGCCGGTATGTACCGGATGGGTTACTCCAGGGTAAGTGCTGCTTTCTTCGGCAATCGTATGTACACCTTCAAAGTTACCATAAACCGCCACATTCAGATCCTGTAAAAATTGTATCGCACCTAAGTTTTCGCTTCCGCCATACTCGTTTGTAGCAGCATCGCCCTCTTCTCTCGAAAAGTTAAAATAAAGCATAGATGCCACAGCATCCACCCTTAAACCATCAGCATGATATTGATCTAACCAGAACATCGCATTGCTGATCAGGAAAGAGCGTACCTCGTTTCTATCGTAATTAAAAATATACGATTTCCAGTCAGGGTGGAAACCTTTTCGCATATCGGCATGCTCGTACAGATGCGTACCATCAAACTCATATAAACCGTGCCTGTCGCCCGGAAAATGAGAAGGTACCCAATCCAATATCACAGCAATATTCGCTTTATGCAGCTCATCAATGAGGTACATTAAATCCTGTGGCGAACCATAGCGCGAGCTTGCCCCAAAATAACCTGTAATCTGGTAACCCCAGCTTGGAAAAAATGGAAATTCCATTACCGGCATCAGCTCTACATGGGTAAAGCCCATTTCTTTAACATAAGGCACCAATCTGCCAGCTACTTCCCGGCAGGTTAAAACACGCTCTGGATTATCCGGATCTCGCTCCCAGGAGCCCAAATGTATTTCGTACACGGATATTGGCTGATCTAAAGTATTTAGTTTGGCCCTTTTATTTAACCAGGTTTTATCTTTCCACGTGTAATCGGTATCCCAAACAATGGAAGCCGTTTGCGGTGGGTGTTCCCACCTACGGGCGTAGGGATCTCCCTTTAAATGTTCGGATTCATCAAAACCCTTTACAAAATATTTGTAAACCTCGCCTTTGGCGATACCAGGGATAAAACCCTCCCAGACACCAGATTTATCCCATCGCTTGTTTAATTCATGCGAAGTATTGTTCCAGTCATTGAAATTACCTACCACAGCTACGTTAATGGCATTGGGCGCCCATACCGAAAAATAAGTTCCGGCTATGCCATCAACACTGACAAGGTGCGATCCCATTTTTTCATAAAGCCTGAAATGCTTTCCAACCAGAAAAAGATCAATGTCGTAATCGGTAAATAAACTGTGTACCCAAACCGTTTTCTTGTGGTCGGTTTTTGTTAAAGCTGCTTTTTTTGCAGTAACTTTTTTGGCTGTTGGCATAGATATTTTTTGGCTAGATAAATTAAGCCCCAAATACTAAACAGCATTTGGGGCTAAAAGATTTACAGACTTAAAATCTGAATTTCAGAGAAATTTTTATTGCATTTGAAATGCAATACATGCTTATCGTCGGTGTAAAAATCTTTCACCTCTTTATTATCGATGATGATCTTTTTCACCTGGAATTTTACGCCAATAACATTGCAAACATAAAACTCATAATTAGGTGTATACAAGCCTTCAATGCGTTGATTTACTTTAATGGTCTGGCTATCGCCCTTTACCGTAAATTTCTTCTCCAGGTAAATATCCTGTTCATATGCAAAAGTGTCGCCATGATCTTCGTACATGTACGAGTTTACTTCATAATCGCTATGGTAGATATTCAATACCACTTCGGTAATCGATTTTTCATCTACATACTGCATAACCGGATATTCAGGCAAAACAGAACCTGCACGTACAAACATCGGCATACTGTCGATCTTGGCATCCACGGTATATTCGTTACCGCCTTCTAAAATCTCGTTGGTCCAGAAATTATACCAGGTACCTTTAGGCAGATAAACTTTGCGCGAAATGGCTCCCTGCTCCAGCACCGGACAGATTAGAAGTTTATCGCCGTAGCAAAACTCATCCTGGCGGAAACTGTTACTGATATTCTCCTGTTCAAGCATTACCAATGGCCTCAAAATCGGGAAACCATAACGGTGATGTTCCCAGAAAACCGAGTACAGATAAGGCATTAAACGATACCTTAGCTCAATAAACTTGCGGTTAATATTTTCGAAAAACTCGCCAAAACTCCAGGGTTCACGCTCAGCAGTATCGCCTGCAGAGTGTGCCCTCATAAATGGTGAGAATGTACCCAGCTGAATCCAGCGGGTGAATAATTCTCCATCTGGTTCGCCGCTAAATCCGCCAATATCTGTTCCACAAAAAGGAACACCAGAAACTGATAAACGCTGGCACTGGATGTTTCCGATCTTTAAGTGCTCCCAGGTGGCAATATTATCGCCCGTCCAAACACTGGCATAGCGTTGCATACCCGAATAACCTGCCCTTGTAATGGTAAACGGACGCTTGTTGCGCATTAGTTTTTTCAGTCCTTCGTAAGTAGAACGAACCATTTGCATGCCGTAAACGTTGTGTGCTTTGCGGTGCGAACCACGGTAACCATCGTAATTGTGGCGCACATCATTCGGGAAGGTACCTGAACCAAATACTGCCGGCTCATTCATATCATTCCAGAAACCGGCCACGCCCATATCAACCAGTTCTTTGTATAAATTACCCCACCAGGTACGCACCTTTGGGTTAGTAAAATCTGGAAACTGGCAGCGGCCTGGCCAAACGTGCCCTTCCATATAATAATCGTCGCTACGGCGACAGAAAAATCTTTTCTCTTTACCTTCTTTAAACACCCAGTAGTCGTCATCAACCTTAATTCCCGGATCAATCATTACAACGGTTTTAAAACCATCATCAGAAAGTTCTTTAATCATCCGCCTGGGGTCTGGAAAGTATTTTTTGTTCCAGGTAAAGCAGCGATAACCATCCATATAATCAATATCGAGATAAATGGCATCGCAAGGAATTTTACGCTCTCTGAATTGTTTAGCTATTTCTTTAACCTTAGTTTCCGGATAATAACTCCAGCGGCATTGCTGATAGCCCAGTGTCCACTTTGGAGGCATTGGATGCGTACCGGTTAAAGTAGCATAACGTTTAACCACATCCATAATGTGTGGCCCGTGAATGTAATAATATTGCAACTCACCACCATCGGCCCAGAAACTGGTCTTATTTACATCTTCGGATCCAAAATCGAAATACGATTTAAAGGTATTATCGAAAAAAATACCGTAAGCAGCCTGGTTGTGTAAGCCAATATAAAATGGTATGGTACGGTATAGCGGGTCCTGGTTCCAGCCGAAAGAGTAGGCATCGGTATTCCAATTTTCGAAACGGCGGCCACGCAGGTTAAAATTCCCTGATTTATCGCCTAAACCGAAGAAATTCTCTTCAGGGTGGCATTTTTTGGTCGCATAAATATAGTAACCACCAAAATCTACATTTTCTTCCCAGTGCATGGAGTTGGCCTCATCAACCATCACTACATTGGTAATATTATCCGAAAAGGAGATATGAAAGTTTGCCTTATCTATTTTACAGGTTACTGCATAGGTAGAGATGGTATAATGGTCTTCGTGTTCCTGCATTTTAAAAACAGAAACCTTTTGGTCTACTTCTGGTACAGCATAAGAAAAATCATCAAGAAAAACACCATGTGGAGCCAGTCTTACCCTGATAATATCATCACTTACCACCCTCACTTCTACACGGGCATCGCCATCGGAGAAATAAAAACGATTGCCTTCTTTCTTTACTTTTTTAACCGCACCAAGGTATTGTTTTACAATTGGCTTTACCGATATATCAACTGGATTGTTAAGATGCTGTATTTCCTGCTCCTTTTCAATCAGCTCACTTATTTCATTAGGTTTGTCGTTTTGCGCTTCCATCCTTATATATCTATAATTTCAAATTAATAGCTCTTAAACCGGGACAGTGCTTAAGAAAGTACTATAATACAAATATTTTATTAAAAGGGGTACAGCTTTTTTTCAAGGCTTGTTGATTAAAGTGTATTATTTACACTAACCTTCATCGAATACGTGGTAAGAAATCTAATAATAAGCCTTAGCAGGTAAAAAAAAAGCCCACTGCGCTTTTGCGCAGAGGGCCACTCAAAACTCAATAAGATATCTATGGATTAAAGGTCAATCCTAAATAATAGATTGCTCCCGCCATTGGGTTACCGTAAGAAGTAATATAATATTTATTCAATACGTTCGAACCACCCAGTTTAACTACTGAGTTTACTGAAGGTATCCTTAAGCTAACCTGCGCATCCAAAGAACTGTATGCAGGTACCTGACCTGAGGCAAAAGATGAATTCCAGTAAAACTGGTCTTGCCAGCGGTAAGAAACATTAAAACCGAAGTTTTTAATAATCTCTTTATTACCCAAACCCAGGTTATAACGGATTTTAGGGGTATTGAAATCGTTGATGTAATTAACTGGCAAATCTCCAATCTGGTTGTAAGAAACGTTACCACTCACATTCCATTTGCCAACCAAATAATCAAGACCTAAAGCACCACCATAAGAAGTTACTTCTCCTTCGGCATTAACAGGCACACCAAATTTAACAAAGGTTCCGCCTACGTTCTGATAAACATCAACCGCAGTGATAAAATCTTTATAGATATTGTAATAACCATAAGCGTCAACCAATAAGTTTGGAAGCAATAAGCCTTTGTAACCTAGCTCATAAGATTGTACACTCTCAGGGCGAACACCTTTTGCATCGAAATTATATTGTTGCAAAAGCGCAGGGTTTGGTGTTCCTGTAGCTGCAGCAGAGGCTAAAAATGCGCGATAACTCACGTCGGTATACGGCTTGTTAGTATCTAAATGGTATTTACTGAACATAATTTCGGGTAAACCACCAATTAAACGCTGTGAACCACCACCAACTGAAAGGTCGATATACTGATTTTGTGTGGTTGGGTTGCGGTAACCAGTTTGGTAAGAAACCCTGATATTGTTGTTTTTGGCCACGGTGAATACTCCGGTAATCCTTGGTGTAAACCTGCCTTCAAAGTTCTGGCTCTTATCGTAACGGCCAGCAAAAGTAAATTTAACTTTATCGTTAAAAAACTTCTTACCGATCTGCCCAAACGCACCATATTCTTTAATATCGATAGAGTTTAATAAATCGTTAAAAATTGTTCCTGCCGAATTCAAATCATAAAGACGATAAGATGCACCTACCTGGAACTCCACCACTTTATCAAAAAGGTTGGTAAAGTTGTACATTCCTTCATAGTGATATAGGTTTGATTTATCATCGAATTTTGCACCATAAATACCTTTTGATGGGTCAGAAGCACTGATCGTGGTATTCATAATCTGATCTTTCGCCTGAATAAACTGAGCCGATCCTGGTTCAAAACGGCCCTGGTTAGCAGCAGTTCTGGCTAGTGCGTGCGCAGCAGCATCGCCCTGACCAGCAGCCCTTGCCCCTACATAATTGCCAATATATTGCGGAAACCAGGTTGTAGATGGTTTTGAAAGTTCGTTAATGTAACTACCTAAAATAGAAGAAATATAAGAATCACCAGAACGCTCCTGAGTAGTGTAAGCTTTAACGAAAAAGTCTTCGCCTTTTATTTCCAGTTTGTATTGGCCGATGTTGAAATTACGCAATGAATAGCGGTCAGATCCTGTATATACCGAAGTTCCTGTACCCCAGTTTGCCTGCGCAACAGCTTGTACGGTATTACTGATATTATAGTACAATCCGCCAGATACTTTTAACGATTTGGTATCATAATCAACCAGGTTTTCTTCATTATAACCTGTTCTCGATACATTTTGATCAGGAATTAAATTAGCCTTTAAACCTACATAGAAAGGGAAATAATTTTGTACCGCAGGACGTAATGCTGCAGGCAGGCCCGCAAGAAAACCAGCTTGTTGTATGGGGGTTGGAATAGCCGCACCGAAAGCACCGTCCATAGCTGATTTAATATTAGGGATTAAACCACCTGTATTAGTATTGATCCCTGCAATTGTCGCATTTTGTACACTCAAAGCAACATTTCGCATATTTTGGCTTACCTCATCACCATAAACATTTATACCATCATAATTGGTATCGCTATTTCGGTCGCCTGATTTAGCAGTTCTGGAAATACGGTCAAAATTTGAATAGTTATTACCGAACCAATCTTTTGCCTGTAAAAATGAGAAGGCTGCTTTTACGCCAAATTTATTGTTCCACGATTTAGCCATCCTTACATCCAGTTGATTAAACGGTTGTACACTACTATTATCGTCGTTAACATGGTTTACACCTGTTTTATATTGAAAACTTGCTCCCGGATATTTAAAAGGATCTTTCGAAGTCATTAATAAGGTACCATTAATACCACCCGCACCATAAAGTGCCGATGAAGCACCAGGTAAAAGCTCTACATTATCTACATCAAGTTCGGTTATACCTACGATATTACCAACCGAAAAATTAAGTCCCGGTGCCTGATTATCCATTCCATCAATATATTGGTTAAAACGCGTATTACCGTTCGAATTAAAACCACGTGTATTAATGGATTTAAAGGTCAAACTCTGCATACTACTCTCTACCCCTTTCATATTGTTTAGGGCATCGTAAAACGATGGAGCAGCAATTTCTTTGATCGTTGCAGCGCTCATACGTTCGATAGAAACCGGCGACTCTAAAATACGCTCAGGTGTACGCGAGGCCGAAACCACCACGTCGCCACCAAGTACAACCGCCGTTTCGAGTTCAAAATTGATACTGGTAGTGCTTCCGGTAATTTGCTGTTCTACCGTACCATAACCTACATAAGAAGCCACTAATGTGAAAGGAACTTTTGCCGTGGTAGTAAAGGTAAAGCTACCGTTGCTTGTAGAGGCCGTACCCCCCGTCTGGCCTTTGATAGTTAAACTTACGCCAGCTAATCCTTCTTTCGATTGCTTGTCTTTTACGGTTCCACTCACCGTAATGCTCTGTGCCTGTGCTGCCATATTACAGGCAAACACAAATAATAACACATAAAAGGTCTGTGTAAAAATTCTGCTCATAAACGATTGTTAATTTGGTTGTTTGTATTATTAGTTACATAAACTTAAATTCTTTTTTTGAATTAAACAAATTATGTTAGCATAATAATTTCAATTCAAAATATAATTTTGATTGATATCCAGTTTGTTGTAATTTGCATTAAACATAAACCGTCATTTTGCCCTATCTTAGTGAACTGACTTGTTAGCTAACCATTATGAATAAAATTAAAGCCCTTATCTGTGTCATAATCCCAATAGCATTAGCTTTTTTATTTAACACCAAATTAGGAAATACGCCTCCTTTACTCAAATTCCTAAATCCTTTTATGGGTTTTTGGCAAAATGCAGAGAACAATCATTTTATGTTTAACCATAAAGCAAAAATTAAAGGCGCTATAGATAAAATAGAAATCGTTTTCGATGACCGCATGATTCCGCACATTTTTGCGCAAAACGATCATGATCTTTACCTAGCCCAAGGCTATGTAACGGCCATGCACCGCCTTTGGCAGATGGATTTTCAAACCCGTTTTGCTGCCGGAAGAATCAGTGAAGTAGTAGGCGATAAAGCCATCGAAGTAGACCGTTACCAACGCCGTATGGGCATGGTTTATGGCGCGAATAACTCTTTGAAAGGCATGATGGCCGATCCAAAGGCTAAAGAAATGATTTTAGCCTACACTGAAGGCATTAATGCTTACATTAAAACCCTTTCTAAAGCCAACTATCCAATAGAATATAAAATACTCGATTTTAAACCTGAAGAATGGACCCCGGTTAAATGTGCCTTATTGTTAAAACAGATGTCGGCAGTTTTGGCAATGGGATCTGACGAGTTTTACATGACCAACATCCTTAAAAAGTTTGGTCCGGAGGTAACCAAAAATCTTTTCCCTGATTATCCTTTCCGCGAAGATCCGATTATCCCCGTAGGTACAAAGTGGGATTTCTCGCCCCTTCCTATCCCTAAAACACCCGAAAGTTTTACCCAGGCTCAAACAGGTGAGGTAAAAACAACTGAAAAAAGGGAAGGTATTGGCAGCAATAACTGGGCTTTATCTGGCTCAAAAACAGCTTCTGGCTATCCAATCCTTGCAAACGATCCACATCTCGACCTGACCCTGCCTTCTATCTGGTATCAGATTCAGTTACATGCACCAGGGGTAAATACGTATGGGGTTTCTTTACCGGGCGCGCCAGGGGTAATTATTGGCTTTAACCAGAAAATAGCCTGGGGAGTAACCAATGTCGCTGCTGATGTACTCGATTTTTATCAGATTAAATTTAAAGACAGTAGTCACAACGAATACTGGTACAACAATCAATGGAAAGCGACCACTAAACAACTTGAAGTAATAAAAATCCGTGGTGCAAAGGACGAAATAGATACCATTTTTTATACGCACCATGGTCCGGTAGTTTATTTCCAGAAACCGAAATACAGCCGGGCAAACAACGTACCTGTTGGCGATGCTTTAAGGTGGATTGCCCACGACCAATCGAACGAATTGATGACTTTTTATTACCTGAACCGGGGCAAAAACTATGCTGATTACCGTAAAGCACTAACTTTTTATACTGCACCTGCACAGAATTTTGTTTTCGCCAGTATAGATAATGATATCGCCATTACACCGAACGGAAAGTTCCCCCTAAAATGGAAAGATCAGGGCAAATTTATTTTAGATGGTACCGATCCGGCCTACGACTGGCAAGGCTGGATTCCAGCAGCACAAAACCCAACGGTAAAAAACCCACCACGTGGCTTTGTAAGTTCGGCCAACCAATCTTCTACCGATACCACCTATCCTTACTACATTAACTGGGAATTTTCTCCTTACGAACGTGGCAAAAGAATTAACGACCGTCTGGGTGCAATGAGCAAGGCAACTATGGACAGTATTCGCCTGATGCAGACTGATAATTATAGTATTTTGGCTCAGAACCTGGCACCAGCCTTACTTCCACTACTGAATAACGAGCAATTAAACGCTACGCAAAAAGAAGCATTAAGCTATGTAAGCAAATGGAACAAACGGTACGATGCCAATCAGATTGCTGCAAGTGTGTTCGAAATATGGACCAAGCGCCTAACTTTTGATATTTGGGCTGATGAATTTGAGGTAAAAGGTATTCCTATGCGCTATCCATCCAGAGATCGTACCGTGGAAATGATTTTAAAAGAACCTAATGCCCCTTGGTATGATAACATTCACACCAGCAAAAAAGAAACCCTCACTGATTTGGTAAACGAAGCGTTTAAATACAGCTGCGATAGTTTGGAAAGAAGGTTTGGGCCAATAAACAAAGACTGGAACTGGGCCAATGTAAAACAAAGCAATGTGCCTCATTTGGCTAAAATACCAGGTTTTGGTTCAAAAGTTTTACAAATAGGTGGAGGTAAAAGCACCATCAATGCTTTGTCTGAAACCAATGGTCCTTCATGGCGTATGGTAATAGAACTGGGCAAAAAACCCAAAGGGCATGGCGTTTACCCGGGCGGACAGTCAGGCAACCCTGGTAGCAAATTTTATGATAACATGATCGATACCTGGGCAAATGGCCAGCTTTATGATCTGTTTTACATGCAAAGCGCCGATGATAAATCGGGCACAGTTATCTCTCGTTTAAAAATTTCTAAATAATCGAAAATGGTTTTCATAGTCATCGTAATTATCTGTTTTTTCTTGCAAATGATCGCTCCATGGTGGGTAATTATTGTTATTTCTTTTGCCACCTGTGGCATTATCGGTAAAACGGGAAAAATAGCTTTCTGGCAATCATTTCTCGCTATTTTTCTGTTATGGATTGGCTATGCTTTATTTAAAAGTCTGCCCAACGACAATTTGCTTGCCAGCCGGGTTGCGGTAATGACCGGAATTAAAATCTGGTGGCTATTATTATTGGTTACGGGCATTTTAAGTGGCCTGGTTGCAGGAATTAGCGGTTATTGTGGATACCAGTTTCGCATGGCCATGCTAGCCAAAAAAACTGACGAGAAAATAGCATAATGCTTTGTACTTTTGCAGCGTGAATTTAACAGCTGAAGATATATTTTCCGTAAAAAACGCCGACGGGTTTAAAACGCTCGCCTTAAACATTTTCAGGTTTCAGGCCCAAAACTGTAAAGTATATGGGGAGTACATCCACCATTTACGTGTTGATGTTGAACAGGTGAAAACAATTGAGCAGGTTCCTTTTCTGCCCATCAGTTTTTTTAAAAGTCATTCTATTTTAAGTAACACCGAACCTACCGAAATTACCTTTAGCAGTTCGGGCACAACCGGCATGGTACAAAGCAGCCACCACGTTACGGATGTTAAATTATATGAGCAAAGTTACCTGCAGGCCTTTGCCCGGTTTTATGGCAATGTTTCCGAATATTGTTTCCTGGCATTGTTACCTTCCTATCAACAAAGAGCAGGTTCATCTTTAATTTACATGGTTAACGATCTGATTGAAAAAAGTGGGCATGCTCAAAGTGGTTATTTTTTATACAACCACGATGATCTGCTGCAAACCCTGCTCGATCTGAAATCGAAAAAACAGAAAACAGTTTTGATCGGTGTAACCTATGCCCTCCTCGATTTTATAGAACAGCATGATATCGATTTCCCGGAGCTGATTGTAATGGAAACTGGCGGCATGAAAGGGAAACGCAAAGAAATGGTACGCGAAGAATTACACGAGCAGTTAACCAAAGGCTTTGGCGTAAAATCGATTCACAGCGAATACGGAATGACCGAGTTGCTTTCGCAGGCCTATTCTTTAGGCGATGGGGTATTTAACTGTCCGAACTGGATGCAGGTCTTAATCCGCGATACCAATGATCCTTTAAGCTTGGTAGCTGAAGGCCGTACCGGTGGCATTAATGTAATCGATCTGGCTAATCTCAACTCCTGTTGTTTTATTGCAACGCAAGATCTGGGCAAAATAAATCCGGACCAGAGTTTTGAGGTACTGGGTAGGTTCGACCATGCCGATATCAGGGGATGTAACCTTTTGGTGCAGTAAATTAATTTACTTTATCAGAGCAGTTGGCGCAAAGTCCTGTAGCAATCAGGTTAAGATGCTCCACTTTAAATCCGGCCGGCACCTTCAATGCAGGGATTTTAACGCTATCTAAACAATAAATTTTATGGCAGTTGTCGCAGTTAAAATGTACGTGTTCATCATGGTGATCGTGCGCACTGCAACCTTCTGAACATATGGCGTAGTTAGCCGTTCCCTGCTGATCGAGCACTTTATGGATAATCCCTTTTTCTTCGAAAGCCTGCAAAACCCGGTAAAGCGTAACACGGTCCGCATCTTTGCCCATTACCTGCTCTAAGTAAGGCTGCGAAGTTGCAGAATCGCGGCTGCTCAAAATCTCGAGCACCTGCAAGCGCGGTGCAGTTCTTTTTAAACCGTTTTTAACCAAAAGTTTTTCGAAACGCTCTGTGTTGTTTTCCATAGCAGTACAAAAATAAGCAATTAATTAATGAGTTTGGCATTTTTGATGGTGATTGGTGGTGCATAGCTGGCATCTTTCTGTTCTAATTTCAAAATACCTTTTACCTTAATGGGCTTTTCATTATAAGGTATAGCCTGCTCCATTTCGATCATAATCATTACCGGAATACCATTCTGCCCGCAAAAATAACATTGGTTAATGGGTAATGTTGCCAAAAGGAACTGCTGTTGTTTTGATCCGCTTTTAATGGGAATCAAATAGCCTTTTAACTCAAATTCCCTGTTCTCAAAACGTTTTATCGATTCTGAAAATAAGGGCAACAGTTCATTCTTCTCAGTCAGTTCGAATTTAACTGAGGCAATTACATCCCAGTTCAACGACCGCAACTGATCGCCGGGTTTGTGTTGGGTCTGTGCGTTGGCTGTAAAAACAGTAAGAAACAGAAAGGTGATCGGCAATAAATTTTTCATTTTTGTACAGCTTCTAGCAGAAAAAAGGTAGACCGGCTATCGCCAGAATCGTTGATTTCGAATTTTCCTTTAATTAAAACAGGGGTATCTGTCCATTTGATGGGTTTTAACATTTTAACCTCCACCATTGATGGAATATCACCCGTACCACAATAAGGGCATGATGCAATGGGTACAACAGAGAGCATAAATTCTGTAAAGGTATTGCCCACCCTGGTTGGAATAATATAACCCGGCAACTCAATTACTTTATGGTTTATTGCTTTTAATGCTGGTGGAAAAACAGCCTGCCAAACCAAAGGTTTTACCTGCTTATCGCATTTTAAGCCAATCAGGTTCCAGTTGGCCGTACGCATATCGGTATGCACCTGAACCTGAGCGTACGAGCCAAAAGAAACTAAAAGCAAAAAAAGCCAAATACCATACTTCCTTATTTTCATATTATAACTGTTTAGCGTTTAACAGGAAAAACTCACTTCTGTCATCTCCCGAATCGTTAATCATAAATAGGCCGCGTAGCTTTACAGGTTTTTCTGTAATGGCAATAGGGCTTAACATTTTAACCTGTACCATGGATGGAATATCGCCCGAACCGCAATAAGGACAGGATGCGATGGGTACAATAGAAAACATAAATTCGCTAAACCGCTGCCCCACTTTTGTAGGAATGATATATCCGGGCAGTTCAATTACCTTATTATTTAGGCGTTTTAATGCAGGAGGAAAAACGCTGCCCCATTTTCCGAGTGCAATTTCTGCATCGTAGCGTAAACCAATCAAATTCCAGGTTGGCGTGCGCATATCGGTGTGTACCCGAACCTGCGCAGCCAAAATCTGGAAACCTAAACATAAAACAACCAAACCAATTAATCTTTTCATAACCTAATGGGCTTTGGTAAGCGTTTCAGCAATATCTACTTTGTAGATCTGCAAAGCCGGTATCACCGAAGCCAGTGCGCCGGTAAAAAAGCCCGTAACAATTAAATACATCTCCTGTGGCACGATAACCATTCCACTTAGCCTGGCTTGCGAAGATTCCTGATAGGCGCCGATCAATTCGAGCGCAGCATGACCAATTAACAGGCCAAAGCAGGTTCCAATACCCGTAACCAGCATACCATCTAGCAACACCAGCAAAAACAAGCGAAATTTGGATGCACCTAAACAGCGCATTACAGCCAAATCGTATTTGCGTTCTTTCATGGCATTATACAAACTGATAAAAATACTCAGCGCTGCGATGCCCATAATCAAAACAGCAAACCACTTTAAAGTATCTACTCCAACACCAATTAAAGAAAACAGTCTTGCACTTTCCATGGCTGGCGATGCAGCCTGCATATTGGTACTTTGGTTCACCATCCGCGGAAAAACAATAACCGACATCGGCGAACGGTATTGGATTAAAATAGCAGTAATTTGTTTATCGTTAATTTCCTTGTTCTCTCCGGCCAAATGGTGCTCATGTTTCTCCACTGGCGCTTCGTGCATTTTATAAACACTACCAATATTGGTGAGGATCAGGTTATCGGTTATATTGCCCTGCGGCTTTAAAATACCTTTTACCACATAGGCATGTTGTTTATGTATATCGCTGCTACCAGTAAGTCCGTGTGCACCGAAAAAGGTATCACCAATACGCAGTTTTGAAGCTAATGCCACCGTGCTCCCTATGGTAACCTCTAAATCTTTTTTCCAGAAACTGCCTTTTTGTACAGATAAGCCGTATAATCCATTAAAAGTGGTATCGGTACCTACAATGCGGTACCCGTTGTAATTATCCCCAAGCGCCAGCGGAACTGCTCTTTTTACCATCGGGTTTTTCATTAAGCGGTAGGCATCTGCCGCCGGAATGTTTCCTGTAGGAAAATCGATGTGATAAATGCTGCTCATAATCAATTGCAAGGGACTTCCTTTTGCCCCTACCACCAAATCAATATCTTTTGCATTTTTTTCGAGCTTATTACCAATCTGGTTGGCAGCTAAAAAAAGTATCGTTAAAATACCCACACCAAAGGCAACCAGAATAATATTTAAAAGCGTGGTTAGCTTATTTCTGTACAGATTTTGACTGCTTATTTTAAAGATATTCATTACAATAAATAGGTTTTAGTGATGTAGTTACGCACCCGCTGATCGTGTGTGGCAATAATCAGAGCAGCACCATTAGCTTTAGCCTGCATGGTAAGCATTTCAATTACCTGTGCCGCATTCCTGTCGTCGAGGCTCGAAGTAGGTTCATCGGCAATCAGCAACTCGGGTTTATTAACCAGCGCCCGTGCCACCGATACCCTTTGTAATTGGCCCTCGCTTAACTGGTCGGGATAGTTTTGCGCCTTATCTGCAATACCGAGTTCGTTTAACAGCGATAAATTATGCGCTGTATCAATTGGTACTCGTGCCATTACTGCCGCCAGTTCGAGATTATCGAGCACATTTAGTGATTGGATAAGGTGCGGCCTTTGAAAAACAATACCAATATTTTTTCCCCTGAACTGATCCATACTGCGCGCCGGTAAGGTGTACAAATTAGTACCCTGAATAGCAACCTGCCCATGACTGGGTTTGAGCAATCCGGAAATGATATTCAGCAAAGTACTTTTTCCGCTTCCTGATGCACCGAGCAAAAGCCACTGTTCCATATCGGCAATTTCCCAATCAGGAAAAACAATTCTTCGTCCCTGCTCATAAACATGGATCAGCGATTTGATGTTAATCATGGTGTACAGCTTTTTCTACGTTTTTTATCACCAGATTTTTGATGGCATAACGCCTGTACAGCGCCTGGGCATCGTTAGTACCGTGCTTACAGGATGGATTCAACACTGAAATAAATAACAGTGCGGGAATGAAGAGGATTTTAGGGTGCTTAAACATATGATAATAAGGAAAAGAATTAATGGTTATGATTTATGGGACAGGTTTTGAGTAACCGAAGGTTAAAGTAATGTGCTGCTGCAATAGTAAAGCCACCCAATGGGATCAACACAGGTTCCAGTGCTTCCACTCCCGAAAAATGTCCAATAGCAATACAGATAAAACCCAGAATAAGTACCAATATGGGCGCAATACGCTGGTGTTGCCTGCGGTAGCCCGAGCTCAAACTCCACACGCCCAATATTAACGAAACGGCAATCATGGTAATTTCAACTGCTTTATTGGCCAAAAAGCCCATCCCCCACATGGGTAAAACAGTAATTACAAAGGGCAGTGCTGCGCAATGTATGGCACAAAGTGTAGAGGCGGTTATGCCCAATCTGTCGAGGTTAATTTTATAGCTCCGCTGTTTCATTCATTTTAAATTTACCCGACAAATATAAAAGCAATAAAGTTGCATTTGAAATATTCAACACTATATTTGCAACATAATTGCATTAACATGATAAAGAAATTACCAGTAACCGTACTAAGCGGTTTTTTAGGCAGCGGAAAAACCACCTTGCTCAATGCCATACTTCAAAACAAGCAGGATTTAAAGGTGGCCGTAATTGTAAATGATATGAGCGAAGTGAACATTGATGCTGCCTTGGTTAAAAACCAGCATACCTTATCTAAAACTGAAGAGAGACTGGTAGAAATGAGCAATGGCTGTATTTGCTGCACCCTGCGCGAAGACCTGATGGTAGAGGTAGAAAAACTGGCTAAAGAAAACCGCTTCGATTACCTATTGATCGAAAGCACGGGGATTTCAGAACCCATTCCCGTTGCGCAGACTTTTTCTTTTATAGATCAAGCTTCGGGTATTGATTTAAGCCGGTTTAGCCGCTTAGATACCATGGTTACTGTTGTAGACGCGTACAACTTCTACAAAGATTTCGGTTCTGCCGAGAAACTCGCCGACCGTAACATGACTGATGATGCAGATAAACGTACCATAGTAAATTTGCTTACCGATCAGATTGAATTCGCCAATGTAATTTTACTGAACAAAGTAGATTTGGTTAGTGAAATTGATATAAAGGTTTTAAAAGCTTTAATTGCCAAATTAAACCCTGGTGCTAAAATTTACGAAACTCTTTTTGGCAGTCTTGATCCGGCTTTAATTTTAAATACCGGTTTATTCGACTTTGAATTGGCTGCTGAGGGTGCAGGCTGGAAAAAAGAACTTGAAGAAATTCATCAGCCAGAAACCGAGCAATATGGGATCAGTTCAACAGTTTTCCGCTCAAAAAAACCTTTTCACCCGCAAAGGTTGTGGGATTATATAAACCACGAATTTCCACAACATATTATCAGATCAAAAGGTATATTTTACCTTGCCGCAATGCCAGAGCAGGCCATTAATTTTTCGCAGGCTGGCGGCTCTTTACGCATTGATTTAGCTGGGGTTTGGTGGGCCAGCATGAGCAAAAATGAGAGGACGCAATATCCTGATTACATGGAGAACCAAGCAGAATTACATGCAGAATGGGACAGCGACTTTGGCGATCGCAAAAATGAGTTGGTTTTTATTGGTCAGGAAATGGATAGTAATGCGTTGAAAGAATCGCTTGCTACCTGCTTGCTTACACCTGCAGAGATCGCAGATTATAAAATGGGAGCCTTGTTCGAAAATCCATTTGAACGGGTAATTCCAAATTAGTAAATGGCGAGTTAAAACATTTTTTCAATTAAAAATCCAGCCTATTTATAACCAGAAGACCTAAAAGAATAGAAATTAGCAAATAATTAGTCGATTAAATGAACAAAATGGTCGTTCATTGATACCATTCTCATCAAGATATTGCGTAAGTTTGATTATCCCAAACAAACTATACTTATCATGACATCACCCAAGGACCTAACTGTTGTTACAGGCTGTCCGCCATGTCCGAAATGCAAAAATTTCGAGACTTACAGAGTGCCGCGAGGTTTTCTCTTTAAAACATTAATGCCTTGGGTATCCATTAAACGATACAAATGTTATAAATGCTTTAATAAGTTTTATGTAACCAGATAAGGCCATAAAAAAGAAAGCCGCTTTTGTAAAGCGGCTTTCTTTTTAGAATGCTTGAAAAATATCTTGAGCGATAAATCGCTCTTCTCTCCCATCCCCGTTACAAACGACAACGATGAAGCAGTAGTTTTCCTTTAGTCTTATTGTGCAATCAAAAGGAAATAGTTTCTTCTTCCTTTCTGAACTACAATAAATTTATCGTTAATCAGGTGTTCTGCATTGAAAACCTGCATCACGTCCGCTACTTTTTCTTTGTTAACAGAAACACCACCACCCTGAATCAGCTTTTTGGTTTCACCTTTAGATGGGAAAACTGCAGCCTTTTCTGCAAGCAAAGTAGCGGCATCAATACCAACACTTAACTCTGATTTCGAAATGTTAAACTGCGGTATTCCCTCAAACATTTCTAAAACCTGTTTTTCTGAAAGGCTTTTTAGAAATTCTAAAGATCCATTACCAAATAAAAACTCAGATGTTTTAATGGCCGCGTCCAAAGCCTCAACCGAGTGGGTTTTAACTGTAATATCTTCTGCCAAAGCTTTTTGAAGAATACGCAAATGCGGAGCTGCATCGTGTTCTTTTTCCAAAGCTTCAATTTCAGTCTGGTTTTTAAGCGTAAAAATGCGGATCCATTTTTTCACATCATCATCTGATGCGTTTAACCAAAACTGGTAAAATTTATACGGAGAAGTTTTCTCTGGGTCTAGCCAAACTGCACCACTCTCGGTTTTACCGAATTTCGTACCATCAGCTTTTTTAATCAACTGTGTGGTAATGGCATAAGCAGTTCCGGCATCTTTTCTTCTGATTAATTCTGTACCGGTAACAATATTTCCCCACTGATCGGATCCCCCCATTTGTACCAGACAGTTTTCGTTTTTCCATAAATGGTAAAAATCATAACCTTGAATTAACTGGTAGCAGAATTCGGTAAAAGATAAACCAGAATCGCCTTCCAAACGGCGTTTAACGCTATCTTTGGCCATCATGTAGTTTACAGTAATGTGTTTACCAACGTCCCTGATAAAGGTAAAAAGGTTCATGTCCTTAAACCAATCGGCATTGTTAACCATTACAGCGCCATTTCCACCTTCTTCAAATTTCAGGAATTTAGCCAGCTGCTTTTTCATTCCTTTTAGGTTATGCTCAATCATTTCAGGCGTTTGAAGATTACGCTCGTCAGATTTTCCAGATGGATCGCCCACCATACCCGTAGCACCACCAACCAAAGCAAATGGCTTATGGCCAGCGTTTTGAAAATGAATAAGGGTCATGATTTGCGTTAAGTGACCAACATGCAATGAATCTGCAGTAGGGTCAAAACCAATATAACCAGAAGTCATACCTTCGTTTAACTTTTCTTCAGTATTCGGCATAATATCATGTAGCATGCCACGCCACCTTAACTCTTCAACAAAATTCGTCATTGTACAAACACTTTAATAATTGTGCGTGCAAAGATAAAATTTTAGCTTAGTTTAAAGCAAATTAGTTGGTTTTGTAAACCAGTTCTTAAAATCGGTCTTTGCTGCTTCAAAATCCGGATGACCAATGAGACAATTGAGACTGGAATTACTGCGAATAGATTGGTTCGGAACACCTTCACCATTCAACCAGTTGTTGCATAGCTTTTTAATCAGAGCAACTTCATCATCTGCAACCGCATCCATATCCATCGCATTCAGCTTTGCGTACTCATCTTTATCAATTCCTGCCGGTAAATCCCAATGTTTACCCGCCGAATCATCAATCAGTACTGGCCTTAAAGCAGGATTCATGCGGATAAAATCGACCGGTTGCGCTGGCATTGATGGGTTCAGGATCATGTAAGCGACAAAAGCAGCCGTATCGGGCGGATCGTTTAAAATACTTGTGCCCATTTTCTGAACATCTTTAATCAGACCCGGCGATTCATGTTTGGCTTTAAGCTCGTCATACTTTACAGGGATCTCTTCATCATATTGCAGTTGTGATACTGTTCCGGTACCGATAGAAAGCACCTGAACGTTCTCAATCTGATATTGCGTCTTGTTACAAATCGCTTCAGTAACCGCCACTAAAACCGGATTATTATTGCCCGTAACACCGCCATCCCAGTAATACTTAGGTTTATTATTAACCAGAAATGTAGCTGGTTCGTTAAAATAGTTAACGGGTGCAGTACTCGAAGCGTGTATGGCATCAACTAAACTGACAATGCAGTCTGCAGGGCTTTCTGCCTGCTGAGGCATATTTTTAAGCCTTCGTTCAATAACAGCTGTAGAGGCCATACTATCGCAATCGGATCTAAAGAGCTCAGCCCTGTTGCGGTAATAATCGTAACCAATAATCAAAAACTGGGTTTTAATTGCTCCATTTACTGCAATATGCGCCGGAATATCCATCATGTCGATTTGCGCAATGCCGGGTAAAATCTCTTTTAAAGCAATGTGTTTTCGTTTAGTAGCGTATTTAGCACCAATCTTAAATATTCTTGCTACACTGGTTAATAAACTCCTCTCAAAAAAGCTAAGTTTCGAAAACACCCTGTTTCTCAGCTTTGCATCATCAAATATTTTTTCTATTTCTGAAAGCCGAAGGTTCTCTGCCATTGCTGCCGCTACCAAACTGCCTCCGCTATTGGCCGATACCAGATCGAATTCTGCCAATACTTCATGTCCTGTTGGGTCGGGATTGTTAAAAGTTTCGGCGAACAGCTTACGCAAACATTTCACCTGGATAAGTGCCCAGGAACCACCGCCATCGAGCGATAAGATCCTGTAAGTTTTAGCATTAGGCATGATGCATCAGTTTAAGAACACTTAAAGCTATGCATAATTAGACTCCAAAACAATATAGATTTAGGGTCAATATTTCTAATTCGGGTTTTACAACAAGTTAGAAAATATTACCTTGCAATATGAACTTTTTATCCCATTACTATTTCGACAGGTCAAATCAGGATGCCAATGTGGTAATGGGAACTGTTTTACCCGATTTAATTAAAAATGCATTGAAGGATGCCAATCTGTATCCTCAGAAAAATGAATTTCTATTTAAGGGCAACCCTGACGAAGAAAACCTCTTAACCGGCTGGAAAAGACATTTAGCTGTCGATTTGCATTTCCACTCTTCTGCTTTCTTCTTTGAAAAAACAGCTATACTGAAGCAGCTGATTAAACCCATTGTTGAAAACACCCCGATACGCCCCTCCTTTTTGGCACATATTGGACTTGAATTGCTACTGGATCATTTATTGATTGAATGTAACCTGATCCAGGTGAACCAATTTTACGACCACCTGATTGCCATTAAAAAAGAATCACTGACTGATTTTCTGGAACATTGTGGTTTAAAGGATCAAAGCGTATTTTTCAAATTTCTCGACAGCTTTATCAGTAGCAAATACTTGCTTAGCTACCAAAAAATAGATAACATCAGTTATGCCTTAAACCGGATCTGCATGCGCCTTTGGCCCGAAACCCTGAGTGAAAAGCAGTTGCAGCAGCTTACTTTTGAACTGGTGGTTTTTAAAGAAGTATTACAAAAGGATTTTATGGTAATTTTTGAGGAGATTGAGGAGAAGCTCAAAGGCTAAAATAATACTCCTCCCCTCTCGCATCTAAATTGGATCTAGAATCAGCAATATTCTCTTTGTACACCAAAGCTTTTTGTTTGCAAATTACAAAACCCTTTCATCCTTTTTTTATATTTGTAAATGCCCTTAACAGCGATACAAGAAGAAATGGATGCCCTGGTTGCCGAGCTCAACCAGCACAATTATAATTACTACGTACTGGCCATGCCTACCATTGGCGATTACGAGTTCGATAAAAAACTAAAACATCTTCAGGATCTGGAACATGCAAACCCCGGGTTTGCTGACCCCAACTCTCCTACACAGCGTGTTGGCGGCGATGTGACCAAAAATTTCATTACCGTTAACCATAAATACCCCATGCTCTCGCTGGGAAATACCTATAACGAGCAGGACCTACGCGACTTTGACGAACGCATCCGTAAAGCCATTGGCGATAATTTCGAGTATGTTTGCGAACTAAAATTTGATGGCTTATCCATCAGCCTGACTTACGAAAATGGTAAACTGGTTAGAGCGGTAACCCGTGGTGATGGTACCAAAGGAGATGAGGTAACGGCTAACGTTAAAACCATCCACACCATTCCACATCAGCTTAAACAGGCTGTAGCACCCGAGCATTTCGAAATTCGTGGTGAAATTTTTATGCACAAAGCAGCTTTTTTACGCTTAAACGCTACCCGCGAAGAATTGGGAGAAATCCCTTATGCTAACCCTCGAAATTTTGCATCAGGTACAATCAAAATGCAGGACAGTAAAGAAGTAGCCAAACGCCCTCTGGATGGTTTTATTTACTTCTTATATACCGATAAAAATGAATTCAAAAACCATTGGGATAGCCTGAATGCAGTAAAAGAATGGGGTTTCCATGTTTGCGAGCACAACAGATTGGTTGCTAACATCGATGCAGTGCTTGATTTTATTCACCATTGGGAAGAAGAACGTTTTAAACTCAGCTACGACATTGATGGGATTGTAATTAAGGTGAACAGTTTTGCCCAGCAACAGGAACTTGGCTTTACCGCCAAATCACCGCGCTGGGCCATTTCGTACAAATACAAAGCAGCCGAGGTTGAAACCATTTTAGAAAAAGTAACCTACCAGGTGGGGAGAACGGGTGCAGTAACTCCGGTAGCGAATTTAAAACCTGTTTTACTGGCCGGAACAACCGTTAAACGCGCCACCCTGCACAATGCCAACGAGATTGAACGTTTAGACCTACATCTTGGTGATACTGTATTTGTAGAAAAAGGCGGTGAGATTATTCCTAAAATTATTAAGGTTAATCTGGATAAACGCTTAGCGGATTCTACTAAAGTTAATTATTTACACAATTGCCCTGAGTGTGGTACCGAACTGATCAGAAAAGAAGGTGAAGCGGTTCATTATTGCCCTAACGATGAAGGTTGTCCGCCACAAATTGTAGGAAAAATACAACATTTCATCTCGCGCAAAGCGATGAACATAGATGGCCTTGGTGATGAAACGATTGAAACCTTTTACAAAAATGGCCTGATAAACCACATTAGTGATTTATATACGCTTCACCAAAAATCAGAACAGTTAAAAACCCTTGATCGTTTTGGCGAACGCTCTATTGACAACATGATTGCCGGTATCGAAAAATCGAAAGAAATGCCTTTCGAGAAAGTCCTGTTTGGTCTAGGGATCCGGTATGTGGGCGAAACGGTAGCGAAAAAATTAGCCGCCGGCGTTAAAAATATCGATAACCTATCGAAGGCTACTGTAGAAGAATTAATCGCCATTGACGAAATCGGGCAGCGCATTGCAGAGAGCATTGTTGAGTATTTTGGAAAATCGGAGCATTTACAGCAGGTAGAATTATTAAAATTAGCCGGATTGCAGTTTGAAATTGAAGAAAAAGTAATTACACTTGATAGTGACCGACTTATTGGAAAAACATTCGTAATTTCGGGCGTTTTTGAAAACTATAGCCGCGATGAGCTAAAAGATATGATTGAAGCCAATGGAGGCAAGATTTTAAGCGGTATTTCGGGCAAATTAAATTATCTGGTAGCTGGCGACAACATGGGGCCTTCAAAGCTGGAAAAGGCAAATAAGCTCAATGTACCTATCATCAGCGATGCAGAACTATTAGAAATGATAAAATAAATGAGGGAGTGATTGAAATTATGAATGATTGATTATAAGCATTCATTCAATTCCTCACTCAAAATTCAATAATTATTAATTAAAAATGAACAAATTTCAGGGTACTGGTGTAGCGTTGGTTACACCTTTCAACACAGATGGATCAGTTGATTATAATGGTTTAAAAAACCTGATTAATCATTTGGTAGACGGAGGGATAGATTACCTCGTTTCTTTAGGTACAACCGGCGAAACCGCCACTATGACCAAGGACGAGAAGAAGAAGGTGTGGGCCTATACTGCTGAAATTAACGATAACAGATTACCATTAGTTGCCGGAATTGGCGGTAACAACACTTTGGCTGTAGCTGAAGATATGAAAGCTTTCGATACAGCCGGTTATAGTGCCATTTTATCGGTTAGTCCATATTACAACAAACCTACGCAAGAAGGTATTTATCAGCACTACAAATATCTGGCTGAAGTATCTCCTTTAGATTTGATTTTGTATAACGTTCCGGGGCGTACCATGAGCAACATGAGTCCGGAAACCACCTGCAGACTGGCGCACGATTTTAAAAATATCATTGCCACTAAAGAAGCTTCAGGCAGTTTTGATCAGTTTAACCAGATTATGAGAGATAAACCAACAGACTTTCTTTTGATCTCTGGTGATGATCCGATTACTTTACCAATGATTGCGTTGGGTGCTTCCGGTATTATTTCTGTAATTGGAAATGCTTTGCCTAAACAGCTTTCTGATATGGTGAAACAATGTTTGGTAGGCGATTTTAAAGGTGCTACCCCAGCCCACTTAAACCTGATCGAGTTTACCCGTTTGGCTTTCGCTGAAGGAAACCCTGCAGGTATTAAGGCAGCATTAAAACATATTGGTGTGTGCGGAGATACAGTTAGATTACCATTACTTAAAGCTTCTTCGCAACTTGAACAGTTAATTGTAAAAGAAATCGAAAAATTAAGTGTTGTAGCTTAAAATAGGTTTTGCCTGGATAGATAAATATCCATACGACAAGATTCATAAGTAAAAAATCCCTTTGAGTTATTTCTAATTCAAAGGGATTTTTTCTTTCTAGGCAATTAACATATTTCTTCGTTCCATGAGCAAATTATCCTGCCATATTCCGTTTACTTTACCAATCTTTTCGCGATAGCCCACAACCCTGAAGCCCGCCTTTTCGTGAATTTTTAATACTGCTGCATTTTGCAGAAAAATTCCAGCCTGCAACATCCAAACGCCCACCTTCTCGCTCTCTTTAATTAAGGTATCGAGCAACAAAAAACCAATCCCTTTGTCTTTATGTCCCTGTTTTACATAAACTTCAATTTCAGCTACACCTACTCGATCGTATTTAACTGATACAGGCAATAAAGCAATCCAACCTATAATTTCTTTTTCTTTGCAGGCCACAAACCTACACACTTTACTATGTGATGAGTCCCAGTCTTTCCACGACATTTCCGGAGTTCTAAAACTTGCTATACCTGTTTTGATTCCTTCCTGATAAATTGTACTCACTACATCCCAATCTGCTGCACGCATTGCTCTTACCATAGTTTCAATCAAATTTTGAGTCAAAAAAAACACTAAATACCATATAGTCTATCTTGTTTATACTACAAAAATACCCAAAACAGTACCTTTTCTACATGTTTAACAAAACAAGTTTGTCCTGTATTATAAATCAACACAAGTATATCTTAAAAAGTTGCTTAAAAGTGTATTTTCGTAACAGAAACGTTAAGTTAACGTTTTTATGGACAGCCATTTTTGGCATATTCGACAGGGCTCACGCCAACCAGCTTCTTAAAAGCATTGTAAAACGCGCTGCGCGATGAAAAACCTGCACTATAGGCCAATGCCTCTAAAGTAAAATTTTGAACTATTTCGGGGTTACGCAGGCTTTCTTTAATCCAGTTGATTCGGTATTGATTGATGTAATCGATAAAACTCTTGTTAATGTAATTATTGAGTACGATAGAGAGTTTATGACTGCTTAAACCTATTTCTTGCGCCAATGATTGCAGCCTGATGGCTTTATCCCTAAAAGATTGATGAGTATCCATATGCGTTCGTAATTTTTCCTCCCACATTTCGAGCTCTTTATTCCTTTCTTCCTGCACTGTAAAACTTTTCTTAACCCCTAAAAGTGTCGACGGCTTTACATTAAGCAAAGAGGCAATTAGCTCCGAAGGTAAACGATCTAAATAACCGGGATTAGTTTTGGCAAAATACTGATATCGTTCTTTTGCATTCCCAACCCTTATAATATGTGCCCGTTGCTGCGCATGTTTATAATATTTCTCTAAAATTACCCTAAAAATATAATTCAGTTCAAAATATTGCAGAAACAGCCTGTTTATTTCATTGTTGTGAATGGCTAGCAGATCGGTATCTTCAACCGCAATAACATATTCTTGCGAATGGGCTAACCCGTGCAGCCCCGATATAGAACTTACAAACTCATTCTCTATGGATATATAAGTTGTGATCTGCTGTCGTTTGTGGGTAGTACAGCCCATCAATGCCCCTTTTTTGATAAAATAGATGTACTCGCATACTTCATTTTCGTTAAAAAGGATCTGATCTTTTTTGATACTTAGCGCCTGAACATGCATTTCAAATTCTTTAACCAACTCTTTACTAACGGGATACACACTCGACATGATCTTCAGCACGCGATTAATATCTTCCTTATTAGAACAATTGTATTTTAAATATCCCGGCATCTTATATCCTAAATTACTCGTGCTTATCCATCCTCAGCCTGATTACTCACAACAAACAATATTGATTAGATTTCTACCTCAGGAGGTTATTAAATAACCAGAGGAGTAATTTCTTAAATAACTACCCGGTATTCACGGCAAAAAAAGGGGAGCGGCCAAGTCTTTACGCGATAAATGTTACGACTTGTAAAGAAATTATAGTGGTGACAAAAATAGAAAACAAATAAGACTTATTAGCAGAATAGCATAAAGCTTAACAAATCGTCTTATTATTTTTACAAAGGAGAAGCATATTTGTAACCAGATAAAAGCACATAAACAACAAAGGCCCCTGAAAATTTCAAGAGGCCTTTGTTTAAATATTTTTGATGGCTTAAGCTTTGTTTTTGGTATCCTGTACTTCTAAACGAATGGCCTGAGCTAAGTTTTTAAGATCTTGCATACCTTTACGTATGCGGGTTCCGGCGGCGCTGTTGCCTTTGTTATAAAACTTGTCTGCATCAGCTTCTAAAGCTGCAACTAAACTTTTTACTTCTTCAAATTTTTTCATTTTTTATGGCTCCTATAATTTTAAAGGTTTGATTTTTAATTATCTAACTCTAATTTAAACGGTTTAGTGTAATAAAAAAATTTTTGCTATGATAAAAAACGGCCTCTAAAGGCCTTTTTTTTCCACATTAACGGTAATTATGAACATATATAATATTAAAAAAAATAAACAAGCAGCTGTTTATCAGCAAAATACAAACCGAAACACAAATACAGCCCTTAAAAAAGGCTTTGTGTGCCTCCATGTAATTTTATTTATACATATACAGCACGAATGATCTGTCTGGCAAACTAAAAATTAAACTACAAAATTATCCAAAATTGAAAAGGCAGTTAATAAACAGCCCATGGTTCAATAAACAATGACCAATAACCTGGAATCCGCGAATAATAATCAAAGAACCATTGAACGAATGACCAATAAACAAATGAACCAGCTAACAAATAAACAAATGGTTAACAATTAATTAAAGAATGTAACGTAAATTGCAATTACTGCCTACAAACATTCATAAAATTCTTAAAGCTATGAGTACAATTAAAGTAAAAGACGGAACCGAAATCTATTATAAGGATTGGGGTTCGGGACAACCTATCGTATTTCATCACGGATGGCCGTTATCTGGAGATGACTGGGATACACAAATGATGTTCTTTGTTAACCAGGGCTATCGCGTAATTGCTCACGACCGTCGCGGACATGGCCGATCTAGCCAGGCTTCGGAAGGGCATAACATCGAAACCTATGCTGCTGATGTTGCCGAATTAACTGCCGCGTTAGATTTAAAAGATGCGATACATATTGGCCACTCTACGGGTGGTGGCGAAGTAGCCAGATATGTAGCCAAAAATGGCGACCGGGTTGCAAAGGCAGTATTGATTAGTGCCATTACGCCGGTTATGATCCAGAGCGAGAACAACCCTGAAGGAGTACCTTTAGCAATTTTTGACGAAATACGTCAGGGAACAGGTTTTAACAGGGCACAATATTATCATGATTTTACAGATGCATTTTACGGTTACAACCGTGAAGGCTCAAAATCAAGTGTCGGCGTTAAAAACAACTGGTGGCGCCAGGGTATGATGGGCTCGGTTAAAGCGCATTATGAAGGTATTAAAGCCTTTTCTGAAACCGATTTAACTGAAGACCTTAAAAGCATAAAAGTACCTGTATTGGTACTACATGGCGAAGACGACCAGATTGTTCCTTTTCATCAGGCACCAAAAGCAGCGGCACTATTGCAAAACGGAAAACTGATTGCCTACCCGGGTTTTCCACATGGCATGCCAACTACCGAAGCAGAAACCATCAATAAAGATATTTTAGATTTTATTAAGTCTTAGAGAAGTTTAAAATGCAAGAAGCCGGTTATTTTATCAATAACCGGCTTCTTTATATTTATTTCCTACTTAAGCAGTAGCAAACTGGTTTTCTTTATAATAACCACTTTCTAATTTCTGGGCTACTTCGCTAAATGCATCTAAAGTACGCTGAACATCTTCTAAAGTATGTACAGCTGTAGGAATTAAGCGCAGTTCGATCATTCCTTTAGGGATTACCGGATATACCACGATAGAACAGAAAATGCTATAATTTTCGCGCAAATCGTATGTGATTGCAGTAGCATCTGTTAGTTCTCCTTTTAAGAATACCGGAGTTACAACTGAATCGGTTACACCTAAATCAAAACCACGTTCGCGCAGACCTTTTTGCAGGGTCATGGCTATTTCCCAAAGTTTATCTTTTAATTCTGGCTTGCTTTTTAACAGTTCTAAGCGTTTTAACAAACCGATAACCATTGGCATTGGTAATGCTTTAGCAAAAGTCTGAGAACGCATGTTATACCTCAAGAAATTGGTAATTTGCTCAGTAGAAGCTACAAAAGCACCTATACCAGCCATTGATTTAGCGAAAGTACCAAAGTATACATCAATACCTTCTATACAATCCTGTGCTTCATGTGTACCTGCACCAGTTTTACCCATGGTACCAAAACCATGTGCATCATCAACCAGGATACGGAAGTTGAAATCTTTTTTAAGATCTACAATTTCTTTTAACTTACCCTGTGCACCGCTCATTCCGAAAACACCTTCGGTAATTAACAAAATTCCACCACCAGTTTCTTCAACCAATTTGGTAGCACGTTCTAATTGTTTACGGGCACTTTCTATATCGTTGTGTTTGTAAACAAAACGTTTACCCATGTGCAAACGCAAACCATCTACAATACAAGCATGCGATTCGGCATCGTACACTACAACATCATTTCTATCTACTAAAGTATCGATAATAGATACCATTCCCTGGTAACCATAGTTTAATAAAAATGCATCGGGCTTACCAACAAATTCTGCAAGTTCCTGCTCTAACTGCTCATGATAGTTTGAGTTACCGCTCATCATACGGGCACCCATTGGGTAAGCCATACCAAATTTTGCAGCAGCTTCTTCATCTGCTTTTCTAACTTCGGGGTGATTGGCTAAACCTAAATAGTTATTTAAACTCCAAACCAAGTGCTCTTTTCCACGGAACTGCATGTGTGGTGCAATTTCTCCCTCTAATTTTGGAAATGAGAAATACCCATGAGACCATTTTTGGTGTTGACCTAGCGGCCCCATGTGTTTTGCTATTTTATCAAATATATCCAATGTATTATCTGTTTTTTTATTATAAAAATTTTGCGAATTTAAGCTTTATTCATCTTAAAATCAACCATATTCATCCTTTGGCTGTCAATTAACATTTTCACTATGCTAATTTTATGCCAAAAAAGCCCCGGTTTTTATTTCGGGGCTTTTAAAGGTATTATTTGGGTCGATTTAGTCAACGTTGTCGTGCAGAAAAGAATTGTTAGGTCTGATTTCTGTACCTCCATCCTGATCGTTGCTTAGCGTAAAACGGCTAACCTGCGATTCTGATGAATGCTGAACTTGCTGTAACTGCATTTGTTTACGCTTGTAAGCAGGTTCGTTTTCCAGTTCTTGCAAACCATTTGTAGTACGCAACTTCATACTCAAATCTTTTAAACGTAAAATACGTTCTTTCGATTTTTTCAATTGCTCTTCCATTGATTCGTCGTTCTTATCATCATCTAAACCAATAACCGGCATTTCTGGCTCTGGTTCAGGCGCATGCATTTGAGCAACTTCTGCAACTGGTGTTTCGAAAACAAAATTGGTTTCTGCCAACTTCACTTCAAATTCAAAGCCTGTTTCCTGAGTCTCCTCAACGGCATGTGGCTCTTCTTCAATCAAGGTATGGCGAACCACATTGTTTTCTGGCTCCTGAACTTTCTGAGTTTCAGCTTTATTAAACATACCACCAAACAGATCTACTTGCGAAATCTCTTCTTTAGCTTTTAAAACCGGCTCGTATGATGGAGCTGCTTTAGGCTGAATAAAAGAATTTACTGGTTCAACGGGACGAACTAGCGGAGCTTCTTCTGGTGTTAAAAGTGATATTTTCTTTTTATTTTTTTCTTCGTGTACGCGTTCTTCTGAAGTTTGGAAACCTGTAGCAATAATGGTAACTGAAAGTTTATCGCTCAAAGATTCGTCGGTACAGTTACCCCAGATTAAATCGGCAGATAAACCTGCTTTTTCCTGAATGTAATCGGTAATAATCGAAACTTCATCCATGGTTACCTCACGCAGGCCAGAACTGATATTCAATAAAATGTAACGGGCACCTTCAATTTCATTGTCTTTTAATAATGGAGAAGCTAAAGCACCTTCAACCGCTTGTAATGCACGATCTTCGCCTTCGGCAGCAAAGCTACCCATAATGGCTACACCGCTATCTTTCATTACGGTACGCACATCTTTAAAATCCACGTTGATATAACCTGGTACTGTAATGATTTCGGCAATACCTTTGGCGGCGGTGGTTAAGATATCATCGGCCTGACCGAAAGCTGAGCCCAAGGTTAAGTTTCCGAAAATCTCACGTAGGCGGTCGTTAGAAATTACAAGATAAGAATCTACGTATTTCTTCAGTTCTTCCATCCCTTCGTCGGCCTGTAACCTACGTCTTTTCCCTTCGAAAGAAAAAGGCGTTGTAATAATGGCCACGGTTAAAATGTCAAGTTCTTTTGCAGCTTTTGCGATAATTGGCGATGCACCTGTTCCGGTACCACCACCCATTCCTGCCGTAATAAAAAGCATTTTAGTGGTACTACCCAACATTGCCTTAATATCATCTATATTTTCTATTGCCGAGTTTTTACCAACCTCGGGAATAGAACCAGCACCCATTCCTTCGGTTAAACTTGCACCTAATTGTACCTTGTTAGGTATAGGGCTAGATTCCAAAGCCTGGGCATCTGTATTACAAATAATAAAATCCACACCAGTAATACCCGACAGGTACATATGGTTCACCGCGTTGCCGCCACCGCCCCCAACACCAATTACCTTGATGATTGAAGACTTATCTTTTAACATTTCGAACTGCATATCTTTATGAATCAGTTGTTTAAAAATTTTTAAATTCTGTTCATTACTCAATGTAATATTAACACTTTTTCAACAGACGTTTTCCACAAGTGTTAAGAATGTGGAAAACTCTTTCTTTGTTGAAAAATAATTAGCTTTTCAAGTAATCTTCATCGCTCACATTCATATCATCCTGAATGAAAGTTCTTGTTTTTGCCAATAATTTATCGAATAAACCTGGTCCGCGTTTTTCTTTTTCCTTAGCTGCTTTTGGTTTCTCAACAAAAACTCCAGGTTGTTTCATTTCTTCAATCAGTTCTTCAGCTTTCTGAATTCCTTTAATTAACAAACCAACACTGGTTGCATACATCGGGCTCTTTAAGTCATCATAGATGGCTTTAGGCATATCTTCGTATTTAGATAAGTGCTCATTAGGATAACCAATGCGGCAATCTAAACCGGTTACATATTCTACAGCTTGCGATAAGTGTTTCAGCAAAGCACCACCACCAGTAATTACAATACCACCGATCAGTTTTTTCTCATAACCCGAAGATTTGATCTCGTAATACACGTGCTCGATAATCTCTTCCATACGGGCCTGAATAACATAGGCCAGGTTTTTAACTGAAATTTCTTTTGGTTCGCGGCCACGTAAACCCGGAACACAAATGATTTCATTTTCCTTATTCTCTTCAGCCAATGCCGAACCGAAACGTGTTTTCAACAACTCAGCCTGGTTGCGCATTACCGAACAGCCTTCTCTGATATCCTCAGTAACACTATTACCGCCAAATGGGATAACCGCTGTATGGCGGATAATACCTTCGTGGAAAATAGCGATATCGGTAGTACCACCACCAATATCAACCAGGGCAATACCAGCTTCTTTTTCTTCCTCGCTCAACACCGATTCAGACGAAGCCAATGGCTCAAGAATTAGATCCTGAGTTTGCAGCCCTGCATTGTTTACACATTTAATGATATTTTTAACTGCGGTAACCTGACCGGAGATAATGTGGAAGTTGGCTTCCAAACGCACTCCTGCCATACCAATCGGATCTTTGATACCAGGTTCGTTATCGATGGTAAATTCTTGCGGCAATACATGAATGATCTCCTCACCCGGAGGCATTACCAGCTTAAACATATCATCAATTAGCTTGTCGATATCTTTTTTGCCGATTTCGTTGTTTAATTCTCTTCTTGTTAAAATTCCTCGGTGCTGTAAGCTCTTAATGTGCTGACCAGCAATACCCACATTTACCACCTGTATTTCTACATTGGATTGTCCGCTTGCTACTTCAACTGCTTGAGCAATGCCCTGTACGGTTTTTTGGATATTAGAAACTACTCCACGTGTTACTCCTGCCGATTCTGCTTTTCCAATTCCTAAGATCTCTATCTTACCGTGCTGTGTTCTACGACCAACGATAACACAAATTTTTGTAGTACCGATATCCAATCCTACTACAATGGGCGACTGACTGGTAAATTTTGCCTTGTCCATATTCGTTAATTTTGCTGAGTTTTATACTGTTTTTCCAGGGCTCTGATTTCTTTCTCTCTCGCCTCTCTCTGTTTTTTTAAATCTGCCTCAGATTTTGCCGGCTTTGGCTGTGTTGTTACCGTTTGCTTCGGTTTTTCTTTTTTATCCGCAGGTTTTATTTCCTTTGGTTTAGTGGCCGATGTTACTGCCGGCTTTTTTTCTTCTTTTTTAGCTGTTTCCGTTTTTTTGGCTTCTACCTTTTTAGGCTCCACTTTTTTCGGTTCTGGTTTCTTAGGCTCGGGCTTTGCTACTACCACCTTTTTAGGCTCTTCTTTTTCAGCCTCATCTGCTTCGGGCCTATCATCCATTGCCTCACCAATTGTACTTTTGATTAGCGAATCTGCCACACTGCGCTGTATCCTCAAACTATCGGCTGCAGAAAATGTTTTGCCTTTTTTACCTAACTCTGTCGAATCTCTTTTTTCGCATACAATCTGATTGGTGTACTTGATATTTATGGTTTTATAAGTATCCCAACCTACCTGCGGCATTGCCTTTTTATAGAACAGCAACAGGTTTTTCATCTTCTTTTCAAGCGAATCGGCATTACCCAAAATAATACGCTGGTTACCTACCCTTGGGATCAGTGTAATGTCGTTTTTCTGATCAACTACGATCTGTTCAATCTGCGAATCCCAAAGCGTATCTTTTTTAATGTACTGGGCAGTTTTGTATAAATCGCGGCCCAGCTGCGTATGCAAAGTATCCACCCGACTTCCAAAAACTTCTGAAATATGCCCTGTTGCCACCAATACATTCGCTGTAAAATTCGACGAAATCGGCATTTTCAATCCGTCATTGTCAATGTAAAAATCCTGCCCGTTCTCGTTTAAAATACGCACAATAGGCTGGCGTTGTTTTACTTCGATGTGCAACACCCCATCCATATCTACATACACCTTGGCAAAGCCGATATAAGGGTTTGATTGCAATTTCTTTTCAATCTGGTGGATATTAATATTCTCCAGGTTTCTGCCCAATAATACACCCTGATCCTGCTTTAAAATTTCGTCAATTTCTTCGCGTTCGATAAAATTATCGGCACCAGGGATAATAATTTTAACATCAGTACATTTAACGGTTTGCTTTTTAACGTTAATAAAACCCAAAAGCACAACCACCCCTGCCAGACTGATTAGCCAGGCAAAGCCAGTAAAAATTGCGCTCCAGTTTATCCGCTTAAGCATTGTTCAAAGTATTTTTTAAAGGTTCAATAATGGTATCAATATCACCGGCACCTACAGTTAAAATTAATTCAGGTTTTGTGTCCTTAACGTACTGAACCACAAAATCTTTTCCACATATTTTCTTATCACTTAAAGTGATTTTATCGAGCAAAAACTGCGCGTTTATACCCGCCAACGGCAATTCTCTGGCTGGATAAATTTCCAGCAACAGCAATTCATCGGCTGTGCTCAAAACTTTTGCAAATTCATCGGCAAAATCTCTGGTACGGGTAAACAGGTGTGGTTGAAAAATTACCGTCAGTTTTTTATCCGGATAGAGCTGTCTTACCGCATCAAAGCAGGCTTTCAGTTCTTCAGGATGATGTGCATAATCGTCGATATAAATCTGATCACCATTGTTTACGATATACTCGAAACGGCGTTTAACTCCTTTAAAATTTGCAACCGCTTGTTTTACTTTATCTGCCTCGATACCCAAAGCCAGAGCTATTGCAATAGCCACAGTAGTATTCTCTACATTGTGCTTACCAGGCAGCATTAAGCTAATATCTTTTATACTTTGCGTAGCATCGGTATAATCGAACACAAATTTGGAGCCTTGTACCCTTAGGTTTTCAGCCCGTGCGTTTGCTGTTGCACTAGCGGCATAACTCGTGTTATTTGCCAAAGGCAAGCCTTCGTGCGCGTAAAGCGTACCGCCATCTTTTAACTGTGCAGCAAACAAGCGGAAGGATTCCTCTAAATGGCTTTTATCACCGTAAATATCCAAATGGTCAGCATCCATCGAGGTTACCACCGCTACATCGGGGTGTAAGGTTAGAAACGAACGATCATACTCATCAGCTTCTACCACTACCACATTGTTGTTTCCAAAAAGCACATTACTGTTGTAGTTACTGGTTATACCACCTAAAAAGGCTGTACAATCGTAACCGGTATCCTTTAATATATGTGCTACAATAGATGAGGTTGTGGTTTTACCATGTGTACCAGCTACTGCAATGCAAAACATGCCTTTACTGATAATACCCAATACTTCAGACCGTTTTTTAAGACTAAATCCCTTGTGAATAAAGTGATTTAAAATCTTCGAATCTTTTGGTATAGCAGGCGTATAAACGACTAAAGTATCATCCTGGTTATCTAAAAATGCACAAGGCAATGAAGCAGCTTCGTCCAGATAGGTTATCAAAATACCTTCCTGTTCTAATGTTTCGGTCAGCTTAGTTCTGGTTTTATCGTAACCACAAACCACTTGTCCGCGTTTAGCAAAATAACGGGCAAGCGCGCTCATGCCGATACCACCGATACCTACGAAGAAAACCCTATTTATTTTACTTAATTCCATTTTATTTTAGATTTGAGATGATAGATGAAGATTTGAGATCTGAGATCTGAGAATGCGACATAACGTCTATCTCAAATCTAATTCCTTCTATCTAACATCTTTATTTTCATATCGCTACTTAATCAATTTCAATACTTCTCCTGCAATAATCTCGTCAGCCTTTGGCAACGCCATTTTAGCCAGGTTTGCCGAGAGTTGCTCACTTTGCGCTTTATTATTTAGCAAGGCTAAGGCCTCTTTCACCAGGGTATCTTCTGCAGCGCGATCGTTAATTAATATCGCTGCTCCATTTTTTACCAGTGCCATTGCATTTTTGGTCTGGTGGTCTTCTGCCACATTTGGCGAAGGCACCAAAATTACTGGTTTGGCAATGAGGCAAAGCTCTGCAATGGTTCCTGCTCCTGCCCGCGAGATAATGACATCGGCGGCAGCATAAGCCAGGTCCATTTTATTTAAAAACTCCAGAATGCGAACATTTGGGTGATAATCCACTCCCAATCTTTCGATAACTCCTTTGTAATAATATTTGCCTGTTTGCCAGATCACCTGCACATCATGCGCAATTATTTCGGGCAAATGTTTTTCAATGGCTTTGTTCAATGTACCAGCTCCCAAACTTCCCCCAGTAACCATAATGGTCTTCTTCAAAGGATCGAGCTTTAACAGTTCGGCACCTGCGTGGTGTTTCCCTTTAATATCTACCACTTCCTGACGAACAGGATTACCGGTTTTCAAAATCCGATCGGCCGGAAAAAACTGATCCATCTGATCGAAAGCCACACAAATTTTAGATGCTTTTTTACCCAGCCATTTATTGGTAATACCAGCATAAGAATTCTGTTCCTGTATCAGGTATGGAATTCCTTTCAAAGATGCGGCATACAACAAAGGCCCGGAAGCATAGCCACCCACACCTACAACCGCATCGGGTTTAAAATCGTTAATAATCTGTATCGCCTTGCGTACGCTACCAATTACCTTAAATGGAAGTGCCAAATTTTTCACAATCGAACCACGTTGCATTCCACTAATATTTAAACCAATAATCTTATATCCGGCCGCGGGAACTTTTTCCATTTCCATCCGGCCTATTGCACCCACAAATAAAATTTCACAGGCAGGCACCAAGCGTTTAAGCGCATTGGCTATGGCTACGGCGGGAAAAATGTGCCCGCCGGTGCCACCACCTGATATGATAATTTTTGGGGAATTATTCATTTTTATCATTAATTATTAAATGAATGAATTTTGAATAAATAAATGTTTATCTGCAAAAGCGACATTCTCTAATTCAATCATTCACTAACTCAATTATTTTGTTAAGCCATCGCCGGAATTTCTCCAACGATTATTTTATTATTTATTTTTTCTTCTTTCGAAGTAATTTTTGCGTTTTCTTCCACATCACGGCTTACACTCAAAATAATACCAAAGGCCACACTGGTAAAAATCATTGAGGTACCTCCCATACTTACCAGTGGAAGTGGAACCCCGGTTACCGGGCCTAAACCTACCGCTACAGCCATATTGGCAAAAGCCTGAATAGTAAGACTAAAACTTAGTCCCGCTGCCAGCAGCGCCCCAAATGCCTTGGGTGCCCGCGTTACGATCTTGATACATCGGTATAAAAGCACCAGGTATAGTATCATAATAACAATTCCTCCCAGTGTTCCCCATTCTTCAATAATAATGGCGAAAATAAAATCGGAATACGGGTGTGGCAGGAAGTTGCGCTGCGTACTATTACCTGGTCCTTTACCAAAAATACCACCAGTAGCCAGGGCAATTTTTGCCTGATCTGCCTGGAAAGTTTTATCTGAATGCTGCATTTCGGGATGCATAAACGTATTGATACGCGACATGTATGTTTTACGCCTTGGCCCTAAAAAGAACACAAACAGCAGGAGCACAAAACCACCTGCACAAACAATTGCAATCTGTTTAATACTGATCCTTCCAATAATTAACAGCAAAATACTTACACCAAACAGCATTAAAGCTGTAGAGAGGTTGGCCAGTGCAATTAAAACAAACACCACACAAACCGAACCCATAATTGGTATAAATGATTCTTTTACGTCTTTAATATTCTCTTGCTTTTTGGTGAGCATCCGCGCCAAAAATGTAATTAATGCAAGCTTGGCTAAATCGGAAGTTTGAAACGTTAATCCAATTACCGGTATTTTTACCCAGCGAGATGCATCGTTTAAGTTGGTTCCGAATATCAATGTATAAAACAGCAAGGGGATGGTTACAATCATCAACACCTTCGAAATACCTGCATAGTAGCGATAATCGAGCAGGTGGGCAATGTAAATCATACCAATACCCATCAATACAAAAATCAGGTGTTTGGTTAACAAAAGCTTTTCTACGGCTTCGCCTTTTTTATACGCCAAAGTTCCTGTTGCACTGTACACCGCCATTACCGATATAAGCGAAAGCAGGATGATGATCAACCAGATCCACCTGTCGCCTTTTGTTTTGTTAAGTAGTGCCTGCAACATATATTGAGCCTCCTATTATAATTCTCTAACTGCCGCTTTAAACTGGTTACCGCGGTCTTCATAATTTTTAAATAAATCGAAACTTGCACAAGCTGGCGAAAGCAAAACGGTATCGCCGCGTTTAGCCAGGTGAAAAGCAATCTGGGCAGCCTCATCAGCCGAAAACGTATTTACAATTACATCTACGTCGTCCTCAAAAGCATCGTGGATACGTTTGTTGTCCTTACCCAAGCAAACAATAGCCTTAACTTTACTTTTAACCAAATCTTTAAGCATGTTATAATCGTTCCCCTTATCAACACCGCCCATAATCAACACTACATCGCTGGTCATGCTTTCTAAGGCATACCAAGTAGAGTTTACATTGGTGGCTTTACTATCGTTGATAAAATCAATTCCAGAAATTTTGGCTACATGCTCTAAGCGATGTTCAATGTTTTTGAAATTACCCATGCTTTCGCGGATAGAATCATTTCTCAATTCCAGAACTTTGGCTACAATGCCAGAAGCCATAGAATTATAAACGTTGTGCTTGCCCTGTAAGGCTAAATCTGAAATAGACATGGTTAATTGATTATTTGGTTCAGTAAGGATATGTATTGTTGTTTCTTCTAAATAAGCTCCTGTTTCAACTGGTTTAACAATTGAAAAAGGGTAAGTTTTGGCAAGGGGTTTGGCAATAGCCATAGCTTTTAAGCTTTCCTGGTCATCAGCACAGTAAATAAAAACATCTGCTGCTGTTTGATTTTGGATAATGCGCATTTTCGATGCTGCATAATTTTCCAATTTATAATCGTAACGGTCTAAATGATCGGGTGTGATATTCAATAAAACAGCGATATCAGCCTTAAATTCAAACATATCATCGAGCATAAAGCTTGAGATCTCCAAAACATAATATTCGTAATCTTCGGTTGCTACCTGTGCGGCAAAGCTTTGTCCGATATTACCTGCCAGCCCCACATTTAAACCTGCATTTTTTAAAATGTGATAGGTTAATAAACTAGTAGTCGATTTTCCGTTCGACCCTGTAATACAAATGGTTTTAGCATTGGTATAGCGTTTGGCAAACTCAATTTCCGAAATCACCGGAATTCTTTTAGCCACCAGTTTTTTAATAATTGGGGCACTTGGTGGAATACCCGGACTTTTAATTACTTCTCTTGCATTTAGAATCAGCTCTTCTGTATGCTTTTCAGATTCAAAGGGGACACCAAGCTTCTCTAAAGCCGCTTTATACTTATCTGCAATTACACCAAAGTCTGAAACAAATACTTCGAAACCTTTGGCTTGCGCCAATTTTGCTGCACCAACGCCACTTTCGCCAGCGCCAAGAATAACCACACGGCCCTGCCCGGTCATTGCTGAGGGAGTATTGCTTGATGTGATATTACTTGTGCTCATTTTTTTATTTTTTTGTATTAAGTATTTAGTCGCTGGTGGTGAGTATTAGGTATCGAAACCTGAATACCATATACCTTTTACTTTATTTCTTTATTGCGATTGATCGACCTTCCTGCCTTCAACCTTTCTATGTTTTACCTTTTTATTATCTTAATTTCAACGTCACGATTGTCATAATGGCCAGCATAATTCCAATAATCCAGAAGCGGGTAACAATTTTTGCTTCATGATATCCTTTCTTCTGGTAATGGTGGTGCAAAGGCGACATCAGGAAAATCCGGCGCCCTTCTCCAAATTTCTTTTTGGTGTATTTGAAGTAGGATACCTGCATAATTACCGATACCAGCTCTACCAGAAATATTCCACATAAAATCGGAATCAAAAGCTCTTTACGGATCATCAGTGCAAAAGCTGCTATGATACCACCAATGGCTAAACTTCCTGTATCGCCCATAAAAATCTGAGCCGGGTAAGAATTGTACCAAAGGAAACCCACACATGCTCCCACAAACGCTCCGGCAAAAATCATCAACTCTCCAGAGTTAGGGATGTACATAATATTGAGGTAATCGGCCATGATGGTATTACCCGATATGTAGGCCAAAATACCCAGGGTAATCCCGATTACGGCTGATGTTCCTGTTGCCAGGCCGTCGATACCATCGGTAATGTTTGCCCCGTTTGAAACCGCAGTGATAATAAATACCGTAAAGGCCAGAAAAATGATAAAAGCATATTTCTGATAATCGCCACCTAAAAACTTCAGTACCTTTGCATAATCGAACTCATTGTTCTTATAAAAAGGCATATTGGTTTTAGTCGATTTTACATCCTGCGTGTAGTAAAATGTTTCACCTTTCTGACGCAACACCATCGGTACAGAAGAAGTATTTTTAACATTATCCTGAACAGTTTCGCGCACCACGATATTTGGGTGGAAATACATTGTTGTTCCAACAATCAGCCCTAAACCAACCTGACCTACAACTTTGAAACGGCCAGCTAAACCTTCCTTATTCTTTTTGAAAACCTTGATATAATCGTCCAAAAAGCCAATTGCACCCATCCAGATGGTGGTAATGATCATGAGGATGACGTAGATATTGGAAATATTGGCAAAAAGTAAGGTTGGAATCAAAATACCCAGCAAAATGATAATACCGCCCATTGTTGGCGTACCTTGTTTTTGCATCTGACCTTCCAGACCTAAATTCCTTACGGTTTCGCCTACTTGTTTTTTGTGCAGGTAATCGATCAATCTGCGACCATATACTGTTGTAATGATTAACGATAAAATGATCGATACAGAAGCACGGAAAGTGATGTACTGAAACAGCCTCAATCCGGGAATGTCGTAATGCTTATGCAGGTATTCGAATAATAAATATAACATTAGCTGATCGGGTTTAATTGTTCAAGTAAAATCTCTTTATCATCAAAATGATTTCTTACACCATTAATCTCCTGGTATTTTTCATGTCCTTTTCCGGCAATCAAAATGATATCTCCTGGCTGAGCCAAATGACAAGCAGTTTTAATCGCTTCTTTTCTATCCAAAATGGATAAGGTTTTACGTTTATTGCTTGGCGAAACCCCAGCTTCCATCTCACTGATAATTGTCTGCGGATCTTCTGTCCGTGGGTTATCAGAGGTTAGGATTACTTTGTCGCTCCAATCGCAGGCTACCTGAGCCATAATAGGGCGTTTGGTTTTATCGCGGTCTCCGCCACAACCTATTACTGTAATTACCTGTTCGGTACCTTTACGAATATTGGCAATGGTGCTCAGCACATTCTGAACAGCATCGGGCGTATGTGCATAATCTACAATACCGATAATTTTATCAGGCGAAGTGATATAATCGAAACGGCCTTCTGCTCCAGACAAAGTGCTTAAAAGCGTTAATACCTTTAATTTATCCTGCTCTAACAAAATAGCTGTACCGTATACGGCTAACAAGTTATAGGCATTAAAAGAGCCCACGAGTTTAAAATAAACATCTTCGTTATCGATATCCAGGTGTAAACCACTGAACTGGTTTTCAATAATTTTGGCTTTAAAATCTGCAAGCTGCTTAAGCGCATAAGTTTTTTTATGTGCCTTTGTATTTTGCAACATCACCATACCATTTTTATCGTCGGTATTGGTCAGTGCAAAGGCTGATTTAGGCAAACCATCAAAAAATGCCTTTTTAGCTTTCAGGTAACTATCAAAAGTTTTGTGAAAGTCTAAGTGATCGTGTGTGATGTTCGAAAATACGCCACCAGCAAAGCTCAAGCCTTCAATACGGTGCTGTGCCACTGCGTGCGAGCTTACCTCCATGAAACAATAATCGCAGCCTGCATTTACCATATCCCTTAAAAGCTGATTCAGCGCAATAGGATTTGGTGTAGTATGCGTAGCAACCACCACAGTATCGTTGATGTAATTTTCTACAGTTGATATTAACCCTGTTTTATAACCTAAGGCTTTAAATAACTTGAATAAAATTGTGGCAATGGTTGTTTTTCCGTTTGTACCAGTAATACCAATCAGTTTTAAATCGGCCGAAGGATTACCAAAATAATTGCCTGCCATAATACCCAAAGCAACCGAAGTATTTTCGACTTTAATGTAGCTAACTTCTGCATTTGGATTCTCGGGCAGGTTTTCGCAAACAATCACTGTAGCTCCCTGCGCAATAGTTTGATCGATAAACTGATGTCCATCGGCCAATGTCCCTACTACGGCAAAGAAAACATCATCTTTACCTACCTTACGCGAATCGAAATTCAGCGCATTGATTTCTCTATCGGTTTTGCCAACCAATTCTTTAATCGTTACACCGTAAAGTAAATCTTGTAATTGCATTTTATTTATTCTTAGTATCAAGTATTTCCAAGCGAGTATCAAGGCCTTCTACCCTCAACCTTCCTCCTTAATTCAATTCTATCTGTACTCCTATTCCCTTACCAATTTTGGTACCTGCAGCTATCGACTGACCGGTTACCTTGCCTGAGCCAAAAACTTTGGTTTTTAAGCCTGCATTTCCCAACAAATACAAGGCATCTTTAAGTCCCATTCCCGCTACGTTTGGCATAATACCTTTACGCTCGTTGTTTTCCTGGAAAATGGTTCCAGCACTGGTATCTATTATATTATAGTATTCAGATTTTGACGCGAAAAGCGGCTTAAATCCGAATGCCTTATATACTTTTTGCGTAGCCTTGCTTTGACCGGCTTTTGTTGGCGGAGTACCCGTGTTGCCCACCAAACGTGTTGGCATATCGTTGTACATCTGCATATCGCTGGCGTAAATGCGGTCAGAAATTTCCCTGAACACTGGCCCTGAAACCGTAGCACCATAATAAGCTCCTTTTGGATCGTTGATTACTACGATTAAAGAATATTTAGGTTTATCAGCTGGAAAATATCCCACAAAAGAAGCCTGATATTGTTTTTTGCCTTTATAACCTTTATTCGCATCTGCCACCTGAGCAGTACCCGTTTTACCGGCAATCGGATATAGGGGATTGTAAACAACCTGTTTTCCACTACCTTCGGTTACCACACCTTCAAGCATTTTCCTGATCTTGCTCAAGGTAACATCCGAACAGATTTTATCATTAACTACCCGGGCCTTAAACTGTTCAATCGGATTACCCAGCCTTCTGATCTCTTTCACAAAAATCGGCTCTACCATTTTGCCATTGTTAGCCACTGCATTATACAGGGTCAGCATCTTTAACGGTGTCAAATTCATTTCATAACCATAAGCCATTTGAGGAAGGGTCATGTTTTTGTTCCAGCTTCTGTTTGCTTTTATATTTTTAATCACCGGTGCTGCCTCTCCCGGGATTTGCAAGTCCATTTTTTTGTTCAAATGCCAGTCATATAAATGATCGGTAAATTTCATCGGATCGCTACCATAATGCATATTGATCAATTTTGCAATCGCGGCATTCGAAGAGGTTTCGAATGCTTTTTTTGCGGTAACTGTTTCAATTTTAGGATGCGAATCTGTAATCAGCTTTCCAGGAATCTGATAGTACCCGGTTCCAATCATGGTATTGGTATCAATCAGTTTATCTTCTAAAAGCGCCATGTAAGAAGCCAGCTTAAAAGTCGAGCCTGGATCCTGGTTACCTGCAATGGCATAATTAAATTTCTCTTTATAAACACCTTCTTCTACTTTAGAGAAATTGGCTACCGCCCTGATTTCACCAGTGGCCACTTCCATTAAAATCACGGTACCATGATCAGCCTGCGATTTAATTAATTGCTTTTCTAAGGCACTTTGCGCCAAATCCTGCATATTTACATCGATGGTCGAGATAATATCGGCACCATCTTTTGGCGCAACTTCTGCTTCTTCATTCACCGGAATATAAACCCCACCGGCAATGCGTTGCATCAGCCTTTTTCCGGTTTCACCGTTGATATATTCTTTATATGCACCTTCCAAACCTACCCCGTTAGCCACATTTTCGTTTTTATAACCGATTGTACGGGCAGCGAGAGCCTGAAAAGGAAGAATACGCTTATTCTGCTGTACCGCGATTAAGCCACCACTGAACTTACCTATATTATAAAGCGGAAAACTCCTGATCGTTTTAAGATCAGCATACCCCACTTTACGGTGAATTAATAAATAACGCGCGCTATCCTGACGACCTTTACGCAGGTAACGGGCATATTCTTTTGCGGTTTTATCCTGAAAAATCTGGGATAATCTATAACCCAGCGAGTCTACTTTTTCATTAAACACTTTATCATCAGCAATACCACCGGCAAACATATCCATGCGCAGCTCGTACTCTGGTATCGAAGTAGCCAGCAAACTGCCATCATTAGAATAAATATTACCGCGCGTAGCCTCAACACTCACATATCGTGTAGAAAGACTATCCGCCATAGCTTTCCATTTTTTCCCCTGTACAAACTGCACCTGACCGAGGCGTAAAAACACCGCAAAAGCAAAAAGCACAATTAAGCCAAATGCCAGATATACACGAAGCAAGATGTTTGCTCTAATATTCATCGCTTTTAACAACTATTTTTTTTGGTGGTTCAATCAGTTCTTTTATCCCAAGGGTATCAACCTTTTTAGCAACCTCTGTTAGTTTACTTTTAAACATCAGATCGGCCTTTAGCGATTTATACTCCCATCGCAATTCTTTTACTTCTTTATTTAACTTATCAATGCGGCGCACATTGTTTACCGCAAAGTGGCTATTGGCAATATAAATCATCCCCAAAAAGGCCAAAAAACACAAATAAGGCAAAGCATCAGTTGCCGCCTCTTTACTTACTAATCCATCATTAAAAAGCTTACTAATGAAGGAGTTGCTATCCATTTTCTCCTCTGCAGTTTTCGGCCTTTTGGGCGCAGCTTTTAATTCCGGCTCAGGCCCAACTTCCTCTTCTTCTATCTCCTCTCTAAACCTGTTCATATTTTTTCTGCAATTCTTAGTTTCGCACTGCGGGCACGATTGTTCCTGGCAATCTCCTCATCAGTGGCAATAATCGCTTTACGTGTAATTACATTAAATGGCTTTTGCTGGTTCCCAAAGAAATCTTTCTCCACCTCTCCCTGAAACTTTCCTTTTGCCATGAAGTTTTTAACCGGCCTGTCTTCTAACGAGTGATAAGACATCACTACCAGATGACCACCTGGCTTTAATACCTCAGCCGCCTGTTGTAAAAAATCTTCAAGCACTTGTATTTCAGCATTCACCTCAATGCGCAAAGCCTGAAAAACCTGCGCCAGGTATTTATTTTCTTTTCCCTTTGGGATATAAGCCGAAATAGCCGATTTTAAACTATCGATATCAGTAAAAGAAACCTCCAAACGCGCAGTTACAATAGCCCGAGCCAAAGACTTCGCATTTTTCACCTCGCCGTAGATTCCAAAAATTTTATGCAGCTTATCTTCAGTATAGGTATTCAGGATTTCAGCAGCAGTTAAATTACGGTGCTGATCCATACGCATATCCAGGTCGGCATTATGACGGATTGAAAAACCACGCTCAGGTACATCAAACTGATGAGAGGAAACACCCAAATCAGCCAGAATACCATCCACCTGCCTGAAACCTTTTAAACGCAGGTTATTTTTCAGGAAACCAAAATTCTGATCGATAAACACAAAGCGATCATCAGCAGGAATATTAGCCTGAGCATCAGGATCCTGATCAAAAGCAATCAAAATCCCTTTCGGACCAAGATGTTTTAAAATCTCGCGCGAATGGCCGCCACCACCAAAAGTAACATCTACATAAACCCCATCAGGCTTAATATTCAAGCCATCGATACAAGGCTGTAACATTACCGGAACATGGTAATTATTCTCCATCAGCACCTCCTTTCTTATCACCCATTACTTTTTGAGCCAGACTAGCAAAATTGGCCGGAACATCATCAAAAATATCTTCGTAAGATTTTTTATCCCAAACCTCGATACGATCTAACTGGCAAGCCAAAACCAGATCACTACCAATACCGGCATACTCTACCAAAGATTTCGGCAGCAACACCCGGCCGGCAGCATCAAGCGAAAGCTCGGTTGCCCCACGGGTAAAGGCCCTAACAAAAGCACGGTTTTCCTGATCGTAAATATTAAGCTTAGCAAGGTCGGCCACAACGGCGTCCCAAACATTTTTAGGATAGATTACCAGATTTTTTTCAAAACCACGGTTAATTATGAGCCCATCATTCTCAGCATTAGGCAATTGTTTCTTAAGCGCAGCAGGTACCATAAGGCGGCCCTTTGCGTCAAGTTTACAATCAAATTCTCCTAAAAGTTGGGTCATAGTGGTATCTACACTTTTTATCTAGTGTAAAAGTAAAGAGTTCTACCACTTTTTACCACTTTTTACCACAAAAAAGTTTTCCACATCGTTTTTGTTACAATTTGGAGTTCGCAATATAACCAGAATATATAGATTGGCATATTCAAAAACCTACTACATACTGATAATAAGGCGATTAAAAATTAAATATTCAAAAGTGTCACGCCTGCCCATTTTTACCCAATATTTTGAAGATTTTACCTAAATACGCTCATTTATAGGATATAAAACCCCGCTATGCCTTTCTTTTTGTGGTACATTTTATATCCTTTTCTAGGAAAACCTCCCACATCCCAAAGCAGCCCTGATAACGATACGATTACGCAAACGTTTGAGCGTTATTTGTATTTTCTTTATCATTTGTTTATCTCTAATTTGGATGGAAACTCACCCTTAAACACCCAAAATGAAAAGCCAAATTCTAAAAATGATGCTTGTGCTGACTTTGAGCACATCTATCAGTTTTGCACAAACAACCAACCTCTCTTTAAACAGCATTATTCCTAAACCGCTATCTGTTACTCCTTATGCAGGCAAGTTTGAATTTAAACCTACCACTCCTATTTATTACCAGGGGCAAGCTCAGGCACCAATAAGCCTATTTGCTATGCTACTGACAGGCAGTACCGGCATAAAAGCTAAAACTTTACCCTTGCAGAATCAAAGTCAAGGCATCCTCTTCATGGTATCAGACACTTTGAATAGTCTGGGCGAGGAGGGGTACCGAATCGGAATCACTCCAACCGCCATAAGCGTTTATGCCAAAACAAGTGCTGGTATTTTTAACGCCACTCAAACCATCAGGCAATTGTTACCAACACAAATTGAAGGTAAAACAAACGGAAAAACTTCGTGGAGCATTCCTTGCGGTGAAATTATTGACAAACCACGCTATGGCTGGCGAGGATATATGCAGGATGTTAGCCGTACTTTCTATGGCGTAGATGTAATGAAGAAATATATAGATGTAATGGCGTTGTATAAATTAAATGTACTACACCTGCACTTAACTGATGATCAGGGCTGGCGGATAGAAATTAAAAAATACCCCCTGCTTACCAGTACCAAAACGACCATATTTGATAAAAGCACCAATCAACCTGCAGAAAGAAGTGGTTTTTATACGCAGGATCAAATTCGCGATTTAGTTAAATATGCAGCTGAACGCAACATTACCATTATTCCTGAAATTGATGTACCCGGCCACTCATGGCCAACCGTATTGGCTTACCCCGAACTGGGCGTAAACCAGAACCGCAAACCTGATTTTGTTTTTCCATTTTTGGATTCATGGTCGCACTGGGGTAACCAGTTTACCCCAAACACCCTCGATCCAACCAAAGAAAAGGTTTACGAATTTTTAGACAATGTATTTACCGAACTGGCTGATCTTTTCCCTGCAGATTATATCCATTTCGGTGGCGACGAAGTAAGACATGTGCTTTGGGAAAAAGAACCGCACGTACAGGAATTCATGAAAACTGGATCGCTAAAAAACACCAATGAACTGCAGAGCTATTTTGTGAAGCGCATTTCGACCATTATTAAAAGTAAGGGCAAAAAACCAATTGGTTGGAACGATATTTTAAGTGATGCTAAAAACCTGACTAAAGAAACAGCAATTATGTCTTGGCTTGGCGATGAGGCCATAGCCGATGCTGCAAAAAACGGATTTTATGTGGTTGCCACTCCTACTGATCCTTTTTATTTCGATATTACCCAGGCCGACCGTAATGATGGCACCATGAGCGATCTGGCTTATGGAAACATCAATTCACTGGAAAAGATATACAACTATGAACCGGAAACCGGTTTAAGCCAGGATGAAGGGAAATTTATTTTAGGCGTGCAGGCCAACCAATGGACGGCCATAACCCAGGACCTGAAAGACATGAACGTGCAGAATTTTCCACGTTTACTTGCACTGGCCGAAACAGGCTGGATACCTAAAGGAAACAGAGATCTGGCTGGTTTTAAAAAGCGTTTATCAGATAATTTAAAACGTCTGGATTTACTCAAAATCGATTATTACAAACCTGGTGGCTACATTTCGGGAACCTGGGAAGCCAAAGCGATTGGTAACGAATTTCGGACACTTAGCTGGGATGTAACCAAAAAAACTTATGCCAATGGCCGCATTACAGCAGGATTCTTTTACACCAAGGGCATTAATTTTATGGAAATCAAAAAGGTAGAACTACTCGAAAACGGAAAAGTAATTGCCCGTGATGAACATACAGGAATTGCGGATAAATTCAGGGGCACGCATAAGGTTAAAAGCTTTTTGTACCACCTGCAGCTCGACCATTACAAACCAAATGCAAAGTATGAACTAAAAGCAGAAGTTAAGGGCATTGGCGGCACCGACAGCAATGGCAATTTTACTTACAACCTAAGTCCTTTTGACCGGTTAAATGTAGCCGAAACTAAATAATATATCTTAAATCTAATGTGTGCGCGAATCCGTGCACATATTAGATTTTAAAATCATATCCGATTATATAGTCTGATAGCCAAATTCGAACTCTACTTATTTAGACTCATTAAAAATAATTTGCATAAACGGGATTAAAACTATTTCTTTGTAGCACAAACAAATTCTGAAATACGTTCCCTTTCAAGGGTATATCTCCGTTAAATGAAATCAGCAGGCAATTCTAAAAAAATCAGTTGGGCAAAACACCAAAAAAGATGGTTCGGTAAATGGCACCTGTATTTGGGTATTATTGCTGGGGCAATTGTGGCATTTGTAGGTGTTACAGGAAGCATTCTTGTTTTTCAGGATGAGATTGACCGGGCATTAAACCCTAGCCTTTTTGAGGTAGCTGCACAAAAGCAAAAAATGCCGGTTGAAGAGATTGTGCCGCTCATTAAAAAAAACTACCCCAGGCTAAAGATCGACTACCTAATGCTGAATAACTTCAAAAACCCCAATGAAGCTTACAGTGTTTTGAATTTAAAAAGCGAAGAAGAAACCTTTATTAATCCATATACCGGAAAAATAAGTGGCAAAAGAATACACACCAGTTCCTTTATCCACGTAGTTACAGAGCTGCACCGGACATTGCTCATTCCTGTTGCGGGCCGCTATATCTGCGGGTTAGCTTCGCTTTGTCTTTTAATCTTAACCATTTCGGGTTTACGTTTATGGATCCCAAAGAAATGGAAACAACTTAAGACAGTACTCACTGTTAAGTTTAGCGGTTCGTTTAAACGCCAAAATTACGACTGGCACAATTCGCTGGGTTTTTATTCCTCACCTATTGTCGCCATACTAAGTTTAACCGGTTTTTGCATTACCTTTTCTACCCTGGTTATCCCATTCCTTTTTTTATTGAGCGGAAAATCGCCTCAAGGCGTTGCCCAGTTATTGGGAGCTAAATCGGCCTGGCATGCGCAAGCTGTGCCGCTACCACTTAGTGCTATTACGGCAGCAGCTAAACAAAAAATGCCCAATGCCCATATTGGAGGCATTGCTTTTCCTGCTGATAAAACCGGTACTTATCGTTTGGATATGCTAAGCGGAAACCTGCCCAAAGTTGGGAAGAGAGAAATGCTGGTTGTTGATCAGTACACTGCCAAAACTTTACTGAATAGCCCCAGCGATTTCCCCAATGTTGGCAATGCTTACCTCAGCTGGTTAACACCGATCCATTACGGCAGTTTCGGTGGCCGGCCAACGCAGGTTATTGCTATTATTGCCGGATTAATGCCTCTGGCACTTTTTATCACTGGCTTTATCATCTGGTGGCCCCGTTTTAAAAAACAAAAAAGAGGTAAAAAGCGAAAGCTTAAAGAAGCACTGCAAGATGAACAGATCAGTGTACCCGTTAGTGAACAAGAGGAAAAATCAGCGATAGAGAAAACCCCGCGCCTCAAATTAGGGCGGTATTTTCTGCTACAGTTTAAATCGGGCACTAAATATGCAGCTGTTATTCTTTTGGTAAGTTTTATCATGGGTGCACTGTACGGCTTACCATCGGGCATCATTATCCAGCCAGCTATCTTTGTGGTAGCCTTTAGTGCGGTAATGGTATGCCTTAATTTTATATGTGCGCTACTGGCAGAGCTTTTCAATCTCCTATTTTTATTACCTTTTAAGAAAGGGAGCCATAGGGTAACACGTTATTTTGCCTTATCGGCTGCATTTTTGGTTTGTTACTTAACAGCATACATGATCCTGCTCAATACTGGTTTAGAGATTTTCTAAAGTGATGAGTCCTTTTGTATCTGGATATCAGGTGGTACCATCTGAGGACACCTAGACCATCGCGATCAGTACTGGTTGAAAGAGAAGTGTCAATCGATTTTATTGCAACACTATCGTCCCCGTCCACAATCCAGTTAAGATCGAAATACCCATATGCTGAAACGAAATATTTACTTTGTTTGCCCGCTGCCGGCATCCATAAATTGTTCAGTTAACACTAGTTTCATAGCTAGATAGCCACTGATGAAGCCCCAGGTAATAAAGTAAATAATTATTGCCGCGCAGCATACCGTGTTGTGTTGAGAGAGATCAACTTTACTAACTATTGATTGGGCCCCGCTACCCATGATCTGGGCTACTTTATAAACAAATTTAGGAATTTCTTTAAGTTGAACAAGGCTGGCACCAATCAATACTTTGGTCAGCCAGTCCGAAATTTGAGTGAGGTTGGTATTCTCCTGATATTTCACCCTGACCGATTGCTCTGGACTTAATGCTGTTATCCCCGTCACTGACGGTACATCGGATATTAATTTAGGGACGCTAAAAATAAAGCCTAAAAGACCTCCTATTGCCAAATAAGCAATCGACCATAGCAACATCAGTCCAATATTCAAGCCACTTGTTAATGAAAGCCATAATACAAAGCCTCCCCCTAAAAGTGTGCCTAATAAAAGCCAGCAGCTTGTCCAGAAATAACGAAGGTTAATTTTACCGACCATAGAGTTTTGGTTTTATGATACAATTATTTATACTCGGATATCAGTCATAATATTCTGTCCACTAGCGCGTAACGCACCACGAAAGCGATAGTCAGAATAAATTCAGTTCAATTCTTATCATTTATTCTTCGTTCTGAAATACTCCGGTTTTTAAACATGATTTGTTTCTTCCCTTCCATAAAATTAATTCTCAGCTTCTAGACCTACAATAGCTAGATATAGCTATTACTTGTTGTGCATTTAGGATAAATTATTTTTTAGTTTATCCTAAATGCACAACAGGTAGCTATTATAGTATATTTAACAGATTCTTCTCAGATTTAGTTTCGTTCTGATTCGATTTCAGAGGGTTTGTCTGGATTAAAATTTAATTCTCTAAAGCTTTCCCGAGTCAGCACAATTTTTTCGCCAATATCTTTTGGCTCTACACTCACCGAACCGATAAATGGATCTCTTATTCCCATTATTTTATATAGAGGCGTAAGTCCATTTTGTGCAATATATTTTAAAGTACTTCCATGTTGTCTCGCTACTGAAAAGTCCAAAGCAGCATCCGTTATCTTTATACCTGATGCACCAATACCAGCATTTGCTTTTAAATCTAGATTTGCGCCGCTACTATTGGAAATAATAATCGTAGCAGAATCTGCACTTACTAATTCAGTAACCACTACCCAGTCTTCATCCCAACTCCCATCCTCATACTTTTCAAGAATCAGTTTTGTTATTTTGCCAAGATTAATTAACTGAGAAGTCTTGTTACCAGTTGTCTGAAATACAATACCTTCATCATTTTTAAATTCAAAATTAACCCCTGCCTCTGATAGGGTAAGTGCACTTCCTAAAACCGGTGCAGAACCCGAAACTTTCATTGAAATAGTAACGGAATCACTTGATGTGAAATCCATATCCGCTGTACTATCATCTACAAAAATATCCATTGGAATTCCTTCATTTTCAAGTGAGCTATAGATAGCCAGAACTCCAGAAGAATCCAATTTACCAATAAAGCCAATTTTCAATGGTCTTCCAGGATCCCAGGTTGCTCGGTAACCAATCTGACGACTCATGTGTGACAAGTAATTTTTTTGTGGATTTGCCATAATATTGTGTTTTAATGAGACTATTTCTTTTACCATCTCATCTACAATATCATGATAGTTGTCGCCATTGAAAATAGCTATTTATAGCCATTTTCAATCTCTTGTATGCGTTTTACGAAATAAAACAAAAGTTGATAAAGGCCTTGAATCTTGACTTTAGTCCATTTCCGTTATATTTTTTGCGATGAAAAGATAATTGTCAAGTTCTCCTTCCGCAGCTACATTTTTACCGGAAAGTGCTTTCAAATCTGAGCTTTCAAATGGATTATCCTGCTCTCGCTGAATTAGGTAATCTCCTGTCGTAGTTTCCAGATACACTGCATCATGAGCACTTTTTGAGCCCAAGGCAAACGGCTTTACAACGATCTTTCCAGTAAGTTTCATCAATTATCTACTTAAATATTCCCGGTAGCCCATGAATTGATTATCACGTTCCTTTACGACCAGCACCTTCAGATCGCAAATACCACTATCAAAGATACGACCTTTTTGGAACACGTGATAACGGATTTTTTGGTTACCCTGCTTGCTCAATTTGAAGATGTGAGTAGCCGCAAAATTGTCGCCAAATGCTTCATCAACTTCAAAAACTGTTTTAGATTCAGCCACTCCAAATTGAACCAAATTTTTAAGTGCTGGAAAGTCCACCATTGGATTTACAGATCCCGAATCGCTGATCTTTTCGGTATTGGGAATAGTTAGACCAAGATTTATACCTTTTGCCTGCAATGTAAATCGCCTATCTTTAATTGTACTCATCATTTCCTTAGGCTCAGCGGATTGTACCGGATGTACAGAAGGATCTCCCAAAATATGGAACTGTGCTAGCGTCTTCAATTCATGAAAGTCTAGTATCGGTCCACTCACACTGAGAAACCTCTGGCGCGCAGACAGGAGAGCACTACCACTAGAAGAACCATTCAGAATATTGATACTGAAATACTGGCAAATCAAATCTGCAAGCCCTTGGCCTACTGCGGGACCATAGGCAATAGTGGAACTCCCCATAAACACTGCTGCTCTATTCAGCAAATAAGTACTGGCAATGCTCATGCCTGCTCCAGATGCTAACAATTGGGCTCCATAGCAACATTCTGCAGCTACAAAGGCTCCCTGGCTTACCTTTCCCGATAGGTCAGAGGGACGCAGCGCCTCAGGATAGCTACTCCCGATTTGCCCATAGAAACTCGTTCTGCTGAGCGCTCCATGAAGGTTAAAGAAGTGAGGAAGGGGGCCTAATTCTGTTGTGCTGTATCCTCCAGTTATATCAGGAGGACTGTTTTTCATATGAAAGGAGTTCCCAAAAATATTTCTAAGACTTATCTGTGTTGATCCTGTCCAAACGTTGGCAGAACTAGAGAAATAATCTGTTATTGCACTCCGGTTAGCGGGGACTGCAGCTATGATCTGGTCAATGATCGTCCTAACGTATTCAATATCTCCGTTACCTTCTTCCAAGTCATTTGAAGGCAAGTCAGGAATTCTTCCAATTACACGTGTGGGATTGGTGAAAGTATTACAGTTGGTACTGAATGGGGAATCGCAGGCATAAGGAAGATCTGATGAGATAAATTCATCAGGATCACTTCCTGAAGCTCCTGATTGGTGAAGCTGGTTAACCAGTTGCTGAAAAGGAAATATATCCTGAGCTCCAAAAATAGCCAGATATTCCGGACTTTCTTTCCAATAAATCTGATCTACAATATTTTTGCAGGCAACTTCATCAAATACTGTGGGTAGAGGATACCCATATTTTTTTGCAGTTACCAGATCATCAATGTAAAGAATTACAGTTGATATGCCCCTAAGGGCATCTGCGCCAATAAGGTTGCTGAATATTGTGTTAAGCTGGGTTACATTGGCGCCATATTTCTTATTAAGAGTACCTTTTAAGGTAACTATTATCTTTTTTACCATCTCTAAGTCTTTATGGGGTTATTTAAATCTGTTCTTTAAAAAAGCTTTTAAAGTTTTTGATGCAGCAGGATGTTCAATTACTGCATTTGCAAATGAATCCCAATTTAGCGCACTGATCTGGTCAAAGTCTACCTGGTTGCCGCCGATTTTAATAGCAAGTTCGGGATAACCATACAACAATTGCCATAACTCAGTATTAAACATGTCTATTCTCGACTGCTCCTTTTCATCGGGTAATTTCTTCATTAGAGTGTCTAAAATTGGAAACCATGGAGTTTTATCTTCCGGAGTTTGTGCAATATCCAACTTTACAGGTATTTTCAGTGCATCAAGGGCTTGTACGATTCCATTTCCGAAATATTGCGAATAATCTCCAAACCCAGGTTTAATGATCTTTTTTGCAGTGCTGAACAATGCGTTTCTAATGGCCTCAACACGTTGCCAGGGTGCTGCTGCATCTAATTCCTTGTGGTTCTTCTTATAATAAATCGCAGCTGCAGCCGCAATTTGGGGTGTTGCGGAAGATGTCCCTGCTCCATTAAACTGCACAGTACCTGAAATAAAATTAGCCCAGGGCATATTAGGCGTGTAAGCCGCCAGTGCTTTTTGCATGTCCTTGGAAGGACCATAATTGCCTTGCATTTCATTAATAAGACTTGTGTAGTAAGGTGCCTGGTCATAGGTTACTCCACATGCAGCTATTACACGCTGAAAACGTGCCGGATAAACCAAATGTCGGGTAGGCAAGCCTGCAAAGTTATTCCCTGAAGCGGTGACAATCGTTATCCCCGCATTATAAGCCGCATTTACCGCATCGGCCCATGCCCGGGATGGCGCACCTCCCATACTCATAGAAACTACATGAACCTGAGTACCACTATTAACAAGATCTGTGAGGTAATTAAGTGCCAGTGCAAAAGCACTTGTTTTAAATAGCACCACCGATTTGGAAATTCTGCAGCTGATTACTTCGGCAAAATAAGCTGCTCCAAGATAATCATTAAACTCTCCGCTGGCAGTTGTTAATTTTATTTTATCGCCTGCTAATATGCCCCCTGTTCCTGTACCATGAAAGGGCTGCTTCAGAATACCTTCACTTCCTGGATCCAATGCCTTATCAGATTGCTCACCTGCTATAAAATTCCGCTGATGTGGGTTATCTCTTATTTTCTGTGGAATCGCAAAATGATTAGTATAACCGGTATCAAGATGTCCTATCCGAATAACATAGTCATCAAGATCGGCCACCTCGCTTCTGGCAGCACCTAGTTGTGAATGCTCATTATCAAGATGCCAGACCAAATTTTGTTTAGGTGGCCAGTCTGGATCAACATTATCTCCTTTTGCCTCGGTACCGAATGATTTGGCTGAAACGGAATTGAAACCATCTTGCATCTTATCATCTACAGTATACTCCTGCCATAAATCTGGTTCTATATACTTAACATTGTTACCTGAATTTAAAGCGGCATGCGCCAGATCCCATGGATGTACTTCTAGATCACTTACCTCGGTTTTAACGGTAACTTTTGTCAACTGAGAAGTAATTGCCGGAATCGACTTTGAATCAATGACTTGATTAAATAAAGTTTCACATTTAGCAACTGGAATACCAGCGCCTTTTAGACTGGCCACTATATCCGGCACTTCTTTCATCAAAGGATCAGACTGGTAATCTATGATTAACTCAATAGGTTGATTATATCTTTTCATATTGGCGTAGTTTGAAATAAGATAAATTGTTAAAATATTTTTGAAACCTCAAAGTGCATTCCGTCAGGCCTTTTAAAATGTCCTCCCCAGAAAAAACCAAATTCATTAGCAGCGGGAACAAGCTCTCGTACACTTCCTTCGTTTCCAACGAGTGAAGGTAGAGTATGAAACTGATTCCATTCTTCGTTAATATCGAAAGCGGTGCCGAAGGCATGATTACTCAGAACGGTCCTACTGTTTCTCTCGAACCGTGGTTCGAATGATCCCTGCCATGATTTCACAAGACCTAACATCCCGTCATGCTCCCATCTCGCCCAGAGACCAATAAGTTGGTCTTTTGCCGCTTTATGAAATTGGATTTCCGGCTTTTTAAGTATTCCCTTTAATTGCGGGATACTTACTGTGACTATATTCTCTATCCAGTTATTTGTAATTTTGATATGCTCAGGATTCTCCACCTGCGGTTGTGAGACAAACTCCATTCTTCCAAACATTTGTTGCCTGATTGAATTGCTATTAATGGAAGAAAAATCTGGTTTAGGTGGCCAATTGTTGCTTTCTTTTGTATTCCGGTCATCCTGAACCTTATTGAAGCCTTTGAGCATAGCTGCACCAAAAGTATTATTCCCTACTATTCCATCTTGTTTAATCCCATTTAGCTTCTGAAATGCTAACGTTGCCTTCAACGTACTTTCACCAAATATTCCATCAGCAACATCAGAAAACAAATTTTGACCTGATAAAAAAAACTGCCAATCCTTTACGCCTTGGCCACTATTTCCTCTCTGTAAAAGTTTCAATGCCATGATTGCACGGTTTAGGTTGTTAAAATCTAGTATTAGATATTGGAAAACGAATAATACAAGATAACCCGAGTTCATATTTTATAAAATAGCTATTTATAGCCATTTTAGGTGATTAATCGTCGCAGGCCATTTTGGAAAAACAAGAACAACTTCAACCTAATGAGATCCTAAAAGGCATGGAAAAGTCTGGCAGAAAGAAATCAGACCTCAACCGCATTCCTTGGATAGAATCATTATCTTCCAAATAAAAAAAGCGTTGTCATCTCGCGACTCGATTCTGGTGACCAATTCTAAGTCCTACATTAAAACATCGCGTTTCTACCTAGCCCAAGGATTAAATCCTGCTTTCAAAATTTTGAAAAGAAATCAAGAAAATGTGTAAACTATTTGTGCATAATGTACCCAAAAATTGGTATTGACGAACCAGCTAGCGAACTGTATATTAGATACATTGTTAATCAGTCCTGTAACAAACAGATTTTAGTTCTCGCCAAATTCATTAAGGGTAACAAAATGAATAAAGACCAACCAAGGGGAAATGATTTACCAACCTGGTTTTATGAATCCGGGGACATAGCTGATATAGAGGTACTGCTACCTCTAGACAACTACCATATTGAAGAGATTTCAAGAGGAAATCAAAATATTAGATCAATGTTACCAATCATTTATCTCTTCGATCAAAAGAAAAAGGCATTTGTCCTGAAAAGAGCAACACTGGGAAACTTCTATCTGCTGGACCCCATGCAATGGCAACAACTTCGTTTAATTGAGTTAGAATCATTAGTTTCCAGCATTCAGGATCATAATAAAATGGATTCACAACACATATTCAGCCCATTGTCTACTGAAAAAAGAATACTAAAAACACAGCAAGGCCTATGCGAAACCTTTTTACACCGTAGAGGCTTTTTGGCTACTGGAGGGAGGAGTACTTGTTTTAGCTTTGGTATCTTATTTAGAATCGATGCACATCAGAAGATTCAATGCATGAACCAGTTTTCAAAGCCTAAAAACACAAGCACTGTTAAAGAGAAAATCCCTCCGCATCTGTTTTCACGACGGGAAACTGAAATCCTGTTATGCATGTCTGAAGGAATGAGTAGCAAATTGATTGCTTCCAAATTGAACATAAGTGAGTTTACGGTCATTAACCACCGCAAGAACATGATGGACAAATCGGGAATGCCTAATGCGACTTCTTTGGTTACCCTTGCCATTCGGCAAGGTATTATTTAATCACCTACGATTAGCTCATGTGTATAAGCATCACGACTTTATCGGTTTTAAGTAGAAGCATGAGTACAGCTGTACCTACTCAAACCGCACGCTGTAATTGGCCACAATGGTTTTGGAGAAACAAACATTTCCTGAGGTCAATTATTAATCAAAACACGCCGCAAACAGGTACTCGATATCTACCGGTTCACCATTCTCTCAATAGTTAATCCAATTTTGACATTAAACCTTGAGCCGATGTTTTCTAGCCCCCTTAAATAACCGATCGGTGGTTTGAAACTCTAATAAAACTGCTATCACATTGGCTAGCCTTCTGTCTTTATCTTTCAACCAGGTTTAGTATAAAAAGCCAAACAGCCAAAGCGGAATTTTATTATTAATCCCACTCTCAAGGTTATCCAATGCCAGATACGCCTTATTAATGCCTTCAATCTGTTTATTGGTTTTACCTGTTCCCCCCACCTCAAAAGTATAAATGTCGTCTATTAAAAAATCTCCTTTTAATGGCAAACTAATATTATGTTCAGTATTACTAAACTGGTTCATAAAGAATGACTCTCTCAGTGATCCTGTATCAACATTTTCAGGAGCAAGTGCGAAAAGCAAATTGGTATTTTCCAAAAATATCTTATCAGGTTTTTGCAGGATACTAATACTTTTTCCATTTGCAGCAAGAGAATTAATTAATCTGGCATTATTAAGATAGTACAAGTATTCTACGATCATGTTTCTATGTATTCCAGTTTTCTCACTCAATTTAGTGATATTGGGTTTGAATGGGACATTAGTAGCCAAAATAGACATCAACTGATAGATTTTTCTGGAATGATGCGGATTAAATCCTGCGACAAACTGAAGATCCTCTTCGATGATTAAACGTACGACACGTTCTACACGTATGGCATAGGTATTGATGTTTTCTATGAAAAATGGATAATATCCATGTCGCAAATATTCGTTAAAATACTGCAGCGGTTTGAATTTTAAGCTCAAGGAATTAGCAATTTCCACATGGTGTTCCAAAATATCCTCTAACCGGAATGCGTCAAATTCTCCAACCCCAATGAATTGTAAATATTCCCTGTATGATAAGCCAGTCATTTCATACTGCACCGCGCGTCTGCTTAAGTCTGCATTTTGGCGATTAATATCAATGATGGAAGACCCCGTGAATACAATTTTAATATCTTTATAAAAGTCATAAATGTTTTTAATTTCTCTGGCCCAGTTGGGGTATTTATGTACTTCATCGATAAATAATATTTTCCCGCCTTGTTGCCTGAATTCCATAGCAAGGTCAGAAAGAAGGTGTCCAGTAAAATAGATATCATCCATTGTTATATATAAGGCTTCTTTACTAGTTCCATATTCGGCCTTAAGTCTTTGCAATAACAAAGTCGTCTTTCCCGTTCCCCTAGCTCCTAAGACGGCAATTAATCTATCATTCCAGTCAATTGATTTTGCCAAAGGACGTATGATATTCATAGATTGCTCAGTGATGACTACGTTGGATTTAATTTGAAGATTCTCCATTTTGCTAATTATTTATAGCAAAAATAATAAAAATTGCTATAAATAATCAGCAATTTAAAGGAGTACGATTTATAATTTGATGCTTTCTTTTTGGGATTTAACAGCAAAAGGTGATCAAGTAATTTATTATGCTGTAATTGAAGGTTCATAATGTCAGGTGCCACCATCTGACATTATGAAATTTAGATAATTATTTTGCCTGTGTAATTACAATTTTCCGATATTCAATCGGCATGTGGTCACCCTGCAGGTAAATTGGTCCGGGCTCTCCCTCATTACTATCCAATGCACCACCGGTAATACCAGGAATTTCCTGATTACTGATGATGGTTTTACCATTGGCTACTACGGTAACCAGACGGCCTACCAAGGTAATATCGTAACTTTGCCATTCATCAGGGCCCAAAGTAGCCATTTCGTTGGCCGTTAAAAACCCATAAACACCACCGAACAATACGCTGTTTGGATGCGCGTCTTTTTTGCTGTCTTCAATTTGCACTTCATAGCGACCTCTTAAATATACACCGCTATTTCCGCCTTTAGGATATCTGAATTCGACATGAAGCTTAAAATCGTTATACTTCTGTTCTGTAATCAGGTTAGAACCTGCTTTCGGACTGGTTAAAATGCCATCTTTCACTACCCACTGGTTTTGCCCACTTGCTTTCCATCCAGTTAAATCTTTACCGTTAAACAGATTTACAGCCTTGCCCCATGCGGGCGCTGCTGCTCTTTTCAGGTAAGGGGCTTTAACACCTTTCCAGCTATATTTTGTACCGTTGCATTCAGTCATTGTTCCCTGAATTCCAGCATCGGTTAATTCTCCTTCCATCACTAAATTCGCTGTACCACTCTCCCATTGTGGTGGAATTTCGAACCTGAAAGTTTTTCCATCAAACTTAACTTCTGATACCGGACGCGCACTTCCTGCTGTAGAAACAAAATAGCCAACCAGTGTTTTATAGCCTGATAATTTCACTTCCAGCCAGGCTGGTGCGGGCTTGCCATTCTGATCAACGGTTATATCCCAGCGGCCAATCAGTGCAGCAGGCTCAGCAGCGAAATGATTGTAATTGGCATTAGTTGACCTTGAAGCAAATGTTTTTTCTGGTAAACCTGCAATCAAGAGGCAGCCTAAACCAAACAAACAGATTTTTTTTCTCATAAGTGTAATTCATTTATAAAGCAATGCTTGTTTTAGTGCACTGCTATTGGTTCTATATTAAGATAATTTAAGTAAGGTAGAACTTATTTCTTTTACGCACAAATCTGTGAGGTATGGACATTCAGCACAAGGCGATTCTATGTAAACTGTGTTTGATAAATCGGTAGAGATCGGGGTTAAAAAATATTTTTCTTTACACTTGTTACAATGTATCAGGTTTTTTACTAATTTACACTAACCAAATTAAATATCGCAAAACCAAACAAACAACGAACAAGTATTAGATCAAAATCATTACAACACCCTAAACAAAAGAACTAACCAAATATTATATAACATGAACCACGATATGTTGTGTAATAAAAGCAAGTAAAGTGCTACGTCTTGCTTAGGAGTGTAAAATGGCAGCTTGTTGCGGAAATGCTGGAAGGTAATCGAAAATTTATTTGGCATTAACCTAAACTAAACAGAAAAATGTATGAAAATGAGGAACATTCATTTCACAAGCTGTGCCCTGGAATTAACTTTTTCTAGCACAAGCCGGGGCCTCCGGAAACTGGCAATCCTTGCCGTTACAGCAGTTGGCTTACAGCATGCGGCTAAAGCTGAAAGTGGCACAACAAACAAAAACCTATTCCCCAAACCCTTAGAGGTAGTAAAACACTCCATTAATGTAAGTGAGAAAATGGCTAAGACGATTACCGGGTTAGTGGTTGATGAATCGGGCTTGCCACTTCCGGGAGCAACAGTTGCTGCTAAAGGTGCCAGTGCTAAAACCGTTACTGGTCCTGATGGAAAATTTACTTTAAACGTTCCTGATAATGTTACAACATTGGTTGTTTCCTATATCAGCATGGAAACCCAGGAAGTAAATATCAGCAACCTGACTAACGTAACCATAAAACTAAAACCTTCGAGCAATGCAAACTTAACCGAAGTAGTGGTTACCGCCTTAGGCGTAAAACGCGAAAAAAGAGCTTTAACCTTTGCGGCACAACAACTAGCGGGCACAGAACTTACCAAGGCTGGTGCTCCGAACTTTATGGAGGCTTTAAGCGGTAAAGCTGCCGGTATTGATATCGGAATCAGTAACTCTGGTGTGGGCGGTTCTACAAAGACAGTATTAAGGGGTTCAAAATCAATTACCGGAAATAGCGAAGCACTTTTTGTAATTGACGGGGTTCCAGTGGTAAATAATAAAGGTGGGCAGCCGGGATCATACGGCGGTACAGATGGAGGCGATGGTCTTTCGGCATTAAACCAGGACGATTTTGAGTCGGTTACTATTTTAAGGGGAGCCAATGGTGCTATTTTATATGGTAGCCAGGGCGCTAACGGCGTAGTGCTAATCAACACCAAAAAAGGCCAGAACGGTAAAATTGCTATTGCTTTAAATTCAACCTTAAATTTCAGCAATGCAGCAACATTACCTGAGTTTCAGTTTGATTACGGTGCGATAGCCGGCAGCGATTACAGCTGGTCTAAAACAAAAGGTAATTACCAAAGTAATTATATTGATGATTTTTTCCAGACTGGTGTAAATACCATTAATTCAATATCAGTATCTGGCGGAAACGAAAGAACAACTACTTACTTTTCATATGGAAACAATAATGCATCGGGTATTGTACCAACCAGCACTTACAACAAGCATAATGTAACTTTAAGTCAGGAAACCAAGTTATTTGATGATAAACTTACCTTAAGTGGAAATGTGAGATTCTCTTACGAGAAATCAAAAAACCGTCCTGGGGCAGGTTATTACAATAACCCCTTAACCGGTTTATATTTATTTGCAAGGGAAAGAAATTTTGATGATTTTAAAAACAACTATCAAACTTTCAGTGCTACCCGAAATCTGTATATTCAAAACTGGTATTCTACAGAAGAAAAACAAAACAATCCTTACTGGGAATTAAACAACGACCCTAAACTTTCTACCAGCAACAGGGTAATTGCAACGGCAAAAGCATCGTATGCATTTTTACCGCATTTTAAATTTGATGTACGTGGTAACATTGATTACAACGATAGGCTATTGGATTACCGTTATGCTGCAGGGGGTAACTCGGTAAGCGTAAGCTCTAACGGTACCTGGAATTATGCCAAGTATAATGATAAAGCCTTATATGGAGATGCTATTTTAAGCTATGATAATACCTTTGGTAAATTCAGTTTGAATAGCGTATTTGGAGGGAGTATCCAGGATTATACTTTTAACGACGGGATGATGTTTGCAAATGGAACTGTACCACTTCAGTACCCGAATTTTTTTAGTTTCGCCAACCTTCCCTACAATTTAGTTATTAACCAAACCTACAGCAGGATTCAGAAACAAGGTCTATTTGCCAATGCTTCATTAGGCTTCAAGGATATGCTTTATCTAGATCTGTCGGGCCGTAACGACTGGGCCTCTACACTGGCGACTACCGGAAACGACTCTTATTTTTATTATTCGGGAGGATTATCTGCCATAATAAGCCAAATGGTAACCATGCCAAACGGAATTAATTATTTAAAACTCCGGGCATCAACCTCGAGGGTTGGAAACGAAGTACCATTTAATATTGTAAACCCAGGCAACACCATAGGTGGTGCTGGTGGACCAAACGGCATTGGTGGTATTACCAGAAATACGCAAACACCTTTTGCGACATTGGTACCTGAAAAAATAACCAGTAATGAGATTGGTTTAGAAAGCCGCTTTTTAAATGATAGATTAACCCTGGATTTTACGTATTACAAAAACACCAGTACCAATCAATTTTTATCATTACCAGCCCCTTCAGGTTCTGGTTATACCTTTTACTATGTAAATGCGGGTAAGGTTACCAACCAGGGTTTTGAGTTGACACTAGGTGGGGATCCTGTAAGAAATGGAGATTTTAAATGGAATACAACTGTAAATTTATCGCGGAACAGAAATAAAATTGTTGAGTTGATTGCCGACAACCCAGGTTACCAGGTAGGTAGCGACAGCGAGGGCTTTAACTCAATCATTAAAGCAGGCGGCTCTTTCAACGACTTATATATTTTCAAATTTGCACGTAATGCTGCAGGTCAGATTATATTAGATGCTGCAGGAAAACCAACCAAAGCTGCAACTCAAGAGTATGTTGGTAATTTAAATCCTAACTTTATTGCCGGCTGGAACAATACCTTCACTTACAAAAAACTAAGCTTAAGCGCTTTGGTAACTGCTAAATTTGGCGGTGTGGCTTTCTCTAAAACCGAAGCTTTTCTCGATTCGTATGGTGTAAGCAAAAGAACCGGTGAAGCACGTGATGCAGGAACTATTCCAATCAACGCTATACAAGGCAATACTGCCCAAACCACAATTGACCCGGCACTTTATTACTCTACAATAGGTGATAGAAATGGCATTATGGAGCCTTATGTATTCTCGCGTACCAATGTTCGTTTAGCACAAGTGGCGCTATCGTACAATTTACCGGTTAAAGGCTCAGCCATTAAATCGGCTTCCGTATCGTTAATCGGACGTAACCTGTTTTTCTTCTACAAAAAATCTCCATTCGATCCGGAGCAGGCAATGAGTACCAATAACAGTATGCAGGCTAATGATGTATTCGCCATACCTGGCACACGTTCTTACGGGCTAAATCTTAAGTTAAACTTCTAATATCTTAAATAATGAAAAAATTATGTTTAATGGTGCTTGCTTTGATCCTACTCAACTCCTGCACCAAGAATTTCGAAGAGATAAATACCAATCCGAATCAGATATCAGATAAAATGTTAGAGCAGGATTTCAACCTGGTTGGTTCTTCTTTCTCAGGGATGATGTTTAACCTGATGGGACACCAGATTGAAGAGGATCTGTGTTATGATAACTGGATGGGATATATGGGTACACCAACACCTTTTGTAGCCAATGTAAACAACACTACTTATTACCTGCGCTGGATTGATGCCTATTGGAATCGTATATATGGCAGTGTAATGTCGCCTTCAAAACAGGTAATACAATTAGCTGAAGAGAAAAAACTACCCTTATTTGGCGACTGGGCAAAATTGGTTAGGGTATTGGCCATCTCAAAATTAACTGCTATTTATGGTCCGGTAATCTATTCAAACTACGGTTCGGCGGGCTTAGGTTCGATTAAATACGACAAAGAATCGGATTTATACAACAACCTGTTTACGCAGTTAGATCAGATTGAAACCAATCTCAAAGCCAACACATCCTACACCGGCTTTACCAAATTCGACCCAAGTTATAAAGGCAACATCGCTTCGTGGTTAAAATTGCTTAACTCAGTACGCCTGCGTTTAGCTATGCGTTTGGTAAAAGTTAGCCCTACCATTGCTAAAACACAGGGAGAAAAAGCCCTGGCCGATCCTGTTGGATTAATTACCACCAATGCGGAAAATTTCCTGATTTCGTTAAATGGTGAGGTAATGCCTGTTTCAATGATTTGCTTTGACTGGAACGATACCCGGATGGGCGCAAACATGGAATCGTTTATGGTAGGTTTAAAAGATGGCCGTATAGCCAAATATTTTAGTGAAGTAAGTGATGCCAGTTTAGTAACTGATCATCCAGCCTACAAATACAAAGGTATTCGCGGTGGCGCTTACATCAATGCTAAAGATGACCGGGTTTCTTATTCTACCGTGAGCACCGATTTCAAATCGGCGCAAAACAGAAGAGGATTTACCGCAGCGGAAGTAGCCTTTTTAAAAGCCGAAGCTGCGTTAAGGGGATGGGCAAATGCAGGTGATGCTAAAACAAATTACGAAAATGGAGTACGCCTTTCATTTGCAGATTGGGGTGCAGCAGGTGTTGATACCTATCTGGCTGATGCAACCAGCAAACCCATCAGCTATACCGATCCGAAAGATAGCCGGAATAATTTCACACCACTTTCTACCATTACAGTGGCCTGGAATGCAGGTGATTCGAATGAATTGAAACTGGAAAAAATTATTACCCAAAAATACCTGGCTACATTTACCAATACCTTGGAGGCCTGGGTAGATTTTAGAAGAACAGGCTATCCAAAAATCCCACACGTTGCTAAAAATGACAGTAGTCCGGATTGGGGTGTAATAACCGCCGACCAGTGGATTAAGCGACTGGTATTTGTGCCTGCAGAAAGAACCGGAAATGCTTCGGCTGTTGCAGAAGCTGCTACTTTTTTAAGCTCGGGTAAAGACGATATTGCTTCGCGCCTGTGGTGGGATACCACTACTGCAAGTAATTTTTAATCCCTTTTCGATGCTAATTCAAAATGGCTGCCGGAAAAAGGCGGCCATTTTTATTTGCAAGTCTCACTCAGGGCATCGTTAATTGATAGGCATGCTCAACCCTACCAAAACCATAAGTAGCACCAAACTGGCTGTCGTGAACACCAGTTAGCACAACATCGAAACCCATTCATCCTTTTGGAGAATCTAGTTCAGAAATAGTTTCTTTCACATTTATAAATCTAAAGCTAACATATACCCCCCCAACTCGCCTCGTTTAAATACTGTACCGCAGAATCGGTATTCTATTCAATACTGTAATTTAAATTACATGTTAATATTTTCTTTCAGTCTCCTAAACGAGTTCATCAAAATTAGGCTATCAGTCATAATATAAAGCAACCCTATCTCCATATCGTTTTCTAAAATCAGTTACTAATTCTTTCGAAATGAGTAAAAATGCTTCGTTCTCTACAATTAACGTACATAAAGCGTAGTCGAAAATCTAGTGCTTTGAGTGTTTCGTATTCCGAGGCACCAATAAATCACCAAACTTGGTCATGCCCTATCAAACAATAGGGTAAAAAACAAGGCCCTTGCAAAATGATATTCATCTGCAAGGGCCTTGTTTATAATTAGAAATAATTATGCTTTATTTTTTAACCATCATATTAATTTCCCTTGTCTGGAGTTTTTATAAGATTCAACTCTTTTGATAAGGTGTACTTCCCGCCTTTAACGGTTTTCAATTCGACAGTTTTGCCTTTATAATTCACCTTTAAAGAATTACCCAGTCTCGATAAGATGGTTACATTTACCAACCCTCCATTTTTCCAGTCCATTCCAACTTCAAAACCTCCACGGGCCACAAGACCTTTTACTTGACCATCAGGCATGGCAGTGGGCAAGGCAGGCAATAAACGGATGATACCGTTGGTACTTTGCAAAAGCATTTCCGCAATACCTGCTGTTCCTCCAAAATTTCCATCTATCTGAAAAGGTGGATGCGTATCAAACAAATTGTTGAGTGTAGATTTACTCAATAATATATTAAGGCTTTCATAGGCTTTATCACCATCAAGCAAACGGGCATAAAAATTAATGATCCACGCACGGCTCCAACCTGTTCCGCCCCCCCTTTGAGACAAACGACGGGCAATGGTTTTTTTAGCCGCTTCAAAAAGTTCCGGCGTTTCGGGATTGATTTGAGTCAATGGATACAAACCCAACAGGTGAGATATATGGCGATGACCAATTTCAGTTTCTTCATAATCCTTAATCCATTCCTGAATGTTTCCACCAGAGGCAATTTTTACCGGAGGAAGCTTCTTCTGTGCTGCCCTGAGTGTTGCAATAAAATCGGCATCTACACCCAGTACAGCCGCTGCCTCCGCACAATAATCAAAAGCCGCATTCACTGTCTGAATATCAATTGTGGCAGCATAAGTAAGGGTAGATGTTTCCTTGCTATTGGGGACTTTGAACTTATTTTCAGGTGAAGTGGAAGGATTGGTTACCAGGTAACCTTCCGGTGATGGAATGAGAAAGCCCATTAGAAATTCACACACGCCTTTTAGCATCGGGTAAGCGGTAGTTCGCAGGTACTCTTTATCGCCTGTGAACAGATAATGCTCATAAACAGGAAAACTAATCCAGGCTCCATTGGTGGGTGTCATTCCCCATGTACCATCACAAACACTCGTCCGGCCAAACACATCGGTAAGGTGATGCATTGTCCATCCCTTGGTACCATAAGTTTCTTTTGCAGTGACCGATCCGGGAATAGAAACTTGCCTGATGAAATTAGCCAGTATTTCACTTGTTTCAGGAAGGTTGCAAATTTCTGCCGGCCAATAGTTCATTTGTAAATTGATATTGGTGTGAAAATCGGAATTCCAGGGTGCATCGAGGTCTTTGTTCCAGATACCTTGTAAATTGGCTGGCAATACACCTGGTTTTCGTGAGGACCCCATCAATAAATAGCGCCCATATTGAAAATACAAAGCGATCAATCCATTATCGGTCTTTCCCTCTTTCATCCGCTTTAAACGTAGGTCCGTTGGATAGTTTGCCAACGAATCTGTACCAAAATCCAAACTCACCCGGTCGAACATTGCGCGGTGTTCGGAGATATGCCTCTTTATAAGTTCAGCGCCACTAGTCTGCTTTAACTTATTGAGAATAGTTTTGCAGGATACAATGGGACTGATGGATCGATCGAAATCCAGCTTGGCCAACAAATAATCGGTTGCCCCTGTCAACACAATTTCTATTGACTCTGCATTATGGACTACCAACTTATTCCCTTGCACCTCAAAGGTTCCCTTATTCAATTTCACTCTGGCCTCAGCAGCAAATTTCATATGCGCCCCTGCGGGTCCGTTTCCTCCGCCTTTAGCATTCACCTCATCGATAATCTGGCCTTGCATTTCTATATGGCCATCCGGAAAGGCTTTTACGACCACATCTTTCTCCCTGCTCAAAGAAATGGCCGTATTGATAAGAGCGTTTTTATTACCGGCAATTCGATAATAAATACAATTATCCGGGGCCGATACCAAAACCTGTTGAAGGATTTTATTTCCATTGATGCTATACTCGGTAGTAGACATTCCCGTTTGGATATTTAAAGAACGGGTATAGTTTTCTGGTTTGGCCTCCCATTTAAAATCCATCTCTAAATTCCCCAAAGGTTGATAGGAACGAATGCGGGCTGGTGTTCCCAGCATATACAACCCGGATAAACTATCTGCCTGCTTGAACCTATTATCGAAAATGGCTTTTTGAATTTCCGGGAGGTATTGCAGAGCTTTTGGATTATTGGCATTCACTTTTGCACCGGCCCAAACGCTCTCTTCATTCAATTGCAAAACTTCGTGCTCTGGATTCCCGAAAACCATAGCCCCCAACCTACCGTTTCCTAATGGCAGCGCTTCATACCAGTTAGCTGCTGGTTGTTTATACCATAATGTGTTTTTGCCGGTTTGCGCAAAACCTTCAAACCCTATTCCCATAAGAATAGTGAAAAGGAAGACTGAGATTCGTGTCATTTTTTCTCGTTACAAAATAAAAGATAATATAATATTGCCACCAGCAATATCAGGATTGTTATTACCTACTGAATCCGGCCATTTCCCGAAACAGAAAATGACATTGATCAGTAGATAGCTACAAAATTCAAGGTACAAATTAGATACAATTTCATAAAAACAAATTATAGCCTGTTAATATTTTCTTTCAATCTCTTAAAAGGGTTCATCAAAATTAGGCTATCAGTCATATCTCCATATCGCTTTCTAAAATCAGCTCCTAATTCTTTGGAAATAAGCAGAAATGCTTCATTCCCGACAATTAACGTATATAAAGCGTAGTCTAAAATCTAAGTTTTTTTAAGTGTTTCCTATTCGGCTGTGCCAATAAATTGCCAGACTTAATCATTCCTCAGCAAACAATATGTTAAAAAACAAGGCCCTTGCAAACTGATCTGCAAGGGCCTGATTTATACTGTTGTGTATGGATTATCCATTAATGGCTTTCACACCTGGCAATTCTTTCCCTTCCATATACTCTAATAAAGCACCGCCACCTGTAGAAACATAGCTAACTTCATCTTCCATACCGAATTTAGCAATTGCCGCAGCCGAATCGCCACCTCCGATTAATGAAAATGCGCCATTATCTTTAGTTGCTGCCACAACCGCATCAGCAACGGCTTTGGTACCTACCTGGAAACTTTCCATTTCGAAAACACCCATTGGGCCATTCCACAATAAAGTTTTAGAGTTTTTAATCACCTCCTGGAATAATTCAGCAGATTTTGGTCCAATATCCAATCCCATCCAATCTGCAGGAATTTCTCCGGCAGCCACATCTTTCTTAGCTGCATCGTTTGCAAATTTATCTGCGATTACGGTATCGACAGGCAAAATCAGGTTTACACCTTTAGCTTTTGCTTTTTCAATTAGCTCTAAAGAAAGCTCTTGTTTATCAGCCTCCAATAAAGAGGTACCAATTTCACCACCTTGTGCTTTAGCGAAAGTATAAGCCATACCACCACCAATAATCAGGTTATCTACTTTCTCCAACAATTTCTCGATTAAAAGAATTTTATCAGATACTTTGGCTCCGCCCATAATGGCAGTAAAAGGTCTTTCGGCGTGGTTCAGGATTTTTTCAGCATTTTCTACTTCAGAAGCCATTAAATAACCGAAGTACTTTGCATCAGGGAAAAACTGCGCAATAATCGATGTTGAAGCGTGTGCACGGTGTGCAGTTCCAAAAGCATCATTTACATAAACATCGCCAAGTTTTGATAATTTTTCGGCAAAGGCCACATCACCTTTTTCTTCTTCTTTATAGAAACGCAAGTTTTCTAACAATAAAATCTCACCTGATTTTAAAGCAGCAGCCTGAGTAGCAGCACTCTCGCCAATGCAATCATCAGCAAACTTAACCTCAACACCTGTTAAAGCAGAAAGATCAGCAAGGATATGTTTTAAAGAAAATTTATCAGTAGGCCCGTCTTTCGGACGGCCTAAATGCGACATTAAAATAACTGCACCACCATCTTTTAATATTTTGCTAATGGTTGGTAAAGCAGCCCTGATCCTTTTGTCGTCGGTAATTTTAAATTCATCATCCAAAGGCACGTTAAAATCTACCCTGATTAATGCTTTTTTATCTTTAAAGTCAAACTGGTCAATGGTGTTCATGTTTAATTATTTTGATTTAAGTTTAATTTCATTTCGTAATGGAAACCGATACCCGGGATATCAAATTCTGGCGATTCGGTGGTGAAGCCAATTTTTTTGTAAAAGGCTGCTGCCGTAGAGCGTGCGTTACACCACAGATAACTGGTATTATATTCTCTTAAATACTTGATGGCAAAGTTAACCAGCGCAGCCCCATATCCCCTGCCTCCCTCATCGGGATGCGTAGCCATACCCCGTAACTGATATCCTTCGCCTTCTTCGGGGAAAAAATCGTTGTGCATAAAAGTGGCTACAGACTTAATTTCCCCATCCAGCCAAAAACCAAGATGAAAGGTATCGTAGGCATCATCGCCTTCAAAAACACACTCTTGTAATGGCTTGCCATTGCGTAAAACGAGGCTTCTTAAAGGCAGAACTTCTTCGGGAAGAATAAATTTGACCATATTTATTAGCAACAATTTAGCGCGAACTACCCATATATTGCCACAGGCTGCGCCGCACAGGTTTGCAAAGTTAATAAAGCAATTGAAACGCGGTTATAATATCGTCCATAAAGTTTTAACATTTTCGTAGCCAATTCCTTTTGTGATTAAAATAATATGAGGCTAACATTGGCAGAAGCCAGGTTATTTTTTTCAACTTCCAGACATTAATCGGCCCGTAATACTGGAAGAGTTTTCCACCAGTTTAGTAATTTATTTTTTAACTGGCTGGCTATTTTAGGTTCGCTTATGGCGAGGTTAAGAGCCTCTTTTTTATCTTTAGTGATATTGTACAACTGCATGTCGGTACCATTACTGTTCATCAGCAATTTCCACTCTCCTTCCCTGATCGCCAGGTTTGGGCTTTTATCAACCGGGCGGGGATATTTATAGGCAATATCATTCCGACCGTATTCCCAAAACATCTCTTTATTTCTTAATGAAGGTTGCCCCATGAAAACGTGGCTCCGATCGATACCATCTCCTTTATAACTTAGAGGCAAGCTAATACCAGCCATTTTGGCCAGTGAGGGTAAAAGATCTGTAGCGGTGACTAAAGAAAGGTCGTCTGTTTTACCTTTATTAATGTGCCCGGGCCAGCTGATGAGGAAAGGCATCCTGATACCTCCTTCATACAATGAGAGTTTAGATCCTCTTAGGCCTTCTACCCGGCTCCCCCTGAAACTGGGCAAGGGTCCATTATCACTGGTGAAAATTATAATGGTATTTTGATCTGCACCGAGTGCTTTCAAACCATCCAGAAGGCGGCCGATTTGTTTATCGTATTCTTTTAACACCAGCTTAAAAGCGGCTTCTTCTTCTGGGTTCATTGGGTATTGGCCGGTATATTCGGTTTCTTTTCTGGGCACCCAGGGTGTATGCATATCATCGGGCCAAAGGTTCACAAAACAAGGCTGGTTTGGATGCGCTTTAAAAAAAGCAAGGGTTTTATCTACAAAATATTTAGTCCGGTCGTAACGTTTAATGCTATCCTTATCAGACCAGATCCAATTGGTTGCTGTAATTGCCGGGTCGGGATCGGGGCTTTCGTAGGTGCTGGCATGTGCATCGTAGCCATACTGTTCAAAACCTGGTGCGTTTTTAACATCACGACCACCACCCAAGTGCCATTTGCCAAAATGCCCGGTCGCATAACCTGCCTCTTTAAAAATCCTTGCTATGCTGGGCGCTTTTGGATCAAGAAAATCGGCTTGTTCTGCAGCCTTATTGTGCTTTTTATTATCAAGATAAGTACAAAAATTCCACCTGCCCGGATACATGCCAGTGAGCATCCCTGCGCGCGATGGCGAACATATTGGCGCTGCACTGTAATATTGGCTAAGCTTTAAACCGTTGGTAGCGATACGGTCTATATTGGGTGTTGGTACAAATTTACCCCCAAAGGCCCCTACATCGCTAAAGCCCATATCGTCGGTTAAGATTACGATGATGTTCGGCCGTTCTTTCTCTTTTTTTCGTTGTGCATTGACATTAAAAGCCGTGACCAGAAATACAAGTGTTAAAATTGCAACATCGGTAAAGCGTCTGTTCAGGGTTGGCATCATTGGTCAAAAAGAATTATCTGCAGCAAAATTTAATAGTAGGAACTAAACTACCAAATTATAGATTTAACATTTACAGCAATGTAATTAATTGGATATATTGAAATTACGACCTATTTGATGATAATACGCATAAATCAAAACAGATTACAAGGCCTGTTGTTGAGTATATATTATCCGTTAACTAATTTATGGCGTTGTGAAAGAGAAACACATCAAAAAAGCAGCAAAAATACTATTGGGTTCAGGTTTAATTACGGCTGGAATTGGCCATTTAACCTTTGCACAGAAGCCTTTCCAGGCACAGGTGCCCGATTGGGTACCATTAAAAAAAGATGATACCGTGGTTTACTCTGGTTTGGTAGAAATTGGCCTGGGTGCAGCATTGGTGCTGGCCCCAAAAAGATACCAAAGCGCTATAGGCAAAATTGCAGCCGGACTGTTTATAGCCGTATTTCCGGGAAATATTTCCCAGTTTACAAACCAGCGAAGTGCTTTTGGGCTCAATACGGATTCAAAAAGATTCGTACGTCTGTTTTTCCAGCCTGTATTGGTATACTGGGCATTAAAATCGACAGCCAGATAAGCTTAGTGATGGAACAATACTCTAACTACGCTCTATCTATGCTTTATCAACGGTTCAGCAATACCCGAAGGTAACAATAGCAAAAAGTGCATTAAATCAGGCTTTCGGCAATAAATCTATTTTCTTAACCACATCAATTAAGCGGCTACTGTAGCCATATTCGTTATCGTACCAGCCCACCACTTTAACCATATCACCAACGATAGAGGTAAGCAGCGAATCAAATACGCAGGAATGGGGATTGTCGATAATATCAATCGAAACAATCGGATCTTCGGTATATTGGACTAAACCCTTAAGCTCGTTATCGGCAGCATTTTTAAATGCTGTATTAATTTCCGTAATGCTAGTTTTCTTCTTTAAAAGACAAGTAAAATCGGTAAGCGACCCGTTTAAAACCGGAACCCTGATTCCTGCACCTCCCAAACGGCCATCCAGTTCGGGAAAAATATGGGTAATGGCTTTAGCTGCACCTGTTGTAGTAGGAATGATAGAAGATGAGGCGGCTCTCGCCCTTCTTAAATCCTTGTGGTTGGCGTCGTGCAGGTTTTGATCTCCGGTCATAGAGTGGATTGTAGTAATGTAACCCTCTTCTACTCCCCAGTTATCGTTCAGGATTTTGATCATGGGCGCAATGTTATTGGTCGTACAACTTGCGTTAGAAAGTATTTTGCTACTCAAATCAATCTGATCATCATTAACACCTAACACCACCATTGGGATATCGTCGGCTGCCGGAGCAGAAATCAATACTTGTTTAGCACCTGAAGCAATGTGTTTTTGGGCGAGTGTACGGGTTAAATTCCTACCGGTACAATCAACAACCAAATCGACCCTTAATGCCGACCATGGCAACTCATCGGCATCCTTCATTGCAAAAACAGGAATAGAAAGCGTGTCGATTACCAAGGCATCGGGTTTAGCTGAAACGTTACCTGCAAAAACGCCATGAACGGTATCATATTTAAACAGGTGCGCCATTGTTTTGGCATCTGCCAGATCGTTAATTGCTACTACCTCAAAGCCTTCGGCTAACGCCAAACGTAAAAATGTTCTTCCTATTCTACCAAAACCATTTATTGCCAGCCTCATGTTATTAAAAAATTAGAGCGCAAAATTAGTATTAATTTATGAATTGAATAGCGTGATATGATAAGATGGAAATGGAATGATGAAAGGGCGTTTTAGACGATAGCTACGGAACTATTAGCCTTTTGACTTTCTATGTAAACTAAGCGAAAGTACTCCGTTAAAGATCGCGCAGATGCCTATAATAAGAAAAATTAACACGAAATTACCCAATCGCTGCAGCGAGATGGTAGCCACCAGAATAACCACATTGAGCGCTAATGAAGCAAGCACTATCCAGTTTGGTTTTAAGCCAAGCCTTTCTAAACGGTGGTGAATGTGGTTGCGATCTCCTTTAAAGGGCGAAGTTCCCTTTAAAATACGAATACAAAATACCCTTAACGAATCGAATATAGGCACAATTAATATGGCTACCGCAATGGCTGGTGCAGAATAAAAGGCCGGATGGTTTTTACCAGTGAACTTATTAAGCTCAATGAATTTGATTGCCAGCGCTGCAGAAATTAGTCCGATAATCAGAGCGCCGGTATCGCCCATAAAAATTTTGGCAGGAAACCAGTTATATTTTAGAAAACCTCCAATAGCTCCTGCCAGCGCAAAGGCTATAAAAGCATAAGGAATTTGCCCCATGCTGGCGAACAAAATACCAAAAACCAAACTGGCTAATATCCCTATGCCACCGGCCAACCCGTCAATACCATCTATTAAATTAAAAGCATTATTTAAAAAAATAATCAGGGCAATAGAGAACAGGCTTCCCCATAGGGGTGGCATATCGCCAATATTAAGCACACCATACAAACTTGTTAACCTGAATGCACCGAAAAACACCAGAATAAAAGCTACTACAATCTGTAAAATAAACTTGGTACTGGTATTGGTACCGTACACATCATCTTTTAAACCCAACGCCGCAAGAATAATACAGGATGCAATTACAAAATTAGCTTCTTTAAAATTAATAATGGATGAAAAAAGCAAAATGCTAACGGTGAAACTACCTACTATGGCAAGGCCTCCGAGTCGAGAAATATTTCGTTTGTGGTTTTTGCGGTATAGGTCATTCTTATCGAATAAGCCATATTTTAACGAGGTGTATATTACACTGGGTACACTTAAAATTACAGCAGAAAAGGCCAGAATAAATATGGCGCCATAAAAATAGGTTGGGTTCGAATGCAGTATATCGTTAAACAAAGCGGGATGGATTGTTAACAAATATATAAAAATTGTAGGATTAATCACACTAACTGATTCAATATTAATATGACATTAATCAACCCTTTTCAATGAAAACGTATATGAATCGTCTATTTCAACTTAATTTAATCTCTTAAATCGGCATTTTATTTTTTAAAACTGTTTTAGCTTACTTAACTTTTTCTTTAACAATACCCAAAACGGATATGGTAATTTATTTCTTCTGAGCGATTTATAATCGTTGACCATGGCCAACCAGCGGCTATATACTGACTTGTTACTCAACCCTCCAACGCGCATATTAACCATTAACATAGGCAAATATGCAGTCTTAATTTGATGCGTGTAAAGCAACCTCAACATTAAATCGTAATCTGCAGTAGTGCCCAGATCTAAAGCATAGCCCCCATGTTTTTCGAATAATGCTTTCTTTATGTAAAGTGTTGGGTGGGCAGGCATCCATCCCTGCTGCAAATCTTTAAAAGTGGTATTTCGTGATTTCCATTTCCGCACAATTTTGCCGCTAGCCGGGTGTATATAATTTAAATCGCCATACAGGCCATCTATTTCAGGCTGGCTTTGAAAGGTTTTAGCCACAGCAGTTAGTACATCAGGGCTAGAGAACATATCATCAGCGTTTAAAATACCAATAATATCGCCGGTAGATTTTTCTATCCCTTTGTTAATGGCATCGTATAGTCCATGATCTTTTTCTGAAACGAAATAATTGATACGCGCCTGGTTTTTGGCTATTATGCCAAGCGTTTTGTCTTTGGATCCGCCATCTATTACTAAATACTCTACATCGGGGTAAGTTTGGCCCCAAACGGAGTTAAAACACTCCTGTAAAAATGTTTCGCCATTGTAAACTACCGTAATGAGGGATATTTTCATGTTTTACCAGTAAGTTTTCGGCCTATTTTAATCATAAGCTGAAGACTGGGTAAAGATAAAAATTAAGCTGTTATACGCAGCACTGATTTATGCCTGCAAGCATATGGTTTAAGGCTTGGTCCTTTTTCGAATGATGAATATGCCGAAGAGCCCAGCGGCAGCACCGAAAAGCCAGGAATGATCGTCTAGGTTGCAGTTTATATAGGTATAATCCACTAAAGTACCTGTTGGACATGCTACGCATACAGTTACCTGATATCCACCCAGTACAAGCCCTAAGGTTGGACTTCCGTATAAACAAGTCCCTCCACTACTGTTTATGTTAACCCACCCCGGACAGGTCTGCTCTATTGTTGAGTATGGAGATGTTACATAAAAAGTTTTTGTTCCTAATGCGAGTGGGATAAGACTCACAGAATTATATCCAGCAAAATCAGGATAAACTGTGCTACCAACAAGACACCCCTCTGCAGCAAATACTCTTCTCGAAGTACATATAGATATAATGACTACTATTATTAATAAAAACTTCATGCCTGGTTGTGTGAGAGTACATCACAAACCTAGCCATCGAAGCAATAAAATTTATCGTTCGTTTTGTTCATTAAAAGCCACTATATGACACGAACAGCCCCACAACTAGAAGGAATAAATATTTAACATAAAATTATGCTAAACTTCGAAATATAATAACCACCTATAATACCTGCCAAAACTAAAAGCACATGAATATATCTATCAATTGGTACAGAAACACAGGTGTTGTCGGCATTATTATAATAAACCAATTTCCCTTCATCAGTGAGATTAATATCTGATACACACTTTGAATCGGGGTTTGTAGGTGTGCCTGGTACAATGGGATAGCCATCAGCAGTGTTTCTATCTATACCGCACACGGGATCTTCTGCATAATTTCTTTTCGCGATCCTATCTGTAGAATTGTACTTAATTATTGTAGAACCACCATCATTATAGGTACCATTTGCAGTGATATAAATATAATCACCGGTACGGCAACCTGTTTGGGCTTTACAAGAACAAATTATAAAACAGGCTATGAAAATAGCCAGGAGATACTTTACCATTAAATGCTTGGTTTAATGGAGCCATATACGGAAAAAAGTAGAGGCTAGTTTTAGAAAAATTAGCTAAAACGGAAATAATTTAACCGTATCGCTCCGAACCCAAATATGGTAGCGACTGTTAATAAGTAAATAATTGAATCATCAAGAGGTACATTACATTGATTATAATTACTATAATCTATAGTACCCAAATTACCCTGATATATACTACCGTTTATATTAATAAAGCAACTCCCTCCACCCTGAGACCATACAATAACTCCACCAGGATTATTTGGATTAATTTCACCACAATTAGGAGAATTGTTATAAGTACCTATAATTACCCCCGAAGCGTTATCATAATAGTGATATTGGGTTGAGCCCCAATTTGAGTAAGTATCATCTTTCCAATAATGCGTGTAGAAATTATTATTCCCATATTCCCAACATGCATAATTGGGTCCGGGATCTCCAGCAAATGAATTGAGGGAACAGACAAAAAAAACAAATGCAAAAACAACCTTTTTCAAAAAATAACAAACTATAACATTAAATAAATAAGCCTAGTTGAAAAAATGAAGTTTAACAAAAAATCAAAAAAGCAGTCTAATTACAACTACAAAATTAAATATTTTGAACAACGAACAAAATGAACAAAGTGTAAATCCAGATTAATATGACAATAGAGATTTTAAAGAAAACGAATAAAACTATGCCTATACCATTTAAGTGCACAAATAGCTAACTGAAGCCTAGGTTAGGCTCAACGCAAACGTTTGATTAAAGTCAATAACAAAATAATTTGAATTATCCTTTAGTATCCCATTAGCTCAGAAAATGTTTTCAAAATGGATATTGGAGAATATCATATTAAAGACGAATTGCAGATTAAACAGCCAGTCTTAAATAAATTTCATGATATAGTGCGCTCTGGCTTATTTCAAGTTATAACTTGACTAGCCATTGTTTTGTTATGAGATAATATCCTAAAAGTGCTGCACAGAATAATATCAAAATAGTATAATCATCCAGTGGCACACCACATGGAGCAGCAAAAGTATCAGAAATGGCATAGATTTCTCCTGTTCTGGTTGATCCATTTAGTGTGCAGGTACCTAAGGAAGGTCCCGAAGTGGCGATATAAGTATGTGGCCCACATACACCTTCCCACCAAACAAAGTTATTTCCGTTTCCCGTATAAAACTGCGTTGTAGTTTCGTGGTTATTAAATACCTTACTATAGGTATCGAAATTAAGCACTAAGCAACCCGTTTGTGCTAAACATGCATTAGAAATAGAAATTAAAAAAGAAAGCGAGATTAGAACCTTAAACACCTTTGCCACCATACAGCACAAAGATCATTATAATAAATTAAAGAATACTTAAATGCAAACAAAACACTACAAAAATGATATTTTACAAACTAAATATAAGTAGTACCAAGCACAAACAACTAATTAAAAAATACTTAAAATCAACACTATATATCCTATATACAGAGAAGCTATTTAAATCCAATAAATTGTAACAATTAATTCTGGATGCCAATTATATTATCGCAACATCTACTCTATTCCTTATCCAAAAAACAGATAAGAAAGAAAAGCAAATAAGCAATAAAGGAACATAGCCGTCTATTGGGCAATCTGTAGGGCTTGTTGAAAAGTAACGCATATTCAGTAGCCATCGCCTGAGCCACCCGTAACCTTTAATAAAACATGATCCTAGGCCACTAATCTGAATAAAAATAGTAATTAGGTTAATTAAGTAAAGAAGTTGTTTTTCTATCTCTGGCAATTCTATAACTCCAAAAGCATGCTGGGAATATCATTATCCAAATCAAATCATCCAGAGGACAAAAATCGACCTGATAAGTAACTTCGACTCCTGCCTGAAAAAAGCCAACGTTGCAAGTAGTTCCAGAGATAATAGAAATATTTGCATATTGGGTTGTTTGAAGTGAACCAAGGGGACAATTATCCTGCAACGGAACCGACCAATATATATTAAAATCGAAAATATTATTGAAATATGGTGACCTGGTATACACATTCCCGTTGTAAGCACAACCCGTATCGGCTAAAGCCTGAAAGATTCCAAATGTTAAAAAACATAATAATAAGGTTGAGCGCTTTATCATGGCTATAAGATATGAGCAAACCTAACTCAAAAACGTAGCTATAAACATACAACAACACGCTTTCAGGTTGATTATTATCAATGTAAAAAAGAGGATTTGACTATGTCAACTCTATTTTTACCTGGTATTTTGAAACTATTATTCCAGTAAAACACCTGTTAATGAGACAGGTTAATTACACACAGCGATATTGACATTAAAAAGAGCAAAAGCTTTTTAGTTAAACGCTGAACAGATTTAGCGGCACATGCTTTCCTATTTAATTTTTTTTTAAGCATCTTTAACCCATATTTTAAGTGTATTGCTTATGGCAATCACTACTCATCCCGTTTCAAGATTATGATTCTGACAAAAGCAATTTTAAAATTCCTTTGTATTTTATCTGTTTGTGCCATTTTTGCCAGTTGTGCAGCCAGAAAGGAGCGTAGTCTATTTAATGCCCCAAGTGATATTGTTACCGATACCATTAAACAGGTATATGTGGTAAATGATCAGGGTATTAGCGATGCCTATTATAAAATAAAGGTTAACGATCAATTGGCTGTTAGAAATGTACAGAATAAGGAGTTTGGTGCTTCTTCGTCGCAGGCTGGTAGTACCACCAGCAATAATCAGAATATAGCATCCGGTAATATAAATAATGTACTTTCCTATCCTGTGGATATTGATGGTAAAGTTAATCTTCCAGCTATCGGTAAAGTAGAAGTGTTGGGGTTGAGCCGCAGAGAGGCAGCCATTAAAATACAGGATTTATACGCCAAACAACTGTTACGCGATCCGATTATTGAGTTAAGCGTAATCAACCTTAAAGTAACTTTATTGGGTGAATTTGGCCGGCAAGGTAATTTTTTACTGGAACGCGAAAACACCACCTTAATTGATATTATTGGCGAGGCTGGTGGCATTAATAAAACAGCAGACCCGAAAACGCTTAAAATTATCCGTGGCGACAGGAGTCACCCGGAAATTATCTATGTTAACCTGAACGACATTAATAGTCTGGCCAGCAAAAAGCTGATTCTTCAAAACAATGATATTATTGTGCTACAGCAAACCAAGAGTTCGGCGCTTAGCGAAAAACTAACCAGCATTAACAATGTTGTACAGCCCTTGCTTGTAGTTGTGAATCTGGCTGTGTTAATCTTTACCCTTACGCGCTAATGGATAATTCTACACCCATCGAAAATAGAAAATTAGCCAGTCAGACGATTAACTACTGGAAAATTGTCTTGATTTTTTTAAGCAGGTGGTACTGGGTTGCCGGAACAGTGCTGATTAGCTTTGTATTGGCCTGGCTTTACGTAAGGAGCATTACCCCTATTTATATTACTTCGGCATCGTTAAAGCTGGATGGAGACCAGCAGCAACAGATGTCGCTTCCAAATGCACCGATAAATTACCGGCCTTTTAACCAGAACCAGATCCAAACTGAAGGCATTATCATGCGCTCGGAAGATGTGATTTTAAATGCATTAAAGAATCTAGACTATAAAATCAGCTATTACCTGGAAGGCAGGGTACGTGTAACCGAACTTTACCCTAAGCAACCTTTTCAGGTTGATATTTTGACGCAGGATTCGGTTAATTTCAGCAGGGCTACTTATGCCGTAAAGCCCATTGATAGCCGAAGGTTTGAACTTTCGAGCAGCGAAGACAACCACAAAAGTACCCAAAAGTACCAGTATGGGCAGGCTATAAATGCCGGCAACATGGTATTTACGGTTAAAACTGAAATCCCGGCAACGGGTAACTACAGTTTTAAATTTAACGGCATACGCGATCTTTATGGCAGAGCAGCCGGAGGATTAAATGTTTTTGAACAGGAAAAAAATACCAATATTATGGGGGTTACGCATACCGATAGTAACCCTGTATTTTCGGCCGATGTGTTGAATGAAATTATTAAACAGTATGTAAAGAACGATGCCACACTAAAGAAGAGATCGGCCAAACAAACGATCGATTATTTAGATAGCCAGATTGCCTTTTTGGATGAACAAGTTAACAAATCGGGCAATAAACTGTCGAGTTTTCAAAGTAACAATAAGCTTATCGATCCCAATACAGACAAGCAACTCAGTAATTCTAAACTTTCTAACCTGCAAAACCAGATTGCAGAATTACAATTGCAGGAACTGGGCATACAGCAGTTAGAAAGCCAGGTTAAAAACAATAAAGACCGCATACAGCTTAACCTGAACCTGGAGGGTACCAACAGTACCCTTTTAACCGGCTTAATTAGCCAGCTTAACGGTTTGATTATAAACAGGGAGAGTAAACTACAAAATTTTAATGCTGATGCGCAACCCATCCAGGACATTAACCGCCAAATTAACGAAGTTAAGCAAGCTATTGTAACCAATATCAGGCTATTGCATGAGCGTAACCAAAAGACCATTAATTTTATTAACGGACAAATTGGCCAGGCCAACCAGGCTTTGGGTGGCATACCTGCCAAGCAAAACGATTTTGCCAAGTTGCAAAGCAATTTTGATATTAACCAGCGTATGTTTTCGATGTTATTTGAGCGCAAACTTTCTGCCCAGATTAGCTCGGCAGCGGTAATTTCGGGAGCAACGATTATTAGTGCGGCGCAACCTTCATTTTTTCCCATCTCTCCTGTTCCGAAGAAAATTTACTCTTCTTATCTGTTTATGGGGCTATTTTCGGGCCTTGGTTTAATTTTGTTGGTTAGGATACTTAATCCTTACCTATACGATATCGAGACGATTGAAGGCCTGACTGCTACCCCCATTATTGGGGTAATTTTAAAATACCCTAAAAAAGTTGAGCTTGGCGAGAGTGTACTCTCCATCGAAAGGCCAAAATCTATATTTGCAGAATCAGTCAGGTCTGTTAGGACCAACCTGAGCTTTATGGCTAGTGATCAGGATACGAAAGTAATCTGTATCACTTCAGAAGTTTCGGGAGAAGGAAAATCGTTTGTGAGTTTGAACCTGGCCGGAACCTTATCTATCATAGACAAAAAGGTGATTTTAATTGCGGCAGATTTACGCAAATCGAAGTTGCACCACGCCTTTGGTTCTAACAATAAAATTGGGTTGAGTAGTTATTTGTCTAATCAGGCTGGTTTAAGCGATATTATATTTACAGACGAAAGGCACAACATTGATTACATTACTTCAGGTCCTGTACCGCCCAACCCTTCAGAACTTTTGCACCATAAAGCGATGGCCACGCTAATCGAAAAATTAAGGGAGACATACGAATACATTATTATTGATACGGCACCAGTTGGATTGGTTTCGGATTCAGTTCCATTGATTAGAAAGGCTGATATTAACCTGTTTATTATTCGCTCTGGCGTATCTAAATTCAGGGCAGCAACCATTCCTGACCGTTTATCAAAGGAATATGGACTGAATAACATTGCCATTATTTTAAACTCTTTCGGCGATGAAAAATTACACGCCAACATTTATACTACCAATTACGCGCACAGCAATACCGGCACTTATTATTACTCTAATTATACCGGTTATGGTAAGAGCGGATATTATGATGATGAACGCAGCTGGTGGGAGTTTTGGAAGAAGAACGGTTAGATGGTTAACTGGTTAATTGTTCAAATCGGTTAACTGTTGGGAGGATGGAAGAGGGAAAATGGATGATGGGGCTTAATTGCAGTTTCGGTAATAATGGATAAGGGTAAATGATAGATCAAAATTATAGATGGTATCCGGTTTATACGCGTTCGAGGGCAGAAAAAAAGGCTTACGATGAATTGAACCGGAAGGCCATTTTAGCTTATCTACCGCTTAAAAAGACGGTTAAACAATGGAGCGACCGTAAAAAAATAGTAGAAGAGCCTTTAATCAAATCTTATCTGTTTGTGTATATTTCGGCTAAAGAATATGCTGAAGTATTGATGACCAATGGCATTGCGAGATTTATTTATTTCTCCGGCCAAATCGCACCCATCCCTGATCAACAAATTAACGATCTGAAGCTTTTACTGGCCACCGATGCCGATCTGGAGGTAATTGACTATGATATTAAACCTGGTGAAAGGGTATTGATTAAAGCTGGCCCATTTAAAGGGATAATTGCAGAACTGGTATCGATACAAAATAAACAACGTATTGTATTGCGTTTACAAAATATGGGGTATGCTATCAACATTAATACCTCGGTAGCATTTGTAGAACCGATTTAAGGATGGATGATGTGAGAGGGATGATGGGGGAATAAATAACATTTAGCAAAAAACCGCTGAAGCTTTGATGCTCAGCTTCATTCATAAAAACAAAATAATCAGTCATTTTAAAATATAAAATGTGACTGAGGGGGCGAAGCTGTATCTGGACTGGATTAGATAGCCCCAAATTGATCAAGTAAAAAGTTATGTGTCGCATAGCGGGCATTATTAATAGCAAAAATTCTTTAGAAAAAGTTAGTGAGCAAGTAAAGGCCATGTGTGATAGTATGCAACATGGTGGCCCGGATGATCATGGCATTTATCAAGCTGAAAGGGAATCGATATGCTTAGGCAACCGCCGCTTAGCCATTTTAGACCTTAGCAGCAGTGGACATCAGCCCATGGTAAGCCACAAAGAGGATATTGTAATTACTTATAACGGCGAGATTTATAATTACAAGCAAATCCGTACCGAGCTTATTAACCTAGGCTATATATTTAAAACACAAACCGATACAGAGGTAATATTATATGCTTATCAACACTGGCGGGAAGCTGCATTTGGTAAGCTGGATGGCATTTTCGCCTTTTGCATTTTTGATAAACGGCAGCAATGTATCTACCTGGTTAGGGATCAAAACGGTATTAAACCTTTATATTACCACTTTGATAAAGAAACGCTAACCTTTGCTTCGGAGGTTAAGGCCTTTAAACATGCCGGTATTTACCAGGAAAACAGCAACTGGAGAATTTATTATCTGGCATTCGGACATATACCAGAGCCTTATACCACCATAAAAGACGTTTGCAGTTTGGGTAAAGGCTCATTCCTGAAGTACAACATCAGAAATGCCAAGCATTTCGTTCAATCTTATCACGAGTTTGAGCATACTGCTCATATCCGCAATGAAGATTATGCTGTTGAGCAAATCCGCGAGCAACTCAGTAACTCGATCAGACAACAAATGATTTCGGATGTGGATATTGCCGTGTTATTTAGCGGCGGGCTAGATTCCAGTATCATTACCATTTTGGCCAACCAGTTCGATAGCAAAAAGCTATCCTGCATTTCGGCCAATTTTAACGAAATAGATTTTTCTGAGCAGAAGCAACGCAGCGGTTTATTACAAAAAATAGATGCACATAAAATTGAACGTTTAATTACCTACCGCGATTTTGTGCAAAATTTCGAAACTGTTTTAAGCAGTATGGACCAGCCCACCAATGATGGGATTAATACCTGGTTTGTGTGCAAGGCGGCCAAAGAAAATGGTATAAAAGTAGTATTATCGGGTTTAGGTGCCGACGAGCTTTTTGGTGGCTACCCCTCTTTTGATCGTATCCATAAAATACAGAATTTAAACTGGTTAAGCAAAAGTGTTTTAAGGAGTATGCGTTTCTCTAACAATACCAAGTTTAAACGTTTGTATTACCTTAGCCTTAACTCCCCTATTGGTGAATACCTTTGTTTGAGGGGCGTTTATTCGCCCGATGTGATTGCCGATTTGTTAGACATTGATATGAAAACTGTTATCGATTGCCTGGAGGAAATCCCAATTCAACCCGGAATTAAAAAAACAAGTAACGAAACACGGGCAAGCTGGTTTGAGTTTAACATGTATATGCAAAACCAGTTGTTAAAGGATACCGATTTTATGAGCATGAGCCATGGTGTTGAAGTCCGTGTGCCATTTCTCGACATCAACTTTGTTAAGCTGGTGCTTTCTATCTCTAACGAAATCAAGTTTAGTTACGAACAGAAAAAGAAATTACTGGTTGAGGCTTACAAGGAAGATTTACCGATTGAAACCTGGAAAAGGTCAAAAATGGGCTTTACTTTCCCTTTTCAGGAGTGGATGAGAAAAAATAGTGATATTGCCGATTCATCCCGTTACAGCAATAAAAGAGCAAAATCGCTAATGCAAAACTTTGGCGATAATAAATTACACTGGAGCTCAGCATTGGCCTTATACAGAACCTACCATGCCAGTTAAAGTTTTATTTTTAACGCTAAAAACATTTAGTTTAACTGGTGGAATTGAGAAGGTATGCCGCAGTTTGAGTCGAGTTTTATACGATTTAAGTGAAGAAGGAATAGTACAGTCGACAGTGTATTCGATGTATGATAAAAATACAGACCGCGATTCGAGGTACTTGAGCAAAAACCAGTTCAGAGGGTTTGAAGGAAAGAAGGAACGTTTTGTAATTCAATCTTTTTTAGCTGGATTAAAAACTGATGTGATTATACTGAGCCACATCCATCTCATTAATAATGTTTACTTCATTAAAAAAATACACCCTCATAAAAAAATTTACCTGTTGGCCCATGGCATCGAAATCTGGAAGAAATTATCGGATGCCAAGCTAAAAATGCTGAACCAACTTGACAAAATTATTTGTGTAAGTGAATTTACTGCACAGAAAGTAATGGATATGCATCATATTCCAACCGAGCGAATTGAAGTATTAAACAATTGCCTCGATCCTTTCTATCACCTGTCGACCGAGTTTGAAAAACCACAAAATTTGTTAGACCGATATCATTTAAGCAATAAACATTTAATTTTGTTCTCTCTCTCCCGCTTATCTTCTTCGGAAAAATATAAAGGATACGACCATACCATTGAATTATTACCGAAATTACTGGAAAGCTATCCAAATCTGGTTTATCTATTAGCGGGCAAATGGGATGCAGTAGAAAAGAAACGATTGGATGATTTAATTAGCAAAAATAATCTTCAAAATCACATCAAAATGATCGGCTTTATTGACGAAGCCGAACTTACTGAACACTTTTTATTATCTGATCTTTTTATACTCCCCAGTAAAAAAGAAGGTTTTGGTATTGTATTTATCGAAGCCCTTGCAAGCGGCCTGAGGGTAATTGCAGGCAATAAAGATGGCAGTGTAGATGCACTTCGCGGGGGAGCATTGGGTGTACTTGTTGATCCCGATGATCAACAGGAGATATTAGCCAGTATATCTCCACTTCTCGGGCATGCTCAGACGCAACAAGAGAAAAAAAATCTTCAGGAAAAATGTATCCATGCATTTGGATATGCTAACTATCTCCAATCATTCAAGAATACCATTATAAACACTACGATTAATTAAATGTAATTGCGAACAGAATGATATACAAAATTTATTGTATATCAATTCATTTGGAATACAAATATTTAATATTATTAAATAAGGTTTTCGAATCACCAGTTTGAAAAGTTGATCATTTTTATTGTTCATAAAGTATTTAATCCATGATTGAAAAAATTGAGAGCCAAAATTTGCTATTGGCAATAATAATAAAAGCCAGTTATAAGAAAGAAGGTATTTCCTTTTTTACCCCTAATGATTTTTCTCAGCAATTAGGCTACATGAACCGCCCTAAAGGCTATGTAATAGAGCCTCATATCCACAACATCAACGAAAGAAAAGTTACCCTAACCCAAGAGGTATTATACATTAAATCGGGCAAATTAAGGGTCGATTTTTATGACCAGGAAAAGGTATTTCTCGAAAGCAGCATTCTCGAAACTGGTGATGTTGTGCTTTTGGCTGCCGGAGGCCACGGCTTCGAAATGATCGAGGACAGCGAAATCATCGAAATAAAGCAGGGTCCTTATGATGGCGACAAAGACAAAATCAGGTTTTAACGCTCAAACAATCGGCTTAAATCTATTGAATACATGTTCGAGGATAAACGAAAACTCTAACCTCACAAAATTTGGACGCAAACTTTAAACTCTATAGCAAATACTACGATCTTTTGTATCGAGACAAAGATTATCTGGCTGAAACAAATTACCTTGTTAGCCTGATAGAACAGTATAGGCCCCAAAGCAAATCCATTATTGAGCTGGGCTCCGGAACGGGCAAACATGCAAATCTGTTATCAGCAAAAGGCTATCAAATTGTTGGCTTAGAGCGCAGCGCCGAAATGGTTGAAATTGCCAATCGCTCAAAAGCGGCTCATGTAGATTTTAAAGTAGCTAACATTGCCGATTTTGAAATAGGCCAATCATTTGATGTTGCACTATCGCTTTTTCATGTTATCAGCTACCTCACCAACAATCAGAGTTTGATCAATACCTTTAATAACGTGCATCGTCATTTAAATACCGGAGGCTTGTTTATTTTCGACGTTTGGCATAGCGCTGCCGTACACTTTCAAGTACCCGAAAAACGCACTAAAACGCTTCGAGATGAAAACATTTTGGCAACAAGACATGCCGATCCGGTAATTTATCCCGAACTGAACATTGTTGAAGTAAATTACGACATTGTTGTAGAGGACCTTGGTAACGGACAACAAACAAGCATAAGTGAACAACACCCAATGCGCCACTTTAGCCAGCCAGAACTAGAACTGTTGGCTTATGCTACAGGTTTTGAAATTATACACACCGAAGAATTCTTAAGCAAGGCCTCTCCTTCTCAAAATACCTGGGGTGTTTGCTACATATTGAGAAAAAAATAAAATGAACCCAATTCCAGTTAACACGCCGCTTCTTAAAGGCAATGAGCTTAAGTATTTAACTGCTTGCATTGAAACAGGATGGATCAGTAGCGAAGGGCCATTTATAACCCAATTTGAACAGCAGTTTAGCCAATACATCGGTTGTGCACATGGCGTAGCTGTTAGCAACGGCTCTGCCGCCCTAGACATTGCTGTTAAAGCGCTAAACATTGGCCCGGGCGACGAAGTAATCATGCCCAGTTTTACCATCATTTCTCCTGCACAGTCTGTAGTTACTGCAGGTGCCTTGCCGGTGTTGGTAGATAGCGACCCTTTAACCTGGAATATGGATGTAGCACAAATTGAAGCCAAGATCACCCCTCGCACTAAAGCCATTCTGATAGTTCATATTTATGGCCTGCCGGTGGATGTAGATCCTATACTTGATTTGGCAAAAAAATACAACCTAAAGGTAATTGAAGATGCGGCCGAAATGCATGGCCAAACCTACAAAAACAAAATGTGCGGCAGTTTTGGCGACATTAGTATTTTCAGTTTCTATCCAAACAAGCACATCACAACCGGCGAGGGAGGCATGTTGCTGACCGATGACGAAGAATTGGCCAACCGATGCAAAAAACTACGCAACCTTTGTTTTGAACCTGACGGGCCTCGTTTTGTTCATCATGAAATTGGCTGGAATTACCGCATGACTAATCTTCAGGCCGCGCTTGGCCTTGCGCAGCTCGAGCAAATAGACGGCTTTATAGAAAAGAAAAGAAAAATGGCTTCGTTTTATCAAGATGGGCTTTCTTTCTTGAAAACCAGAGGCTATCAGTTGCCCAAAGAAAAAGACGACAACAGTGAAAACATTTATTGGGTATTTGGGTTAGTAGCATCAAGTTTAGCCGAAAAGGAACAAATGGTGGCTTACTTAACCGAAAACAAGATAGGAACCCGTCCTTTCTTTTGGTGCATGCACGAACAGCCCGTATTTAAAAACATGGGCCTATTTAAAAATGAAAGCTATCCCGTTGCAGAAAAATTAGCCAGAAATGGATTTTACCTGCCAAGTGGCTTAGGTACTACCAACCAGCAACAAGAAGAAGTAATCAATAGCCTTCGGCAATATCATTCGGCAAATCCAATTCATTTAACATGAACAAACAAGAACTTAAATGGGAAATAAACCCCAGTCATAGTTTATTAGATCTCAAGTTAGGCGAATTATGGGCATATCGCGACCTATTGATCCTCTTGGTACGACGAGATTTTGTTTCGTTTTATAAGCAGACCATACTCGGACCATTATGGTTTTTTATCCAGCCGTTGTTTACTACCATTGTTTTCACTTTTGTTTTCGAAAATTTGGCTGGTATTTCAACAGACAACTTGCCTGGCCCTTTGTTTTACATGGCAGGTATTACCGCTTGGAATTACTTTGCAGATTGCCTTACAAAAACATCAACGGTATTTAAGGATAATGCGCCCATTTTTGGCAAAGTTTATTTTCCAAGGCTAATTATGCCCTTAAGTATAGTGGTTAGCAATTTGGTGCGCTTTGGCGTACAGCTATTGCTGTTCCTTTTGTTTATGGCCTACTTCTATTTTATCAGAGGGACCCATTTTCAGCTCACCTGGGCTGTTCTTTTGTTCCCTGTGCTGATTATTTTAATGGCATTATTGGGTTTGGGTCTGGGCATGATTATCAGCGCCATGACCACTAAATACAGAGACCTGTCCTTCTTGGTTACATTTGGGGTACAACTGTTAATGTATGGCACTACTGTTATCTATCCGCTTTCTGCAGCGGTAAAACGTTACCCGAAATACAGCTGGATCATCAAACTCAACCCCATGACAACCCTCATCGAAACCTTTCGTTACGGTTTTCTTGGCAAAGGGTCCTTTAGTCTCGAATCGTTGGGCTATACGGCCTTGCTAACTGTAGTTATCCTCCTATTTGGCATTGTTGTGTTTAATAAAGTAGAAAAAAACTTTGTAGATACAGTTTAAAACATTAACATGTTTAACGCAATAAAAGTAGAAAACCTAAGTAAGGCTTATCAATTAGGCCAAATTGGTACCGGAACTGTTAGCCGCGATTTAGAACGCTGGTTTGCACGCATACGTGGCAAGGAAGACCCTTTCTTAAAGATCGGAGAAACCAATGCGCAAAACTCGAAAAGCACGAGCGATATAGTTTGGAGCTTAAGAGACATTAATTTTGAGATCGAACAAGGCAAAGCTGTTGGGGTAATTGGCAGAAATGGAGCAGGCAAAAGTACTTTATTAAAGATACTGAGCAAAATAACCGCACCAACTACAGGAAAAATATCTGGACAAGGCCGTATTGCAAGCCTTTTAGAGGTGGGTACTGGCTTCCACCCCGAACTGAGCGGCAGAGAGAATATCTTTTTAAATGGTGCTATTTTGGGCATGCGCAAAAAGGAAATCACCCGCAAACTTGATGAAATAGTAGATTTTGCCGGCATAGAAAGGTATTTAGATACTCCGGTTAAAAGATACAGTTCGGGCATGTATGTAAGATTGGCCTTTGCCGTAGCAGCCCACCTAGAAAGCGAAATACTGATTGTTGACGAGGTTTTGGCAGTTGGCGATGCAGAGTTTCAGAAAAAATGTCTGGGCAAAATGGGCGAAGTAAGCAAGGGCGAAGGCAGAACCGTACTTTTTGTTAGCCACAACATGAGCATGATCAACCAGCTTTGCAGCAGTTCTATCTACCTGAAAAACGGCATGCTCGAGCTTTACTCAAGTACCAAGAAAGCTATAGACAGCTACTTGGCCGAGAGTACGGCAACTGCACATAAAAATCTAGAAATTGTTTTCAATGAAAATGAAAGCGACGAAAATGTACAGCTAAACGTGTTTAAGATGGAAGCTCATTTCGAAAACTCGAGCGATTTCCTTTCTAGCAAAGACGTAAACGTACAATTTGGCTTTAAGATATTTGAAAAAGTACTGGGTTTAAGGATTGGCTTCGAAATAGTAAGCCCTTCTACCGATCTCTGTGTTTTCAGGACTTTTCATGATGATGATTGCGAAGAGATGCTGGCTTTTGAACCAGGAGAATACATACTCTCTGCACAAATACCAAAAGACCTTTTAAACATCGGAGAGTATTTTATTTACCCAACAATAGGTATACACAACATCAAATGGCTGTCGTTCAAAACACATCAGCTTCACTTAAACATCATTAATATCGGAGGCGTAAACAACCTATATTCAGACGAAAGACCTGGAGTACTTGCACCAAAGATAAACTGGAACATAAATCATGGCAAAATTTGATATTTTCATTGTACAAAAGGTCATTAATCTTTTCCACAAGTATATTTTATTGAGGAGGGGGCCGGCAGAAAAGGAATGGCTGAAGCACTTTCCCAAACAGCTCGCCTTTTTTACACATACGCTTGCCGATGGGATAAAAATCAATCTTTATAAAGACAGTCACCTGTCGAAATTTATCTATGATGGGTTTGAAAAGAAAGAGGAACTATTCATCCAGCAATTTCTAAAGCCTGGTGATGTCTTTTTCGATATTGGGGCCAATATTGGATTGCACTCGCTCATTGCCGCAAAAGCAATCGGAAATGGTGGCAAGGCCTATGCATTTGAACCCACGCCTATTACTTTCGACCGTTTAAACGAGAACATCAGGCTAAACAACTTTGAAGCTATCATCAGTTCATTTAACTTGGGCGTATCAGACAGCAACGAAAAACTGTACCTCAATGTTTCGGAAAGTGGCTATGATGCCTGGAACTCTTTTGCCCCAATTAAAGAAATTACCTTAGAACAAAAAATTGAAGTAGATGTGGTTACAATTCCAGATTTTGTGCAGCAGCACAACCTGGAACCAAAAAATATAGCGCTCATTAAAATCGATGTTGAAGGCTGGGAGCTCAATGTGCTAAAGGGGATGGAATCATTTTTTAACGACGATAGCTTTAACGCCAGCTTTTTAATAGAATTTACAGAAGAGAATGCCTTTAGGGCTGGGTATTCTTGTAGAGACTTGTATAACTTTATGGTAAGCAAGGGATATGAATGGTTTGACCTTAATGAAAAAATACTGCAGCTAGAACCTGCCGAACTAAAAGCCTACTATCCTTACGAAAACCTGATTGCCATAAAAAAGATCAACATAGCATCCGTAAAGCAAAGGCTACATACAGTTTAGACGATAATATTCCAATAATTTGATTGCGGTAAAACTAGAGGGCAGGTTAGGAAATCAACTTTTTCAGTATGCGTTTATTTATGCTTGGGCCAAAAAGCTCGGGGTTTCTTTCTATCTTGACAAAAGCATAGAGCCTATTTTAATAGATCGCTATTTCGAAATCAAAAACGACCGCTTTATTTGGTTGGATAGGAATATATTTCGCATCAAAGGTTTTAAGAACTTTTTCAGTTTTTATTTAAGAAAAATCTTCTATAACAACCTTAGCTGGTTTCTGAATCTCAAAAAGATCTCAACTACTGGTCGCGAAACAGAGTTCAATATTGACAACAAAACCTTAATCCGTGGTTTTTTCCAATCGGAATCTTTTTTTATTAGTGCCAGCGAGGAAATCAAATCCTTACTTGCCATTAAACCCTCTTTTAGGCAGTCTTTTACTGAAATCTTTAAGCAACTCCCTCCAGATTCGGCTATTGTAACCATTCACATCCGCAGAACAGATTACATAGAGCTTGATATGGCACTGCCTCTTGATTATTACAAAGAAGCGATTTCGAAGGTTGCCTTAACAAATGCCTATTTCGTATTTATTTCTGACGATCCCGAGTTTGTGCAAGTAAATTTCGCCGACATTGAACCGAAATATATATCCAATCATTCAGAAATCATAGATTTCCAGTTTCTTATCCATGCAAACTGCTGCATCTTGTCTAATAGCAGTTTTAGCTGGTGGGGCGCCTATCTTAATACAAACAATCCAACCGTATTGGCACCCAAATACTGGACTGGCTTTAGAGAGAAAAAAGAAGAACCTGTTGGCATTACGATGAGCAACTGGCAATTAATAGAAATCAAATGACTTTAGCACCTATCATCCTTTTTGTATATAATAGACCAGAAAATACAGCAATCTTATTAGAATCGCTGGCTAAAAATATTTTAGCAAAAGACACTAAGCTTTATATCTATGCCGATGGTCCGAAGGAAGATGCTACGCCGGCACAACTCGAAAAAGTAAAAGAGACTAGAGAACTGATTAAGAGCAGCAACTGGTGCGGACAAAACATCATAGTAGAATCGGAAATCAACATTGGTTTGGCCAAGTCTATCATCAATGGGGTTACCCAACTTGTTAACGAGCATGGCAGAGTCATTGTATTAGAAGACGACCTCAAGCTCTCTCCTTATTTTCTGAGCTACATGAACGATTCGCTAGAAAAATACAAGGATGACAAACAAGTAGGGCAAATTGGGGCTTGTAACTTTTTTGCCTGTGGCAACAAATATCCCAGTGCTTTTTTTGTTCCTTTGACCGATTGTTGGGGCTGGGCAACATGGGCAGACAGGTGGGCCAAATACGAGTATGATGCAACTACCTTATACGAGCAACTGAAAAAAAACAACCTGTTAGATCAATTCAATCTGCATGGCAATGCCAAAATGGAAGACATGCTGTTGGCACAGATCAACAAGGAAATTAATACATGGGATATCCAATGGCTTGCGGTAAGCACTTTAAACAATTGGCTTGTGCTTTATCCAAATCCATCTGCCTCGCAACATATTTTTTTAGGCAACGCCACGCACAATACTTCTAATATTGTTCCTCCCCTATTGGAAGCCTATCCTTCAAGCGAAAAAATTAAGCTCGAGACAATAAACCATGTAATGAAAGCCATGGAATTAGGCTATAGTGGACATGGAGACTATTATGGAAAACCGCTTCAATCAAATTCAGTCCTTTGGAGACTTACTAAGCGAATAATAAAGAAAATACTCTCCTTTTTTTCAAAGCAAAAAATGAGCACTTTAAAATCGTTAGCCAAAAAGTTATTGAATTGGGTGGGACTTCATATTACCCCAATTGACAAAACAGATCCCAACAAAATTATTAAACGTAAAGTTGGCAATTTCTTCTTGTTAATGAACTATGGGCATATTTATAATTCGAAATTTCTGAACAGAAACTATGACAAGAATTTGCCTCGCTTAGCGCAAACAATCCAATCGAAATATCCTGATCTAAGTATTATCGACATCGGTGCAAATATTGGAGATACTGTAGCTATGATCAAAAGTGTAATTGATGTTCCAATAATTTGTATTGAGGGCGACAACACCTATTATGATATGTTAGCCAAAAACATTGAGCAGTTTGAGGGCGTAAAAAGCATAAATAAATTTCTGGGCGAAAAAACAACTGATATTCAAGCCAAAACGATCCAAACACATGGTTCATTAAAAATTGATACCACAGTAAAACAGAGCAATATACAAATAGAAACGTTGGATGAGCTTGTAAACAAAAATCCGAATTGGTTTCTAACCAGCAAGCTTTTAAAGATTGATACTGACGGGTTTGATGTAAAGGTTTTAATGGGCTCGATGGAATTTATAGCAAATCAAAACCCCGTTTTATTTTTTGAGTATTCTGAACAACACTTAAAAAATGTTGGTGATGATACACTCCATATTTTTGAGATGCTTGAAGGGCTTAATTATAACCATCTCATTTTTTACGATCATACAGGACGGTTTATCCTTTCAAGCAAAATACAAGACAAGCATATTATAGCGCATTTGCACAACTACATTGCAAATTACAATGTAACTATTCCTTTTTTAGACATAGCTGCATTTCATGAAAGCGACAAAGATATCTTTGAAGAAATAAAGGCAATAGAAACTCAAATCAACAGAAGTTCTGCTAACGACCTGATTTATAATGCATAAATTAAAAATAGGAATACCGATTAATGCCGACTACAATCCAAATGCAGGTGGAGGCTATTCGTATATTACACAATTGATTGAAGCTATAGACAACCATCATTTTAACGATGAAATAGCAATTGTTTTTATCAATTACGAAGGTAAACAGTTGGCTACAAAACACCAGATGCTGTCCTTCCATCCTTTCCAAAAGCGTAGTTCGGCCGACATTTTTAGAAAAGCAAAAATTCTGTTGCTTAAAAAAAGTGGCATTTTTAAAACCTGGCTCAATAAATTGGAACTGCAACATGCCGAAGCAAGAAATGCAAACATTGTAAAGACCTTAGAAGCTAATGAAATCAAGGTCTTGCTTTATACCAGCCCTGAGCGACATGCATTTAATTTCCCCTTCATCACCATCCATTGGGACATTGGCCACCTGTCTACTTACATGTTCCCAGAGTTTGTTGCCGATTTTAAAAACAGGTGTGGCTATTATCAGGATATTTTGCCCAAAGCTTTGTTTATTCTTACAGAAACCGAAGCCGGAAAGCAAGAACTTGCCAATTATACAACTATCAATCCAGCGAGGATAGAAGTTATGCCTATCTTTCCTGGCAAAGTAATAACAGAACAGGTTGAACAGCAGGCACAGGAAACCATTCTGCAAAATTTCGGCCTCAACAATAAAAAATTCTTTATCTATCCGGCCCAATTTTGGGCACATAAAAACCATACGCTTTTAATAGATGCTTTCGAAACTTTGCTGACCGTCCACCCTGATACCCTTTTGGCATTTACCGGTTCGGATAAGGGTAATTTGAAGTACATCAAAAACTATATTCAATCTAGGCATTTAGAAGAGCGCGTTAAAAACCTTGGATTTATCTCAAATACAGAACTTTATACACTTTATAAAAATGCCGTGGCATTGGTAATGCCAACCTTTTTGGGGCCTTCTAACATGCCTCCTTTGGAAGCTGCAAATTTGAACTGCCAGGTTTTGGTTAGTGATTTGCCTGGGCATAGAGAATTGTTAGGTAGTTACGCCACTTATTTTGATCCTTTAGATCATAAATCGTTAAGCAAGCTGATGATTTCGGCATTGGAACCTACCACAGATCAGGCATCCTTTTCTAATCCTAATGCATTTACGATTAAAAACGCCATTCAGAAATTAGAGCAGGTTCTGTTAAAAACCGCTTCTATTCGCAAAAACTGGTTATGATTTTTCAATTTTAATCTTCCCTATCTTGGCAAAAGACATTAAAGCTCCTGATTTACTCGAATACAGAAACGACTTTGTAAAAGAAGGTATAGTTTATCCTTTAAACAAGGTCGATTTTCTTGAATCTGGATTATTAGACAAGCTTCCTGCAAGCGACAAAAAGGGTTGGCCTTGGAATATGCAGACTGATACGGCGGTATACGGCAATAAAAAAGATTGGCCAAAAATCACCATCGTAACCCCTTCCTACAATCATGGCCAATACATCGAAGAAACCATCAGGGCCGTACTTTTACAGAACTATCCAAACTTAGAATACATTGTGATGGATGGCGGAAGTACAGATAATACCCTCGAAATTTTGGAAAAATATGCACCTTGGCTCAGCTATTACGAATCAAAAAAAGACAGAGGTCAGGGCCATGCCATTAATAAAGGCTTCAGCTTAGCTTCTGGCGAAATATTTGGCTGGATCAACAGTGATGATCTTTATACCGAAGGTGCTTTTCATGCACTTGCAAAGTCGTTTTCAAAACAAACAGAAGTGGTTTATGGCGACGGCCTCATTTTAAATGAAGAACATAATACCCTCGTTTATCAAAAAGCCAATTGGGTAAACAAAAGGTATTTGTTTGTAGGAGGCATTATTATGCAGCATTCCTGTTTTTGGCGATCCAGAGTCCATCTTCCCATTCTAGAACAGCTCTATTGCGCAGTTGACTCAGAACTTTGGTTTAGGCTCATTCCAAATAAAAAGCTTAAACACGTTAAATTTCCACTCGGTGTTGTACGGATCCAGCCCGAAACCAAAACGCATAATGAAAAATTTATAGAGAAATGGAAACAAGACAACCTGCTCATCGCCAAACTTCACGATTTTGAGCATACTGTTTCCTACTTCAAATATGTACAATCTAAATTTTATGTGCTAGAGGCAAGGTACGTTCAAAAGCTTTTCAGGTATCTCAATTTTACAAATACTGCGCCTCACTTAAACAAGATTGTACTTCCAGATCGAAACCATACGATTTAGCGCTAAACCATTTTGATTTCGGTTATTACATGTTCGATTAGCAAGGCCAAATTGGCGCTTCTTCAAAACAGCTTACTGGCTACAACAAGCTGTGAATATGAGTTAATCGTAATTGACAACAGCAGCAATAACTACAGCATTTGCCAAGCCTATAATTTAGGTGCAAGAAAAAGCAAATTCGATGTTCTTTGTTTTGTACATGAAGACATTGAATTTTTAACACCCAATTGGGATCAGTACTTATTGGGCCATTTAAAAGAACCCGACATTGCCTTGCTTGGCATATTGGGAAATACGGTTAAAACCATCTATCCATCAGGCGTTTATTCGCCGGTGCTAGAAAGCAACCGCATTAACCAGGTACAAAAACTAAGTGACGGATCTGATCAGCATTACTACATCAATCCGCTCGAAGAAAAAAGAAGCGAAGTTGCCACACTTGATGGCATGTTGTTGGGCACTACAAAAAAATATTGGGAAAAAGCCAATTTTGATGAGGCGCTATTGGAAGGCTTTCATGGATATGATGTGGACTTTAGTTTGGCAATGGGCCAACTAGGCAAAGTAGTTGTGGTTTACGATATCCTGATTGCACATTCGAGTTTTGGAGGAAACAACAAAACCTGGATAGATAACCAAATCAAAATAGTAAAAAAATGGAGAAGCCACTTGCCTATCTGCAAGGGTGCGGTATCTAAAAAAATGCTTAGCGAAAGAGAACGGGCAGACCTCAATGATTTGATGCGTTCATTGCTCAAATTAAATTCTCCTTTTGGCATTTCATTAAAATATGCCTGGCTTGCCATCCGCAAAACGCCATTTCAACGAATAAACCTACATTTTATCAAAAAACTATTCTTAAAATTAGTAAATGCAGATTAGTTATATCATTTCTGATGAGTTGCCATACGAAAAGCTGATCTGCAATGATGCAGGGCCCGCCTATGCCACCTCGATGCAATGGCCATGCCTAACGGTAGCGGGCCTAAATGAGCTTGAACAGAGCCGTGTCTATGTAATAGACAACCGCATTTCGGCTGCAGAATGTGAAGTGGTCCACAAGCTTGTTGTAGCAAATCCACAGGTTTTGTTCGTTGCCAAAATCGTTGATCCGTATTTTGAACATCATACCCATTTTTATTACCAATGGCTGGCCAAAATTGTACAGCTTAAAAACCTAAGACTATTTTCTGTTTACGAGCCAAAGGAGCTTGGTTATTTTATTTCGAAATTAAGCGAAAAGCCCGTTATCTATACTCCTTATGTATACGACTCGAGCAGAGAAATAGGCTTAGAAGATCTAGCCAAAAGAAAAAGCAAACTAATTATCTCTGGGGCCATCAACTACGAGGTATACCCCTATCGTTCGGCTATATTGAAAAAAACCAGAAGATCGGTTCTAAGGCCTTTCTTTGATTTTTTAAAACATCCTGGCTACCCTGATGTTACCGATCGGCCTTACAGCCATCAATTTGTAGGCGATAACTTTATCAGCTATTTGGCCAATTTTAAATATATGCTTTTATGTGCTTCGAGGTGCAGGATAGAATTTTACAAGTTTCACGAATGCGCCTATGCCGGCTGCCTACCTGTTGGCCAGTTGCCTTCCTGTTTTCCAGAAGAGATCAAAAGCTTGTTTACAGAACTCAAACCCGATTCGCTGTTCAAATCTAGCCTTCAATTGTTTTATGGGTGGGATAAAGCCGAACACCTGCAAAAAATAACTGCTTATCGAGATTTTTTACAAAGCACCAGATCGGTACAGCAAATCAACCAGTCTTTCTTTAATCAATTGTAATGGCCAAAGAGCAACCAAAAGTCTTATTTGTTCTTCCCGAATACTATCCACATAGCGGTGGGGGTATCTCTACTTACTATATACAGTACATTAAGGCGCTTGCTCCTCATTGTTCGGCCATGAAAGTAATTGTAGGAAGCGGCTATCTACAAAAAACAGACAAATTCGATTTGGCTGACAATGTTAAAGTAGAATACCTATCGCCTGACTTATACAACAGCTACCTCCAAAAGTTCGACAAATTCAGTTTTATACCAGAATACAAGTCTAATATTGCCGCAGCATGGGCAATGTGGGAACAGGCAGCAGAAGGAAAAGGCTATGATATTGTAGAATGCACAGATTTTGCCATGGGCTATATTCCCTGGGCAATACATCATGCCACTCCCTTGGTTGTTAGGCTACATGGCAGTTCGGGTCAAATAGAGATCAATGAACCTGAATTGGAGCAGGCAATTTTTGGTGATTTTTGCAGAAGCACCGAGACCTTATTGCTTGCCAAGGCAAGTTGCCTAATTTCGCACAGCAAGCAAAATGCAGAATTTTGGCGACCTATACTTCCAGCTACAAAAATCGAATACATTCCTCCTGTATTTGAAATGAAACTCACTCAGCGACCAGTTAGCCAAAAAGAAGATTTTGCCATGATCTGTGGCCGGGTACAACAATGGAAAGGGCCAGATGTACTTTGCAAATCTCTTCAAGAATTACAGTGTCCAGAACTGGAGTTTCGTTGGATAGGAAGAGATACCGTATACCGCGCAGGCCGATCGAAAGCAAATCAGCTGTCTCAAGATTATCCAATGATTTGGGGGAAACAAATCAGGCTAAATGCACCTTTACCAACCGAAGAACTAAGCACACTACAGGAGAAAGCCAAATATGCAATAGTTCCCTCTACTTGGGATATGTTCAATTTTACGGTGCTCGAATACATGGCTAACGGAACGCCAGTATTATGCTCTGTTGGTGCTGGTGCATCAGAATTGATTGTTCACAGTAAAAACGGCTTCACCTTTGGCATCAACGACAGCAAAGCATTAGCCCAGCTCATTGAAAAAATGAGCAACATCGATGCAAATGAATATGATGAATTGGTAAATGAGGCTCATCAAACCATAAAAAATTTAGCTGGGAGCAAAATCATTCCTTTAAATCTGCAAGTTTACCAAGAAGTGATCGAGAAATTTTCGGTTTCCAAACTCAACAATTATTTGGCTTCGGCTTATCTCCCTACAACAAAAAGAGGTTATATGGACCAGCTTTTAGACCAGATCAGCCTGAAAAAACTAAGCGCCTACCTGATGAACAGGATCAAGAAAAAATACGCCAAGTGAAACACAAGATAATAGAAATAGAAGGCCTAAGAGGTTTTTTATCGTTGTGGGTTTTCGTTTTTCATATCATAGCCATTACCGGATTTTTCGATACTTTTTTTCAGCAACAAGCTATAAAAAATATATTCAACGGCGAAACTGCTGTCGATGTTTTTATCATTGTTTCTGGTTTCACCATCTGCATGCTCATTGAGAGTAAGCATGAAAAATTCAGCACCTACTTATTCAGAAGATTCATGCGCATTTATCCAATGTACATTATTTGTTTGATTGTGGCACTCCTACTTGGTCTATTGGGAATTATGCCCAAAAATTATGATGAGAATGACTTATACAAGCATATTGGATTACATATTACTATGCTGCATGGCATAATTCCTCCTACATTGTTAAAGAATTCTTCTGGTGCTATATTAAATCCGGCATGGTCTATTTCATTAGAGTGGCAGTTTTATCTTATCGCGCCATTTCTTTTTGGCATTACAAACAAGATAAAACTAGTAGGCCCTTTGTTTGTTTTAATTTTATCAATAATACTTATCAGGTTAGCTTCGAGATATGGCGAATGGGACGGATCGTTTTTATTGAGCAAATTCTCATTGTTTTGGGTTGGCATTTTTTGCTATTATGTTTTTGATTATGTAATAAGGACCAAAGAAAAATTATTTGGTTTGGCAGTATGGCTGGTACCTGTTGCATTATTCATGTATTCAACCCTATTTTCTTATAAGGGAGGTGTTGGAGCTTTCATTTGGTTTTTGTTCTTTTTTGGGCTCTTATCTTCAATTATAAACCCAAAACTTACATTGCCCAGTATTATGCTTGCCCTATTTAGAACAAGGCTGTTTAAGCAATTGGGTGAGATCAGCTATTCGCTTTACCTCCTGCACGAACTTGTTATTTGGATAATACTATGGGCTTTGTTAAAGCTAAATCCACAAATGAGCAATTGGACACAGTTACTTGTCCTTGTTTTTATTGGCATTCCAGCAGCATCGGCTTTGGCTAAGCTTTCTTATCGTTTTATTGAATTTCCAGCCGTTAACTGGGCAAAGAAGAAGCTTGTAAAAAATGAAGGATAAACCAACTATAGCTTTATGCATTCCGGCTTATAACGCGGCCAATTATCTGCCCTGTCTGCTAAAATCAGCTCACGACCAAACTATTCCGTTTCACGAAATTTTAGTGTACAATGATTGCAGTACAGATAATACCGAAGAAATAGCTAGAGCTTTAGGTGCAACTGTAATTAACGGTGATGTGAATAGGGGCTGTTCTTCTGGCAAAAACAGGCTTGCCGAAATAACTACTGCCGATTGGATCCATTTTCACGATGCCGATGATGAGCTGTTGCCCAATTTTACTGCTGAAATGCAGCATTGGCTCACTAATAACCAGAATGATTTTAAGGTATTGATCTTAAATTTCAATTACATCAATTTCGATTCTAAGCAACAGCTAGACTCGGCTAATCACAACAGAGAAGAGATGCGCCAAAACAGCCTAAAATATGCAATAGAACACAAAATTGTAAACTTCGGGCTCTACGAACGTCTGTCTTTTCTAGAGGCTGGTGGATTTGACACTGATAAGAACGTACTTTACAACGAAGACAAGGCTTTTCACATCAGGTTGGCTGCAAATGGTTTAAAATTCGATTACCTCAATACCATTACTTGCATCAATTATCAATACCAGCAAAGCATGTCAGTATCTAATCAATTGAAATGTGCAGAGGCGAGTTATTATGTGCTCAAAAAAACTGTAGATCAATTTGGAGATATTTATCCCATAGAATTAAGCAATATGTTGCTTCAGGCCGCCACAACACTTGCAGCGGTTAATGATTGGCCTTATGTTAGCAAAGCCGTGAAATTGGCAAAGCAGCTTAACAAAAACTTAAAATTAAACAGAGGCAGACTCTTTAGGCTGTTGGGTATGCTCGATACCTATGCTGCCTTTTGGCTGAGGGAGAAACTGATCAGGCTTTTTAAACCAGCACTCAGAAAAAGTAATGGATAAGCCTTTAGTTTCGATAATTATTCCTCTTTACAACGCTGCGCAATACATAGAAAAAGCCATTTTATGTATTGTAAACCAAACCTATCAAAATTGGGAGCTGATTATAGTAGACGATGGAAGTACTGACAATAGCTTGGCTATTGCAAAAAAATATGAAAGCGAAAAAATAATCGTGTTGCAACAAGAAAACAAAGGTCAATGTGCAGCCAATAACCATGGGTTTTCAAAATCCAAAGGATTGTACATTAAGTTTTTTGACGCCGACGATATGCTTTCGCTAAATATGATTGCAGCGCAGGTCGAATTGCTTCTCCAAAACCCTGGCTGCATTGCTTCTGCCAAATGGGGTCGCTTTTACAACAACGACATTTCGATCTTTAAATTAAATCCAGAAGCCTGCTGGCAGGATATGAATCCTATCGATTGGATCTGCACAAGCTGGATAAACGGAGCGGCGATGATGCAATGTGCACTCTGGCTCATCCCTAAATCTATTATAGAAAAAACAGGTGGCTGGAACGAAAAGCTCTCGTTAATCAACGATCTCGAATTCTTTACAAGAATAGTGCTCGCTGCAGAGCGTATCATTTTTAGTTCCGAATCGATCTTGTACTACAGATCCGGACACGGCCATACACTTTCTGCCCGAAAAGACAGGATGGCACAGCAATCTGCATTTATGGCTATAGACCTCAGTACCGATTACCTCTTGGCAAAAACCAGAAGAGAAGATGCCCTACAGTGCTGTGCAAATTTTTTACAGCTGTTTATTTATGATAACTACCCATTTAATAGCGACCTGATCAAAAGAGCCAAACATAAAATAAAGGGATTGCTTAAACCCAACATCAAAATTCCCTTGCCAGGCTCGTTAAAGTTGGTCAATGAGCTTTTTGGTTGGAAAGTTGCCAAATTGATGATGAACTACAAAAGGAAGGCAACGATTTTTTTAAAAGGGCAAAATAAAAATATAGCATGAAGATTTTGTTGATTATGGACCCCGGAATTGCAGTGCCTCCCCCTCTTTATGGAGGGCACGAACGTTTGGTCTACATGTTTGCCGAAGAATACCAAAAAATGGGGCATACTGTTTATTTATTGGCAGGGCCTGGTTCAAAAATTTCTGGAACTGCTCAATCTTTTGGTATTAACGATCTTAAAAGGTCTAAGTTTCAAAAAATCAAGGAGCTCCTTTTTGCTTGGAAATTTCTGTACAAAAAGAGAAAAGACTTCGATCTGATCCATAATTTCGGTCGCCTGGCTTACCTTATACCTATACTAAATGCGTCGGTAAAAAAAATCATGACTTATGGCCGAACCGTTGATGCCAAAAACATCTATTGGATCAACAAATTTGCCAATCAAAACCTAAGGTTTACTGCGCCAAGTTATGATTGTGTGGCTAGTGTAAAAAGCATTGGGCATTGGACAAGGGTTTACAATGCCATTGATTTTTCAAAATACAAGCTTGCAAAAAATGTTGGCCCAGATGCACCGCTCATCTTTTTAAGCAGGCTCGACCGCGTAAAAGGTTGCCATATTGCCATCCAGGTAGCCAAAGCAACCAATCAAAAACTAATCATTGCCGGCAATATTTCGGCCTTGGAAAGCGAAAAAGAATATTTCGACAAGGAGATTAAACCGTTTATAGACAACGAGCAAATCAGCTATGTGGGTGCGGTAAACGACGAACAAAAAAACGAATACCTCGGCAGTGCCAAGGCCATGTTGTTCCCCATTAATGTAAGAGAAGCCTTTGGTATGGTAATGGCCGAAGCTATGGCTTGCGGCACCCCGGTTATTGCATTTAATGCCGGCGCAACTCCAGAGGTAATTATTGATTCGGTTAATGGCTACGTGGTAAACAATAAGGACGAAATGATACAGACGTTAGACCAAGTAAAACTTATTGACAGAAGCCATTGCAGAGAAAATGCAGAAAGCAGGTTCGATGTAACCGTTATTGCCAACGAATACCTAACTTTATTTGACCACAACTAGGTTGAAAAAAATATTGCTCATTACTTCTGGCCAACCTTCTTTAAACCCCAGACTGGTAAAAGAAGCCGATGCACTAGCCGAAGCAGGCTATACCGTAACGGTTATCTATCAGTATTGGAACGCTTGGGGCACCGCACTAGACCGAGAGCTCCTGGCTTCAAAAAAATGGCAGGCCATCCGTGTAAATGGCGATCCAGTTGAGCAGAAGTTTAGCTATTGGTTATCAAAAGTCATTCATAAGGCAGCAAAAAAAATAGCGAAGTTGATTGGCATCAATGCAATTACATCGATCTTTGCCTTATCAAGGGGTACTTACAGACTAATTAAAAAAGCCAAAAGCATACAGGCAGATCTCTATATTGCCCACAACCTGGCCGCCTTGCCCGCGGCTGTAAAAGCAGCTTCAAAATACAAGGCCAAATGTGGTTTCGATGCAGAAGATTTGCATCGCTATGAGGCAAAAACAAACAATGCGGATTTTAATTTTCGCCTCATTAAATATGTCGAAGAAGCGTACTTTCCCAAAGCAGATTACCTTACAACAAGCAGTCCACTGATTAATGAACGCTACCAGTCTATTTTCCCAAAACTATCTTTTAGTACGATACTTAATGTTTTTCCCGTACAAGAAATCGATATTGCTAGACAAAACAAAGACTACAATACTTTAAAGCTATTCTGGTTCTCGCAGCATATTGGCCTATCAAGAGGATTGCAAGATGTAATTTATGTCTTAAAACTATTAGAGAACGAAAAGGTTGAGCTTCATTTATTGGGTTCGTTAAGCATACAGGTTAAAACAGAACTGGATCAAATCATATCAGCCGTTAATTTCAGCAAAGCACCCCAAATCTTCTTTTACGAGCCAATTGCTCCGGATGACTTGTTTAGTTTTGCCAGCCAGTTTCACATTGGTTTGGCTACAGAGCCCAGTTTTTCTATAAATAACGATTTGGCACTGAGCAATAAACTGTTCTCGTATCTGCAAGCAGGTTTGGCCCTAGTTGTTTCTGATACCAGTGCACAAGAAAGTTTTATTCGCGAGCACCCAAAAACAGGCTTCTCTTATAAAAAAGGTGACCCGCAGCACCTAGCTCAGGTTCTTAAAAGCTATATTGATGACGATACCCTGCTTAAAAACCAGCAACTCGAAGCCAGCAACAGTGCAAAGTTCAACCTAAACTGGAACATAGAGCAGAAAAAGTTTCTGGCTATTGTTGAACAAACATTACAATAGCTGGCATTCACTCTAACTGTTCTATACACTTTACCATTAAACAAACTTGAGCTATCAATACCAAGAATAATAATTTAGAAGCAATGCGCGCACTAGCGGCGATTGCAGTCTTTATTTGCCATCTTTTTTCTCTTGTGCCCGAAATGGCTAGATACAAAAACCATTTCACGAATCTATTCACTAATTGGGGCACCGAATCGGTAATCGTTTTTTTTATTCTATCGGGGATTGTAATCCACCTATCGTTTGAAAATCGACCAAAAACGAAAATAGAATTTATCAAAAATAGGGTTTTACGCCTGTACCCTATATTAATATGCTGTGTGATATTGACAGCTTTAATTGAAAAAATAATTTTTAAAACTCCTTTTTCGCTAATGCATTTCATAGCCAACGCTTTGCCAATTGCAACATTAGACACCTCCATAACTCTTTACCAAAGCAATCCTGTAATTTGGAGCCTATCTTTCGAAGTTTTCTTTTACCTCTATTTTGGACTATTTTGTATCAGGAACAAGAAGCTAAATAACAATATGCTGTATTTATGGGCTATATTAGGTTTGATCTGTATTTATTTAAATGTTCAGCCCTATGTCTACCCAAAAGTTTTGACTCATTTTTTTATTCTTTTTGCGCTATCATTTATATGGCTAATTGGTTTCTATATCGTTAAGTTTCGGCAGCTATATAGCAGTTCCCATCTCGCCATATTGTCTCTCTTCTCTTTGCCATTGCTTTCAAGATTACACCTGTTCTTCGATCATCTTGATCCGGTAAAATACACCTTGTTTGCAATTGTGAGCTGGCCATTTTTTTTATACTTGATCAGAAAAAAAGAGCAACCGGTTGAGACCAAAAACAATCTGCTTTTATGGGTTTATGCTATCATATTTTTGGGATCGGCAATTACTTTAAGCTATGATAAGCAGTACAGCCCATTCATCAAGGCCTGCTACATCTTTCTTCCCATCTTTATGTTGATCATGTTTAATTTCTTTGGTAAGCTATTTAAGTATATTTATTCAAAAATAATCAAGCCCTTGGCCCATATTGGTAAGTTTTCCTATAGCCTTTACCTCGTACATTACCCTATAATTGTTCTGTTTGTTGGCATTCCGACTATTTCCTTTGCCATTAAGTTGCCACTGATATTGATAAGTACGGGCATTGCCATCTATTTATTCGAGTTTAAGTTACAGCCATACTTTAATAGGCTATTTAAATCAAATTGAGAAAGCTACTTATTATTTCGCCACACTTCCCTCCTGTTAATGCAGCAGACATGCAACGCATAAGAACCAGTTTGTGCTACTACCATGAGTTTGGTTGGAAAGCAGAAATTGTAACGGTTCATGAAAAATATGTTGATATTGTAAATGATCCCCTCTTACTCAGTTCCATTCCTTCGAATATTAAGATACATAAGGTAAAAGCCCTTACAAAAAAATGGACGGCTAAGTTTGGTCTTGGAAGCCTCGCTTTACGTTCTCTTTTCTTTTACCGAAAAAAGGTAAACCAATTGCTCGCTGCTGAAAAATATGATCTGATCTATTTTTCTACCACGCAGTTCCCAATATGTATTTTGGGTAGTTATTGGAAAAGAAAATTTGGTATTCCTTACGTAATTGACATGCAAGATCCCTGGCATTCTACTTATTATTTAAATAAACCAAAATCGCAACAACCGCCAAAATATTGGTTTTCTTATCGGTTAAACAAATATTTGGAACCCATTGCCATGAAAGGTGTAGATGGCATCATCAGCGTATCTGGCGCCTATATTGAAACACTAAAAAACAGATATCCTTGGTTAAAAAATAAACCTTCCAAGGTAATTACATTTGGTGCTTTTGAGCTGGATTTTGAGATTGCCGAGAAAAAAAAGTCGAAACTTCAATTGGTTTATCCAACAGATACCAATCAAATTAACCTCATTTATATTGGTCGGGGCGGGTACGATATCCATTCGGCTATTAAATTATTGTTTGAAGAATTTTTAGCTTTTAAAGAAACCAATCCGATAATTTTTTCTCTTATCCATTTACATTTTATCGGCACGAGTTATGCTGCAAATGGAACTGGTATTCCAACCATTGCACCTACCGCAAAAGAAATGGGTCTGGGCGAAAAAGTAACGGAATATACTGATCGGATAGGTTTTTACCAAAGCATTAGAAATTTGCAGGAAGCGGATGGCTTGCTCATTATCGGTTCAAATGATGCATCGTATACGGCCTCCAAGCTTTACCCATATATCATGGCAAAAAAACCTTTACTTGCGCTTTTTCACCCACAAAGTGAGGCCGCAATTGCTATTAAAGATTGTAATGCAGGAAATTTAATTACACTTGACCAATCTTCTCCGAAAGCAAAATATATTTTTGAACAATATTTGGAACAGGTAATCGAGAAAAAATCTCCAGATACAAATTGGAAAGAATTTGAAAAGTATACTCCAAAATCCTTGACCAAAAAACAGGTAGATGTATTTGATGAAGTATTGGATTTGAAAAACAACTAACGAAATGATACTTCAATCATTATATAAAACCATTCTCAAAAGGCCATTTTTTAAAGGGCAAGATCGCATTTTTCATTTTTTGTTTAAAAACAACAGATTTTCCAAAGCAAAAGTTATCGTAAAACCAATGATTGGGAATTTCAAAATTGAATGTGATCCAACAACATGGATTGGTGCCAAAATTGTATACATTGGTGATTATGAAGCCTCGCTGAAACAAGTTTTCGATAAGTACATTGCTAAAAACGATCACGTGCTTGATATTGGCGCAAACATCGGATTTCATACTTTGTATTTTGCAGAACTGGTTGGACAATCAGGCAAGGTAACTGCATTTGAGCCTATATCATTTAATTACAGCGCATTAATTCGTAATATCAGATTAAATAATTTTCCTCAAATTAACCCACAAAACATTGCGCTGAGCAATAAAAACGAAACATTTCAAATTACAGCGGATGCTACCAGTAATAACCCTGGATCATTTAATCTATTCGAAAAAAATGGAGATGTGACTGTCGATTGTAAAATTGGCGATGAATTTTTAATTGATGAAAAAATCAACTTTATCAAAATTGACGTAGAAGGTTATGAAGCACTAGTAATTGCAGGATTAATGCAGTCGATTACCAAAAACTTACCTTATCTTGTTTTTGAATACGATCAGGATTATCATTTAAAAACGGGGCTTGAGCCCAATTACATATTCAATTTGTTGAAACCATTAGGTTACCAATTTTATTTAATCAAAAGAACCAAGCAAATTGCGATTAACAATCTCAATCAATTATTATCGGGAAATATTTTAGCAAAACCACTTAAGAAGTAAATTTAAATATGTCGTTATATGTACAATATGGATGTGGCTTTAGCTCTCCTAAAAACTGGAAAAATTACGATGCTTCACCTACTCTGAGATTTGAGAGAACTTGGCTAATAGGCAAAATTTACAAAAAAAACAGTCAACCATTTCCTAAAAATGTGCTCTATGGAGATATTGTGAAGGGTTTGCCCGAGCAAGAAAATACCTGTGATGGGGTTTATTGCTCGCATGTTCTCGAACATTTGCCTTACCAAGATTTTCAGGCGGCACTAAAAAACACATATCGTATTTTAAAACCAGGAGGGATTTTTAGGTGCGTGTTGCCAGATTTGAAATTTGCGATAGAAAAGTATTTAAAGGACTACAATTCCGTAGAAAATCCAGCATCTGAATTTATGCGCAGAACACTATTGGGTAAAGAAAGAAGAAGCAAAGGCTTTACTGGTGTAATTAAAGACTATGCTGGTAACTCTAAACATTTATGGATGTGGGATGAAAAATCGCTAATGTATGAACTGGAAAAAAGCGGATTTAAAAACTGTAAAGTCTGCCTTTTTAACGATTGCAAAGATGAACATTTTAAATTTGTCGAAGAAGCCGATCGTTTTAACGAGGCTATAGCAATAGAATGCACAAAATAGAAAAGTTAGCTATTATAGTTAGTCACCCAATACAGTATTACTCACCTGTATTTCAACTTTTAGCTAAAAAAATTAAGCTCAAGGTATTTTACACTGCTGGTAATCGTGCATCTAAAACATTTGATACTGGTTTTAAAAGAGAAATTCAATGGGACATTCCGCTTCTAACGGGATATGATTACCAATTTTTAGAGAATACGGCAAAGGATAAAGGGACACACCACTTCACGGGGATTATCAATCCAAATATGGAGAAAGAAATCAACGATTATGCACCTACCAAAATACTAATTTTTGGTTGGGCGTATCAAAGTAATCTAAAATTGATCAGATATTACTATACCCGCGTACCGATTTATTTCAGGGGCGATTCTACACTTTTGGATCAACAGAATAGCATCAAAAGGTGGGTGAGAAATATATTTTTAAAATGGGTGTATCGCCATATCGATTTTGCATTTTATGTGGGTGAAGCGAATAAAGCTTACTTTAAAAAAGTTGGATTAAAAGACCAACAGTTAATTTTAGCACCGCACGCGATCGATAATGAAAGATTTGCAGAAGATAGAAGTATAGAATCTAGATTATTAAGAGATAAGCTTGGCATAACTCATAATGAAATTTTAATACTCTTTGCAGGAAAATTAGAACCAAAAAAAAATCCTGAACTTTTGTTGGACGCTTTTATCAATCTTGATCTGAAAAACACACATTTGCTTTTTGTTGGAAATGGTGTTTTGGAGGAAGGGTTAAAAGAGAAAGTTGAAGGGTTGGTGGAGAAAGTATCCTTCGACTACGCTCATGAGGACAAACCAGAGGGAAAGCTGGATGACAATAGAGGTAGTTTGGAGTTGGGTGTTGGGTTCTTCGACTCCGCTCAGAATGACAAACCAGTGGGAACTCAAGATGACAAACTAGGAAAGAGTACCGGAGACGGCCTCAAAAGGCGAATTCATTTTATGGATTTTCAGAATCAAACAGCAATGCCAGTTGTATATCAGGCCTGTGATTTATTCTGTCTACCTTCGCAAGGACCGGGTGAAACCTGGGGATTAGCGGTTAATGAAGCCATGGCAGCTGGCAAAGCGGTATTGGTATCGGATAAAGTTGGTTGTTCTATAGATTTGGTTAAAACTGGAGTAAATGGAGCGGTTTTTAAATCGGGGGATTTAGCTGATCTTAAACAAAAACTTAGTACACTAACTGAAAATAAGGATAAAATAGCAAAAATTGGAAATCTATCACAACAAATCATTAAAGATTGGTCGTTCGAAAAACAGGTGGCAGTGATTGTTGACACTATCAAAAATAAGCATGCAAAATAACAATCCTACTAAACTCATTCTCACATTATATCTTCCGGTTCTGATCGCATACTTATTGATTAATAGCCCTATTATATCTTATTTTGTCGCCTGGTTTGGTTCACTCTTTATTTTTTATACCACCATATTATCTCCAGCTGCAATTATTAAAACCGATTTACCTATCCATAAGCAGATAATGCGTCCAATATTTCTCCTACAACTTATTTTTGCAGGTTTTATGTGTGTTACTTCTGTATTTTACTTTATGGATCATTTGGGTTACCGGTATTTAACCGAAGTTAATTATGGGGCAGAATTTAAAGAAAGTGAGCAAACAGCATTGATTGCCAGTTGCCAGCGGATGAGCTTATTGGCCCATACCGCATTGGTAACAGGCATACTACTAGTTCAAAAGAATAATATTAGCATTAAGAGCATTAAAACCTTTGATGATGATGATTTTCTGATCTGGCTTAGCATCATTGTATTTGGAATTGGATCGCTAGCACAACGTTTCCCTGGCCTTAGCCAAATTGCCATCCCCCTTACCATAATCGGTATATCGTGTGCAGCAGTATTGTTTGTTAAAGGATTCAACACAAAAAACATTAAATATCTCGGAATAGGAGCCACTATTTTCATCCTGAATTTTATTCATGCCTCCTTATCAGGTTACAAAGAGCCTATTATTATCAATATCATTGTTATTGCTTGTGTATTCTTTCCTTACTATAAAAAGCCTATACTTTACCTTGCCCTTCCTATTGCTTACGTATTACTTTACTTCCTACCAACCTATAATAATACTGTTCGGCAAAGCTGGAGTGGAGAAGTAAGTGCAGAGGAAGCGCAAAATCAGGCTTTTCAAAACCTTAGTTCAGAAAACGAAGAACAAATTGAGGATACCAATTGGGGCTTCCTTACTAGAAGGCTGAGTGAAATAGAAATGTTTACACAGTTTGTAGATTATGTACCTGTTCACCATTCTTATTACGATTGGGAAATTGTAGAAAATTCTTTGGAAGGGTTAATACCACGGGTTTTCTGGTCTGGAAAGCCCAATATGGAAATGGTTTCTATGCAGCGCGTTTATGATGCCGGGGTAGCACACAAAATGTCGAGTGTTTCAGCAAAAACACGCCCTGTAGTAGATGCTTATTTAAGTTTTGGCATTGCAGGGATTTTCTTTTTTATGTTGCTCTATGGCATATTGGTGCAGCACCTATCTGACAAAGCAGAAGAGATATTTGGTAGTTATGAGCTGGGCTGCGTAATTATGTTTAATAGTATTTTTCAAGGACTATGGCGAGGTAATAACTTCGAATTTATGTTTAATAATATTTTTTGGGGATATGTGATTATGTGGTTTCTATTCCATCTGCTCAGGACTATAAAGGTATTAAAACCAACATTTGATTAATATCGCTTCATCATTGAAAATCATCCACATTACAGCTTCTTATAAACCTGCCTATATTTACGGTGGGCCTATACAAAGTGTTGGGAAGTTGTGTGAGGTCCTGTCGGGCGATAAGCATTTAGCGGTTTTAAAGAAAGGGATCCTTCGTTGCACTCAGTATGACAAATCAAGTGTTCATGGTGACAAACCAGGTACTCGGGATGACAAGTGCATCGAAGTAGAGGTGATTACCACTACGGCCAATGGTAAAAAGGAACTAGATGTAAAAACTGGAGTTCCGGTTTTGGTTGAAGGAGTTCCGGTTACATACTTTAACCGATGGACTAAAGACCACAGTCATTTTTCTCCGGGATTGTTGTGGAGATTGAGGAAAGAGATCCTTCGTTACACTGAGGACGACAAACCTAGCATTGAGGGTAACAAATTAAATACAGCCAATCAAATACTTAAAGGACCACCCCGACTTGAAGGCATCCTACCAGAGGAGAGGCATGTTGTACACATACATGCCTGGTGGAATTTAGTTTCGGTTCTGAGTTGCCTTATTGCAAGGTTGTATAATATTCCTGTGGTGCTATCTCCCCGCGGAATGCTTACCTCTTACACGCTTGGTAACCGCAATTCAATATCAAAAAAACTGATTCATAAATTACTAGGCAAAAACCTGCTAAAATACTGCCATATCCATGCTACCAGCGAACTGGAAAAAGCAGATATTTTAAAAATTGTAAGGCCGAAGAGTATCAGGGTGATTCCGAATTTGGTGAGTTTACCCTCGAAAGTATTAGGTAGAAAGTATCAAGAAGGGGACTCTTTTAAGCTTATTTTTCTTTCGCGTATTGAGGAAAAGAAAGGACTTGAACTTTTGTTTAATGCCTTAGCAACCGTTGATATCTCCTGGAAATTAACTATTGCCGGCTCTGGTGAAGAACGATACTTAGAAAGCTTAAAGCTTTTGGCCAATAAGCTAAAACTAAGCAATAGTATTGATTGGGTTGGCCAGGTAAGCAACGAGGACAAGTACACGATGATGGCAGCGCATGATTTGCTTTTGCTTACTTCTTACAACGAGAACTTTGCCAATGTGGTAATAGAAAGCCTGAGTGTTGGTACGCCAGTGCTTATTAGCGAACATGTTGGCCTTGCTGATTACGTTAAAGATAAGGCGCTTGGCTGGGTGACCAGCCTGGAAACTATAGCGATAAAAAACAACATTATTTCTGCTTACCAAAATCCTGATAAAAGGCAACACATCGGCCACACTGCTCCATTAATCATTAGAGAGGATTTTAATGAGGATGTGTTAGCCAAGCGGTATCTCGAATTTTATAAAACCATATAAACTATATTTCAATCCCTGGTTGAAATAACCCAATACATGAACAAAAATTTCAGTTTCATCATACTCACTTTTAATGAAGAAATTCATTTACCCAGATTGCTGGAATCTATTAAAAACCTAAATGCCAAAACCTATATTTTAGATAGCTACAGTGCTGATAAAACGCTTGAAATTGCTGCAGCTTATGGTGCAGAGATATTACAAAACCCATTTGAAAACCATCCCAAACAGTGGGATTTTGCCTTAAAAAACTTCCAAATTACCACACCCTGGACCATTGGCCTGGATGCAGACCAGATTGTTACCTCTGAACTTTTTGAAATGCTCGCCAATTTTAATGATGACCAGCATACGGGTATTAATGGCATTTATTTTAACCGGAAAAACTTTTTTCAGGGACGTTGGATCAGGTTTGGGACCTTCTACCCTTTTTATCTGTTAAAAATGTTTAGAACAGGGGTTGGTTTTTCTGACCTTAACGAAAATATGGACCACCGCTTTATAGTACCCGGCAAAACCGAAGTATGGAAAAAAGGTTGGATATTGGAAGAAAATCTGAAAGAAAATGATATTTCTTTCTGGAAAACCAAACACGAACGCTATAGCGATTTGATTGCTCAGGAAGAAATAGAAAGGATACAAAAATTAAGGATTCAGAGCATTAAGCCAAACTTAATGGGGAGCCCGGATGAAAAGAGGGCCTGGCTAAAACGCTTATGGTGGAAACTCCCACTTGGCTTTCGGCCTTATCTTTATTTTGGCTACCGAATGTTTTTTAAACTGGGTATATTTGAAGGTGCCACAGGAATTAAATTTCATTATCTGCAGAGTTTCTGGTTTAGACAACTGGTAGATAAAAAGATTAAAGCTTTACAAAAAACAAATAAAAATATAAACTGCCGATAATTATGACTCAGGAAGAAGCTAAAAAACAGGCTAATAAAAAGGCTATTAAATTTGTAATTGCATTGTTTGTGCTCTATATCGTGTTTAGCCAGGGCAACCTGTTTATGAACAGCGTGATGACCCCGGGATCGAAGTATTACAATGCTTATATTTCAGCACATTTTAACTACATTCAAGGTTTAAAATCGGCATTGATTATACCAGCAGTTTGGATTATTAAACTCTTCGGTTTTTATGCTATCCATAACGAAATGGATGTAATGGTAGTTGCAGGGCCATACTTAAGGGTAAATTATTCTTGTTTGGGTTTGGGCGTAATGAGTTTCTTGTCGGCATTTGTACTGGCCTTTCCAGCTTCGTGGAAATCAACCCTTAAGATGCTAGTGATTGGTCTTATTGCCATCTATATACTAAACGTGTTGAGGATAGCCGGCCTTGGAGTGCTACTAGGTTTCTTTAAATCGCAGCGGCATAACTTTACTTATCACCACGAAGTTTTTAATATCATTGTATATATCTGCGTATTTACCATGTTATATTTCTGGATTAAAAAGAACAATAAACCAGTTGTAGCCGGGCATTAATTTATACCGTTAAAACCTATATTTTGCTAAAAACTCAGCTTCACAAAAATTTCGATACCGGTGATTTTAAGGTAGGTGCAAATACCTTAAAGCAATTGTTGTGGTATTTTACGGATATTCTGTTTTTTAAAAGCCGTGTTATACCTGTTAGTTCAATACTTGTGGTCTTGTTACGGCTGTTCGGTGCTAAAATAGGCGAAGAAGTACGCATTAAACCGGGTATTCATATTAAATATCCTTGGAAACTTGAAATTGGCGATTATAGCTGGCTTGCCGATTGTTATATTGAAAATTTAGACCGGGTTATTATAGGCAAAAACTGCTGTATATCACAGCGGGCTGTGCTTATTACCGGTAACCATAACTATAGCAGTACAAATTTTGACTTGATGGTAGCGCCTATCATTTTAGCGGAAGGCACCTGGGTTGGAGCCGCAGCTAAAGTTTGTCCGGGGGTAACGCTGCACAGCCATGCTGTTTTAACAATGGGTAGCGTAGCTACAAAGGATTTATCCGCTTATGCCATTTATCAGGGTAATCCGGCAATAAAAATTAAAGAACGCGATATTAAAAAGTAAGCTAGCAAAGCACTTTTTTAGCAAAATTTTAAAGAACGAGATCATAATCAGATCTCGTTTTTCATTTACATTGATAATTGTCAAAATATTTACCATTCTATTAAATAAAAAATTGGTGCTTGTTAAAAATTATCAAGACATTTGCTTAGTCTATAGCATAAATATTTATAAGTTGGTTAATCTTAAACTCTGGAAGAACAAATACTCACTGTCTTCCAATCTTATTTTAATTACTTTTTTAATCGGGATAATCAATCTATTTTTCTACGATTATGAGAGCACGCAAGAATTTGTGGTGCTCATCGCTATTTTTATAATGAGGTATGTGCTTTTTATCCTCATCAAACGCCGGTTTGAATGGAGCAAATACCTTTTGGTGCTCATTATTTTAAGGAGTATTTATCGATTATGGGTTGTAATGGGTGAAGTAGACGCAAGTCCGGTAACCAAAATAAACCTTGTGCTCCAATTGGTGATGTCGGTACTTGCCTTTGCAATTCTTTTCATTTTCCCAAAAATAAAGGAGTGGATGAGTGAAAGACGAAAATATACTGCGCCAGGGAGTATATCCCGCACAGCTGAGCTAAACTAAATACAAAGTCTTTATTGCTTATTAGCGGCCAATTTTTGGCGATTTAGTTTCCTCATTGATAGACTCGGCTTTTTGAACTCTAGCGCTCACATCCGGTGCAGCAATTTGTACAACACTAGCAGTAGTGGGGGAAAATATCTGTTCAGCCTTTATGGGCTGCATTTCTTTAGAATATATATTTAAGGTTTTCATTTCAGGATTTGCACAGAGATATACAGGCTGCGTTTTCCCTTCAAGTTCTAATGGCAGCTCAATTAAATTACCATATTTTAATGCCCTGATAACCGACTCCCGTTTCTGCTTGTCTTCTAGTCCCTTAAAATTATAGCGGTCTACTGTTGCTTCAAGGTCAAAGCCGTAGCCAGGATAAAACCTATTCAAAGGATGGTTGCCACGTTCATTAGTCACCTGTAAATCCAGCGAAAACCAAACAGGGATACGCTCCAAGGTATCTCCAGTACTATGGGTAAGATCACGCAAAAAAATATCCTTTTGTAAAGACAATCCGCATAAGAGTTTATACGATTGGAGCGCCGTCATCCGGTGATGTTTTTCTATATCAAAGATCTTGGACACAGATTGATCAGTATTGTAGCGTTTAAGGCTCGCTTCAAACCCGTTTAAAAAGTAGGCGTCAGTTTCCCTTGATTTATTAAACTGAAGATCGAAATGCATCATATCAATCCCTTTAGAAGGGTCAGACCGGAATTCAGCAGGTATATATTTCTGATTAAGGCCGATAGTGAAGGCCTCTGGCTTTTTATATATGGCGCTTTCTAATACTGAGTTAAGGCGGGTTCCAAAGCCAAGGTGATCAAGCATTTTTTGTAGGTATTGCAAATTATTGTCATTCATTGTGGTAAGTTTTAAGATTGATGATTAATTATTTAACATTATCTAGCTATGCCGCTATAAGCGGGAGGCTCTATGAAAGCTCTTTGTGGTAACTTGCGTTCCTCAATAGCACTTAACGATGTCCCCTGCATATCAGCAAACGCCTTAGTAAAAGCCGGAGTATGATGATCCAGCTGTTGAGAAGTACTATTTAACGGCTGAATATCTTTAATTAACAAATAGGAAATTCCACCATCCACAAGCACAGAGAGTATTAATTCCTTGCGATCTGCAAGTAGTCCCTTAGGCTGGGTAACACGGTGCTGAAATCTAGTTCCATCACGAAGTTCAATCAGCATACCTTTTTTAAATGCTTCCTTTTGCTCTGCATCGAGCATTATCCCGTTTACCAGATCTGGTGAATGCACCTCAGGAACACTGTAGCCAATGAAATCGTTAGTAACTGGATCATATTCGATATTGTACATAGCCGAGATGCCTTCTTCGATTTGAATACTCTTGGCGATAAAGTCTTTCTGGCCCTGGATAAGCCCGTGCATTTCAAGCTCGGTTAACAAGGGATGTTTTCTTGGAGCATGATATATAGGATGGATTAACAGTTCCACACTGTTATGCTCATCCCGGTGAAGGGAAAGGCGTGCATCCAATCTTTCAATATCAAATTTTTCCCCTTTTAGGTGATGAAGACTAATAAGCTGAGTACGTCGTCCGGATAAAAGCGCACTGATTTCTTCTGGATTAAGCAAAAGCTGGTCCTGATGATAGATGCCAAGCTTACTTAACTGCTCTAAAGGCAGTTGACTTTGTTGAAATAGAGTTTTCATAGGTTATCTTTTAATGTTGTGATTTTCAGAAGTTATCTGTTGGGAGGAATCCTGTTTTTTAGCTGTCTGCAATAGTGAGCTTTTGATTTCGCTTAATGAGTGATAAAGCTGATCGCTTTTTGATAGGGTGAATATAATTCCCGAAGGCTGCTGCTCGACTTTGAGCCTACCTTGCTTTAAATGCCCTTGAATCTTATAGATTTGACCATTATTGGGGATTTCGCTAAAAGT